>JANQQW010000031.1 GCA_028284885.1 Planctomycetaceae bacterium
CGACTTCGCCTGGAACGCCGGCCGCGCCCCGGACGCCGCCGCCCGGCGTCTCGGCGTCCCGGTCCACACGCTCGGCGTCGGCGCCCGCTCGGCCGTCGACCTGGACGTGAAGGTCTACGCCGACCCGAAACTGAAGAAGGCCGAGACCTCGACGATCACCGTCGCGCTGCGGCAGTCCGAGCTCGACGGTCGGACCGTGCCGGTTCGTGTCTTCGCCCGCCGTCCGGAGGGGGAGTCCGTGCTCGGCGAGCCCGAGGAGATCCTGATCGGCGAGCGAGACGTCGAGTTGGACGCGGTCGACGTCTCCGTCACGTTCCCGTTCCGCCCCGAGGAGCCCGGCCGCTGGATCCTCCACGCGGAGGTCGAACCGCAGCAGGGAGAGATCGTCGAGCAGAACAACCGGTCCGAACGGGAGGTCACCATCATCGACGACTTCCTCCGCCTGTTGTTCGTCGAGTACGAGCCGACGTACGAGTGGCGGTTCGTCAAGGAGGTCTTCCACCGCGACAAGCTCGTCGGCCTCGAGGGGTTCCGCACGTTCCTCCGCTCGGCCGACCCGGTCGTGAAGCGGGACCAGGAGCTGTTCCTGAACTCGCTCATCCAGGAACGGAGCAAGTTCTTCGAGCACGACGTGATCTTCCTCAGCGACATGCCGCGGGAGACGCTGCAGCTGCAGTTCCTGGAGATGACGAAGGAGTTCGTCGAGAAGTTCGGCGGCGGGCTCGTCGTGATCGCCGGACCACGGTTCGGTCCGGGCGAACTGGCCGACACGCCCATCGCCGACATGTTGCCCGTCGTCGTCGACCCGGACGGCCGACTTCGCGACAACCGTCCGTTCGCCCTGCAGCGGACCGTGCAGGCCCCGCAGTTCGACTTCATGAACCTCGGCGAGGCACCGCCCGACCGGGACGAGCGAGCCGACGAACTCGCGGCCCGCGAGAACGAGAAGGCGTGGGCCAACCTGGACCGCGTGCCGTGGTACCAGCCCGTCAAGGCGGTCGAGCCGTACCGCTCGACCGTCCTCGCGGAACACCCGTTCGACACCTGCATCGACGGCAAGACCCCGCAGCCGTTGATCGCCGTCCGCAAGTACGGCCGCGGCGAGGTCGTCTACGTCGGCTTCAACGAGATGTGGCGGCTCCGCCGGAAGTACGGCGAGAAGTACTACCGCCGCTTCTGGGGCCAGCTCATCCACCGTATGGGGCTCAGCCACGCGCTCGGAGGGCAGAAGCGGTTCGTCGTCCGCACCGACCGGCAGCGGTACGACGCCGACGACCGGGTCCTCGTCACGGTCGAGGCGTACGACGAGGACTTCGAGCCGCTGAAGACCGCGGACCTGGAGGACGACGTGCTGGAGGCGACGTTGTACCGCCCGGGCGGTGCCGGCGAGGACGAAGAGGTCGTGGAACGTGTCCGCATCGCCCAGTCCGACGCCGAGAAGGGCCTGTTCGAGTTGCGACTCCCGGTCTACGAGCCGGGGGCCTACCGCATCGCCGTCGAGGACCCGGTCGCCGAGGACGAGAAGGTCGTCCACTTCCAGGTCGCCAGCCTGTCGGTCGAGCGTCGGCGAGCCGTCCGGAACGTCTCCGTGCAACGAAACCTCGCCATGACGACGGGCGGCAGGTCGTACGAACTCGACACGATCGACGCCCTCGTCGACGACTTCGACCCACCCCAGCTGACCGAGACGAGCGTCGAGGTCGTGCAGCTCTGGAGCACGTGGCTCTGCTTCGGTCTGCTCGTCGGGCTGATGCTCTGCGAGTGGTTCGCCCGCAAACTGGTGAACCTGCCATGAGCCGACTCCGCACACTCCGGTCACGACTGGCCGGCCTTCGCAGCCAGCGAGCTCTGCTCCGCGCGGGAACGGGCTGGTTCGCGGTCGGCGTGGCCGTCCTCTGGATCGTCCTCGCCACGTTCCTCGTCGACTGGACGCTGGAGACCTCCGTCGTCCAACGCCTCGTCCTGTGGCTGCTCGGGCTGCTCGGGCTCGGATGGGCCTTCTCCCGGTTCGCGAGGCCGCACCTCGGCGTGACCGAGACCGACGAGGACGTCGCCCTCGTCGTCGAACGGCAGCACGGCGTCGACACCGACCTGATCGCCGCGATGCAGTTCGAGAGTTCGGCGGCCGGGAACTGGGGATCGACGCAGCTCCGCACCGCCGTCGTCGACTGCGTGGCCGACTTCAGCAACGAGCTCGACGTGTACGAGGGACTCGACCGCACGGCCTTCGGCCGACGTGCCGTCCTCCTCGCGGTGACGGTGGTCGTGGTGGTGGCGGGCGTCCTCCTGGCGCCGGGCCACGCCGGGGCGTTCGCCAGCCGGATGCTCCTCGCCCGCACGCACTATCCCACGGCCACGCGGATCGAGTCGATCACGGTCAACGGGACGACCGTCTTCCCCGTGGCGGACGACGAGGAGTTCGACTCCCTCCGTCAACTGGCCGTCGTCGCCCAGAGCGGCTCCATGGTCGAGCTCGAGCTGGCTCACGACGCCGCTCGGTCCGCCTCGGACACGAGCGACAGCTGGTTCGACGCCTGGTTCGGGCCGGACGAACCGACTGCGAACGCGGCCCGAGAACTGTCCGAACTCTGCCGCCGACAGAACCAAGTGGTCGCCCGGATGTTGGCGTACTCCGCCGACGAGGATCTCTCGCCCGTCTTCCGAGACCAACGCCGAATCGCGGAGTCGTTGGACGGCCTCGTCGGCCGGGCCGAGCTGGACGACATTCGCGACGCGCTCGACGCGGCCCGCACCGCGGCCCACGAGTCAGTGGCCGCCGTCGGTCGTCTCGGCCCGTCCGTTCCCCACGGTCAGGAACTCGAGATCGAGCTCGTGCTGTCTGGCGAGATTCCCGAGAGCGGTGGTGTCAACGTCTTCGATCTCGACTCCGGCAGCGGAACCGTCCTCGAGTTCCAGAAACGGGCGGGGGAGTCGCCGGCGGAGCAGGGCGATTCGTCCGATGACTCCGCGGAGCGGGCGACGTTCGTCGCGACCTTGCCGCGGTTCGTCGACGCGGTCCGCTACGACGTCCACGTCGGCGACGCCTGGACCGAGCCGCGGCTGATCGGCGTCGTCCCGCTGCCGGTCGTCTCGGTCGAGATGCAGCCCACCCCGCCTGCCTACGCGGCCCGAGCAGCGGCCCCGAGCGTTCCCGGCCAGCTGCAGCAGTCGGTCGTCGAAGGGTCGCGAATCGACTTCGCCGTCCGCTGCACCAACAAACGGCTCGCGTCGGCGGTCGTGGAGATCGACGAGGAGCAGTACCCGCTGCAGCCGGACGAAGACCGTCGCACGTGGCGACTCGACGTGACGGACACCCCCTTCGCAGAGGTCCGGAACGCCGTGCGCTTCGCCGTGCGGGTCGAGGACGCCGACGGGCTGTCGCTCGAACGGCCGCTCCAGGGCTTCGTCCGCATCAAGCCGGACCGGCCGCCACGGATCTCGGCCGACATCAAGTACGGCCTGCCGATCGCCCTGCCGAACGCGACCCGGTCGCTCGACTACCGGGCGACGGACGACTACGGGCTCTCCCGCGTGAGCGTGTTGCTCGAGGTGTCGAAGTCGGACGGGAGCACCTCTCGGGACGTCCGCCTGCTGTACGACCGGACGTCGGGCCGACCGACCGACGAGATCACGGCCGCCTACACCCTCGACTTCGAACCGCTCGGTCTCGTCGAGGGAGACCAGTTGAAACTGACGTTCGAGGCCCACGACCACCGCGGTTCCGCCACCCCGGCGACGGCCGTCTCCGAACCGATCGCCTTCCGGATCGGGAACGAGGTCGAGGTGCTTCGTGAGATGCAGAAGCTCGACGAACGAGCGGAACGAGACCTGGACGCCATCATCCGGCGTGAA
Source organism: Planctomycetaceae bacterium (assembly GCA_028284885.1). Lineage (GTDB taxonomy): Bacteria > Planctomycetota > Planctomycetia > Planctomycetales > Planctomycetaceae > JANQQW01. The sequence continues at coordinate 3,853 of JANQQW010000031.1, forward strand.
CTCGGAATCGGAGAGAGTCCATGAGCAGCCTGCGCACGATGCTGTTGGGATTGCTGGTCGTCACCACGTCGACGGTCTCGGTGCTGCCCGCCGCCCCGGTCGATCCGGACACGCTGCAGCGGAAGCGGACCGACCAGGAGCGGGCCCGCGACCTCGCCCGCGACCTCGTCTCCGCCATCCTCGACATCCAGCTCAAGCAGCTCGAGGAGAACCGTCTCACGCACCTCCGCATCTACCGCGACGTGAAGACGATGCGGACCAACATCAACCGCCTCGTCGACGAGGAGATGGCGGCCGTCGTGCAGCTGCTCGTCGAGGCCCAACGGTCCGAGAAGGTGGAGGACCGCCGCGACAAGTTCGTCGACGCCCGCCGCACGGTCCGCGAGATCGTCGTGCAGCTCTCCGTCGAACGGCGGAACCTGCTCCGTCGGCTCAAGACGGCCGAGATCGCCGAACAGGTCAAGCAGCTGATCCGTCTCGAGACGGCCGTGCTGCAGGCGACGAAGCGGCTCCCCACCGAGGCGGTCGCCGCACGGGAACAACTCGCCCTCGACACGATCGAGGACCAGCAGGACGTCCGCGGGCTGTTCCTGCACCTCGTCGAGACGCTCGCCGAGGTCGGCGAGTGGGGCGGGCCCATCGCGAACGGCGCGGCCAACGGGCTCCGCATCCTGAAGGCGGCCGAGGTCGGGAAGCACCTCGACGACTCCGTCCGGCTGCTCAAGGCGACCTCGTTCGACGACGCCGCCGACAGCGAGGCCGAGGTGATCGCCGGACTCCGCCGGCTGCTCGAGGTCGTCCAACGGACGCAGGGGGTCGTCGGTGCGGACCACGAACGAGTCGCCGAGCGGATTCACGACCTGATCGACAAGCAGGAGAGCCTCCGCGAGGCGACCCGCAAGGCTCGCATGGAGGGACGGCCGAACGCCGAACTCGTCGAGGAGCAGAACGCCCTCTCGAAGTCGATCGACGACCTCGGCCGCGAACTCGCCGACGTGCCGAACTCCGACGCCCACATCGAACGGGCGGCCGAGGCGGCCCAGGAGGCCGCCGCCGCCATTCTCGACGACGAGCAGGCAGACGCCGTCCACGAACAGTCGAAGGTTCTCGGACACCTCGGAGCCCTCGAAGAGGCGCTCGTGGACGTGGGCGACGTCGGCGAGTCCGACAAGAGCGCCGCCGAGTACGCCGAACAGGTCGCGGAACTGGAGCGTGCACGCGACCGCCTGGCAGAGGCGAAGAAGTCCCAACAGGCAGCGGAGAAGTCCGCACCGACGAACCCGGAGCAGGCGGCGACTGCCGAGCGTCGAGCTCTCGAGGCCGTCGAGGAGGCGGACTCGACCGAGCTCCCCGACGACATCCGAGCCCGCTTGGAGGACGTCACCGACGCCGTGAACACGGCCGCCGAGGCGCTCGAGGAAGCGGCGTCGCAGCCGAGCAACAGCGAGACGGCGGAGTCGGCCACGAAGAGCGCCGAGCAGGCGGTCGAGACGGCGAGCGACGCCCTCGAACAGACCGCCTCCTTGAGAGCCGCTTCGATCTCGGAGGC
>JANQQW010000037.1 GCA_028284885.1 Planctomycetaceae bacterium
ATTTGGCGGGCGTGGTCGAGCAGTCGCTCGCGGACGTCGGCCGGCATTCGCTCCGGTTCGCGGAACAGCCGCGCGGTGGCGAGGAGCGCCCAGTGGTCAGCCTCGACCAACTCGGCCCCGTGCCGCTTGCGGGCGAGGTACTCGAGCGCGGCGACCGCGGCCCCGTGCCACCGGGGGTCCGGGTCGTACTCGTCGAGCATGACGAGCCCGAGCGCGGCCTCCCCCGGGTAGTACAGCGACTCCCACGCGTCCCACCGGCCCCCCTCCCGCGGGAGGTACTTCGAGTGGAACGCCCCGTCCGACTTCTGCATGAAGAGCAGGAACCGGCCGAGGGAGCGGAGCGTCTCGCGGGGCGTCGTGTCGGGGGCGACGCGTTCGACGGACAGCAGGGCGACGAGGCCGAGGCCCGTTCCGCCGAGCTTGCACTGCGGCTCGTCGACGGACGAGTTCTCCGGCGTCGACCAGACGGCTCGGAGGTCGTCGGAATCGGGGACCGTTCGGATGCACTCGCGAACGAGGAACGAGCAGGCGTGTCGAAGCCGGCCGCGGGTCCGCTCGTTCGGGAAGCGTTCCTCGTAGGTGGCGAGCGCGTAGACGGAGCCGGCGTGCCGCAGCACGTTGTAGTCGTCGGCGACGGCGACGGCGGGGTCGAGGTTGACCTTGTAGAGGAACCGGCCGCGTGTGTCGCCGTTCGTGACGAGGTAGCGGGCCGCGAGGTGGACGGCGGCCTCCCGGTCGACGACTTGCGGCCGCGGGGCGTGGACGGCGTCGCTCGACTCCTCGGCCGCGGCGACCGTCGGCCCGTCGAGGGACTGCCGCACGAAGACGGCCCCGACGGCGACCAGGGCGGTCAGGAGAACGAGCAGTCCGATTCGCACGCCGTGCTTCATGGCTTCACCACCGACTCCGGAACGGTCGCCCAAACCTAGGTCGTCCGGGAGGGTGGCGTTGGTAGAACCAAGGTTCGCGCGACCGTTGAACGGTCGTGCTCGTCGGCCGCAGGAGACGAACGGATCGCCCGGCTCCGGTCGGAATCACTCAAGCCGCCGGCCTACTGGACTAGTTGGACGGAGCGGTCCGCGGCGATAGTCGAATAGTTGGAGAGCAGTTCGGCGGTGTACTGCGTGACGTTGTAGTTCTCCGGGACGTTGTAGTGCGTGCCGCCGGTGACGTCGGCGACCGCCTGCATGAGATCGCGGTCGGCGTTGCGTCCCATGCTGACGGTGTGGACGACGATGTTGGCGTCCCGGCAGAGTGAGGCCTCGTCGAGGACGAACTGCGCGGCGACAGACTTCGAGGTCGGCCGGTTGGCGAGCCCGTCGGTCATCAGGACGATGACGCGGTCCGCCTCGGAACGGGCGTTGGCCTCGAGTTCCTGCCTCGCGACCTGAATGCCGGCGCCGATGTTCGTGTACGGGTCGTAGTGGCCCGCCTGCCGGTCCCACACCGTTGCTGCGATGGTGTTCAGATCGGTTCCAAGGCCGTGTTCGAGAACGGCGTGGCCGTCGGAGTAGGTGTAGGCGGACAGCCCGACGTTGTCCTTCGCCTGCACGGCGTTGAGGTAGTCGCAGAACAGCTGGACGGACGACTTGAGGGCCGTGATCGGCTGCTCGCCCGCAACCGCCAAATTCGGGTTCCCCCCCTGGCCGACCTGGTTGTTCAGCCAGTAGTCGACGAGCGTCATCATGCCGAACTGATTCTGAAGTCCCGCGGCTTGGAGGCTCGGATCGGTGCGTACGTACTGGATGTAGTCGTCCCACGTCCCGCCCGCGTAGGGATAGGAGCCCGTCGTCAGATTGAGTTGCTGCTGGATCGTCAGACACTGGTCGTCGTCATCGTCATCGTCATCGTCATCGTCGTCGTCGTCGTCATCGTCGTCGTCGTCGTCGTCGTCGTCGTCGTCGTCGTCGTCGTCATCGTCGTCATCATCGTCATCGTCATCGTCGTCGTCGTCGTCGTCGTCGTCGTCGTCGTCGTCGTCGTCGTCGTCGTCACCCGGAGACGGAGACGGCGTCGGGCAATTCGGATCCGAGATGTACGTCGGATTGAACGACGTCATGCTGCCGAAGGTCGGGCTCCCGAGGTCGGTCCAGATGCTCATCAGCGCGGCCTGGACGTCGGCCGGGTTGTTGTACGCCATGCTGGACACCTTGCCGTCGTCGTTCATCGAGCCCGAGAGATCGACGACGAGCATCACGTCGCGCGGCTTGAACGTCGCGACGGCGGAAACCTCGATGTTGGCGTTCGAGTGCCCGATCACCGGTGCGAAGAATAGGTTGAGCCCGTCTCGTCGGGCCGTCACCCGGACGGCCGTGGCCGCACTGGCCGCACCGTCCGGCAGAACGGTGAAGTTGCCGCTCCCGTCGATCAGTCCGAGCTCCACCTGCGTACTGCCGTCGACGACGACCGGGCTGCCGGCGGCCGTGTTCTCGGCGGCGACGGCCACCGCGGCGTCACGGACCTCGTCGGGCGTTCCGAGTTCCTGGCCTGCCGCGAGAGCGGCCGCGTCCGCGGCGTTCTGCAACTGGCCACGAACGTGGCAGATGAAGCCGACGTCTGCGCTGAACGCGAGAAAGCCGAACAGCATCACGAGCACGAGGCTGGCCAGCACGAGAACGGCACCACGTCGCTCGCGGCGACGCGCGGACACGGACTCGGCTTCGGTCGCGGACGACAGCATGGACTCCACCCTTCAACGATCGGATCGTCTCCGGAGAGCCTAGTTCACCGAACGTCGCCTGGTCGGACCGTTGCGAACGAGTTGACGCCCATCCGAATTCCGCCTCTCGCCAAACTCGGCACAACCCGCAGGAGCGGGTCCGTCACCGCGGTTTCGGCTTCGACTTCTTCCGCAGCCCGTCGCGGAAACCGGCCCGCTCGAAGCGGTCGAGGATCTTCTGCAAGTCGGCCTGCACCGCCTGCTGCTCGTCGGTCAGCTTGGACGGATCGAGCGGGTTCCTCTCGTAGAAGTCGGCAGGAACGTCGTACAGCGAGCCGTCGTGGTACAGCTTGTACCGCTTGGTACGGGCGGACTCGCCGGCGGCGTGGTCCTTGCCGGCCGGGGCCGGTTTCCCGTTGCGGTAGTACCAGCAGTAGACGAAGTCCCGCGGGTTGCCGGTCTCGCCGCGAAGCTGCGGGGCGAAGCTGCGGCCGTCGCTCGTCACCTTCTTCGGGATCTCGGCACCGGAGACCTCGGCCAGCGTCGGCAGCACGTCGGAGAAGTCGACCAGGTCGTCGTTAACCTTGCCGGCCGGCACATGGCCCGGCCAATTGGCGATGAGCGGCACGTGGTTGCCGTTGTCCGTCATGTGCCCCTTGCCCCCCTGCCACTCGCGACCGCGGAAGCGGGAGACGATGTTCGTGAAGGTGCCGTTGTCGCAGGTGAAAAGGACGAGCGTGTCGTCGCGGACGCCCGCCTCGTCGAGCTTCGCGACGACCTTGCCGACCATCTTGTCGGCGTAGGCGACCATCTCCACGAAGTGCTTCTGCTTCCGCAGTCCGTACCCCTTCTCCTGCTTGTCGTCGCGGCGGAACTTGGGGTCCCAGTCGGGCGAATCGGGTGTCGGCTCGAACGGCCAGTGCGGCAGGATCATGGGGTAGTACAGGAAGAAAGGCTCGTCGGTCTTCGCCTGCCGTTCGATGAACCCGCAGGCGTAGTCGCTGACGACGTCCGGCCCGTACTCGCCGTTCTCGTAGTCGATCTCCTTGCCGTTCACCTCGAGGCCCGGGTTCGGGTACCGGTTCGGCCGCCGGGTCAGCTGCCAGAGGCAGTAATCGTCGAAGCCGAAGTGTCCGGGCCCCTCGAAGCCTCCCTTCAGCTGCCACTTGCCGACGATGCACGTCTTGTAGCCCGCGTCCCGCATCAGGTTGCCGAACGTGTACGCCTTCGGGTCCAGGAGGCCGAACCGGACGTAGTTCCGGCTGTTGTAGATGCCCGTCATGATCTGCACCCGCGACGGCGTGCAGATCGGCTGCGAGTAACAGTGCTCGAACCGCGTCCCGGTCTTCGCGAGTTCGTCGAGGTTCGGCGTCTCGTAGGTCTCCCCACCGTTCGCCCCCACGCACTCGAAACCCATGTCGTCCGCCATGATGAGGACGACGTTCGGCCGCTCGGCCGACTCGACGCGACCAGTCCGCGCGACGAGCATCAGGAGCAAGATGGCGAACCCGCACAGGGCTCGTCGTGTAGCCAGTCGGTGTCGCCGATGCGCCCCGACTTGCGTTCTTCGTTCGATCACGGTCGTCTCCTCGAGTGCATTGCGTGGTCGAGTATCCCGCGGCTGGCTGCCGCGTTCAACGACGAACGGCGATCCGGAGGGACGCGGTGGCGAGGAAACGCGTCGAGCGGCGTCAGCAGAACGGCCGTACGTGGTACCGGAGGCCCGCGGTCGGTGACGGGCAGAGGAGGCTGCCCTGGAGGCTCGAGCGTCGCAGGCGGAGCGACCTCGTGCGTTCTTCCAGCTTGCCGCGGCATCGGCTGGCGACGTTCGCGCCGGTCTTGAGCAGCAGTTGGAGGGTGGTCATCACGGCGTAGATCACCATGAAGAGTGCGACGTGGAAGACGAGCGTTTGCATCGGTCGTTCTCGTGTCAGCAGCAGTCCGTTCGATTCGTCTGCCGGTTGGCCTCCCTCTGCAGGAGGCCCTCTTGGCAGATCACGATGCGACGGAGGTCGCCCGCCGTTCCGTAGAGGTGGAGCAGCCGTTCCAGGCAGCCGACGCAGGTCACGGAGCGGAGGTCCTCGAACGACAGGTCCTGGACGAGGTCGAACGCGTCGTCCTCCCGGTTGCACTGGCAGAGCAGGCCGGCGAGGCCGATGCGGTAGGTCGGGTCGTCCGGCTCCAGGTCGATCGCACGCCGGGCGAGCCCTTCGACCTTGGCGACCTCGACCCCACTTCGGCCGGCGTAGAACGCCAGTTCGTAGTACGCCTGGGCGAACCGGACGTCGACTCCGATCGCACGCCGACACGCCTCCATCGCGAGGTCCGGGCGGCCAACGAGGTTCAGGCCCGTTCCGATCTGCAACAGTAGGTCTGAGTACTGGTGGTGCTCCGCGAGTTGATCGGAGAGCATCTCGCAGGCGAGATTCGTTCGGCCGACGAGCGCGTAACCGTGTGCCAGGCAGCAGCGTGCGGCGGGTCGCAGCGGCACGAGCGTGGTGGCTCGTTCCAACGACCGTACGGAGTCCGCGACGTTCCCTCTGGCGAACTGGACGAGCCCCGTGAGCTCCCACGCTCGACCGTGCTCGGGCTCCGATCGCAGACAGCTCTTGGCGATCCGCTCCGCAGAGTCGAGGTCTCCCGCTTCGTAGGCGGCGATGCCGCGTCCTACGTCCGCTCTGTCCGTCGTCGTCACGTCTCGCTGCCTCATCGCCGCGGTGCCCCCAGAGTGTGTTTGTTGAGCAGAAGCTTGCCGTTCTTCGTGAGCAGCAGCCGGTACACCTCGCCGTTGTTCTCGATCAGCAGTTCCCGCGCACTCCCCAAGAGCTCGTCCGCCGTGACGATCGAGACGGGTTCGGGCTGGCCCCGGTCCCAGTCGAGTTCCTCCGGTTGCTTCTCTCGCGTCATGTCCCTTGATCCGTGTGAAGGAGGAGAGTGGCCGAGCCGAGTCGGAAGGTTGCGTACGACCCGACCCGACCACTCGCATTCGCGATGCCCCCACCCCGCAGTGGAGTCCTCCACGCTCCCGTGGCATTCGAGCCACCGTCGCACCGAGTCCTCACCGGGTTGTCACTTGTCGGCGTTGGCCTTGGCACGTTCGGGGACGACGACCTCGCGGAGGAACGTCTCCCAGGCCTCGGTGTCCTCGAACTCCGGGTTCGTGTTCTGCAGTCGAGCGATCGTCTCGTCCGTGAACCGCTCCTCCGAGGGGAGCGTTCGCCACTGCTCGACCGTCAGAGGCTCGGCCTCGGTCGGGTTGGCCGGGCCTGCCCCGCCACCGCCGCCGCAACCCGCGACGGCGATGGCCAGCATCGTCAGCCCGCACTGGAGCAGCCGCGTCATTCCACGACCTCGCCGTTGTCTCGGGTCGCCCGGGCGTTGAGCACGTCGGCGTTGACGTTCTCGGAGAAGAACTTCACCGAGCCGTCGCAACTCGTGAAGTGCGCCCCGCCCGGGTGCAGGCTGCGGAAGCGGCTGAACGGGCCGGCGAAACCGCTCACGCTGGCGTGGTCGTGCTGGTTGAACGGGAACCCGGTCGAGCCGGCGGTGTACCCGACGTAGCCCCAGGCCCACAGCCCGGCGATGTGCGTCTCCGGCTTGCCGGTCGGGTTGAAGTCGGTCTCGCCGAACAGGAACGTGTTCGACGTGCCGTCGGTGATGTCCCGGATCCGACGCTCCTCCTGGTTCGGGTGGCTCGCGTCGTCGGGGTCCGTCACGTAGGGCGTGACGGCACCGTTGTACGCCGGCGGCGGCGAGCCGGGCGTGTAGAACGTGTAGTAGTGCAGCAGGGCGGGGTCCTGCGTGCCGATCGACCACAGGTAGCTGTTCGGGGCACGGTTCTCGGTGCCGCCGAGCGGTCCCGGCGGGAGGACCATCGTCGGGCAGAGGAACGTGGGAATCTGGAACGACTGCAGGTCCGCGTTCGCCAACCCGTCGCCGTCGTGGTCGGTCGTTCCGTTGCGGGACTCGTCCGGGTTCCACTTCTTGGCGATCGCGTCCCGTTCCATGTAGGGCAGGATCTGGATCCAGCCGGTGGAGTAGGTGTCGGTCGCCCCGCCCTCCTCGCGGTCCCTGGTGCTGTAGGGGAGCGTGCCGAAGGCGTCGTGCCGGTTGTGCACGGCCAGGGCGATGTTCTTCATGTTGTTCTTGCAGCTC
>JANQQW010000038.1 GCA_028284885.1 Planctomycetaceae bacterium
AGCGCGGCAGCTGCGTCCGCCTCGGCGTGCAGCCGCCGGACGTCGAGTTCCTCCGCCTGGTTCCCGGCGTGCAGCACCTTCAGCGCGACGTCCCGCTCCGGCCGCTCCTGCCTCGCCCGGAAGACGACGCCCACACCTCCGCGGCCGATCTCCTCGACGACCCGGTAGGCACCGAACTCACGCCCGCCTTCGGGGATGGAGGGGACCAGCCCGGCCGCGGCGGGCCACGTGTCGGCCGTCTTCGCCGTGTCACTCGGCTCGTACGCGACCGTCCGCGCAGCGTCGTCCGTCGGGTTGGTCAGGGCCTCGTTCTCGCGACTCTGGGACATCTCGCTTCTTCCGGTGGGCATGGACTACGACGAACGAACCGCGAGGACGTTCCACGGAAATCCGACAGCGGCGTCGAATTCGACCCGTTCTCCGCGAGCGGACGGACTTCTTCGGGGGGATTGGCGGACCTTGGCGAGTGTGCTGTAGACGGCGGTCGAGATGCGGGCCGGGTCGGCGTGCTGGCAGTTGCTGACGACGACCATCCCGTGGCGTCTTCGCGGGTAGAGGACGAGCCGCGTCTTCGTCTCCTCCTGCGAGCCGTTGTGCGAGACCTTGAAGCCGTTGCCCGACCCGCTGACGACGAATCCGAGGGCGAAGCCACCTGCCTTGCCGTCGTTGGTCCGCTGCAGCGTCCACATGCTGTCTGTCCCGTCTGGGTTCGTTGAAGCGTCGGGAGGACTCACTCGGAGTAGTCGGCCCCGGTCGCCGAGCGGTCCACGGACTCTCGCCAAGCTCGCAGTTCGGCCTGCATCCGCGAGACGACCTCCGGATGCTCGGCCGCCACGTTCTTCTGCTCACCCGGGTCTTCGAGCAGGTCGTAGAGCTCCGGCTGCCTGGACTTCCCCTTGCGGACGAGCTTGAACCGGTTCGCCGACCACGTGCTGGTGGTGCCTGAACGGAAGCCGATCGGCCGTGGTCGCTCCGTCGTCTTGCCTTCGACGAGCGGCAGCAGGCTGACGCCGTCGAGCGGCGGCTGTCTCGGCATCTCGAGATCGAGCGCGTCGAGCACGGTCGGGTAGTAGTCGCTGGTCACGCAGGGAACGTCGGTCGTGCGGCCCTCGGTGACGCGGGCCGGCCACTCGAGCAGTCCGGGCACGCGGACGCCCCCCTCGTACAGGCTCCGCTTTCGCTCTCGGAAGGGCTCCGCGCTGCCGGGTGTCCCGCGTTCGGGGCCGTTGTCGCTGGTGAACCACAGCATGGTGTTCTCGGCGACGCCCACCTCGCGAAGCGTGCCGCGAATCCGCCCGACCTGTTCGTCCAACGCCGCGATACACCCGAAGTAGAGTTGCTCGTTGAGCGGCCGGTCCCGGAACAGCAATCGGTGTCGTTCTCCGGCGACGACGGGAAGGTGCGGCGCGTGGAACCAGACGACTGCGAGGAACGGCGTCTCCGCCTCCGCCGACCGCTCGATGAAGTCGAGGGCTCGGTCGACGACGATCCGCGAGTCGTCGCCACGCAGGTTCTCGTTGACCATCGCCTCCAGACCGTTCCAGTAGTGCGTGCGGTAGTGCTCTCCCTCGTCGGGCTCGATCGGCAGCCAGCCGTAGCGTTTGCTCTGCATCGGGCCGAAGGTCTTCGGCACCAACATCGGGTCCCAGGTGGGGACCTTGGACTCGGTGGAGAAGAACTCGTCGAATCCGTGGTCGGTCGGCAACGCGAAGTGCTTCTTCCCCCGCGGTCCTCCGCGGTTCGCCTCGACGACCTTCGTCGTCAGGGTGCCCAGGTGCCACTTGCCGAAGTGACCGGTCGCGTAGCCCCGGGTCTTCAGGGCCTCGGCCAGGGTGATCTCGTCCGGCAGCAAGTGCCCCGCGTTCGCCGTCGGGATCCCGTACCGGAAGGGATGACGGCCGGTCAGGCAGCTTCCCCGCGTCGGGGAGCAGACTGGCGCCTGAGCGTAGAAACGGTTGAAGACCAGCGACTGTTTCGCCATCGCGTCGAGGTGCGGCGTCTTCGCCACCTTCGCCCCGTTGTAGCCGACGTCTCCCCAGCCGAGGTCGTCGGCCATGACGAGGACGACGTTGGGCGAGTCACTCTCCGCCGTGGCGTACGCCGGGACGACGACGAAAACGAGCAGCGTGGCGAGCAGGCGAGCGCTGGTGGTCACGAGGCAACCTCTCCATGCCGGACGACGTGCGACTCAGTCTCCCCGCGACGGACGCGGCAATCAACGGCCGACGTCCTATCATCCCGTGTCCCGTGAACCTCGACGAGACGGACCGTTGCCGCTGCTCGCCTTCTACACCGACTGCTTCGTGCTGCCGTTGCCGGAGACGCACAAGTTCCCGATGACGAAGTACTCGCGGCTGCGGGAGCGGCTGACGGACTCGGGGTTGATGACGAGCGAGCAGTTCCGCGTCCCCGCCGCGGCGACCGACGACGAGCTTCGACGCGTGCACACCGCCGAGTACCTGGAGAACGTCGTGCACGGTCGGCTGACGCGGCCCGAGGTGCTGCGGCTCGGGTTCCCGTGGTCGCCGGAACTCGTCGAGCGTTCGCGTCGGTCGGTCGGGGCGACGATCGAGGCCTGCCGGGCGGCGCTCCGCGACGGCTGCGCCTTCAACCTCGCCGGCGGCACGCACCACGCCTGGCCGGACGCCGCCGAGGGGTACTGCGTCTTCAACGACGCCGTGGTCGCCGCGCGGACGATGCAGGCCGAGGGGCTCGCCGAGCGGGTCGTCGTCGTCGACTGCGACGTCCACCAGGGGAACGGCACGGCCGCCTGTGCGACCGACGACGAGACGATCTTCACCTTCTCCGTCCACGGCGACCGGAACTTTCCGGCTCGCAAGGTCCCCAGCGATCTCGACGTCCCGCTCGCCGACGGCACCGACGACGTGGCCTACCTCGACGCCCTGCGAGCCCACCTGCCGAAGGCCGTCGACCGGTCCGGAGCCGATCTCGCGGTCTACCTCGCCGGCGCGGATCCGTTCGAGGAGGACCGCCTCGGGCGGCTCGCGGTCTCGAAGGAAGGCTTGGTCGAACGCGACCGACTGGTCTTCGACGTGCTCCGCGAGAGGGGCATTCCGGTCGCCGTCGCCATGGCGGGCGGCTACGCCCCGAACGTCGAGGACACCGTCGACGTCCACTTCGCGACGATCCGGACCGGCGTCGAGCGACTCGGGTGAGCGACGGCCCACTTTGCTTCACGCACTTGACCGCCGTCGCCGACGCATTTACTTTACCGTCCGGTTACATTACCATATGGTGAAACACTGATGGTCGCTGCCGATCCGCTGAGTACCACGTTCGCTGCTCTTGCCGACCCGACGCGTCGGGACATCTTGCGGTCGCTGTCGTCCGGCGAGCGGACGGTGACGGAGTTGGCCGAGCCGTTCGACATGACGATGCCGGCAATCACGAAGCACTTGAAGGTGCTGGAGCGGGCCGGGCTCGTCGAGCGCGGGCGTCGGGCCCAGTGGCGTCCGTGTCGACTGCGGGCGGAGCCGTTGGAGAAGGCCCGCGACTGGATCGACCAGTACCGCGAGTTCTGGGAAGAGCGGCTGGACCGGCTCGAGAACTACCTCAGGGAAATCCAGACGAAAGAGGACGACGATGAACGAGCCGAGTGAGTCGCCCGCCGAGGACCACGTCATCGAGATCGTCCGCGTCTTCGACGCGCCGCGGTCGTTGGTGTGGGACTGCTTCACGAAGGCCGAGCACCTGGCCCGGTGGTGGGGACCGAGCGGGTTCTCGACGCGGGTGGAGCGACTCGAGCTCGAGGTCGGCGGCCGGACCGAGTACGTGATGACCGGCCCGGACGGCTCGGAGTACCCGGTGGCCGGAACGTTCACCGAGATCGTGCCGGGCGAGCGGTTCGTCACCACGGACGAGTTCGGCGAGGACTACGCGCCGCCCGAACCCGGGCAGCTGCCGGACGGCATGGTCGTGACGGCGATCTTCGAGGACGTGGGCACTCGGACGAGACTCACGCTGCGGATCGCCCACCCGTCCGTGGAAGACCGCCGCAAGCACGAGGACATGGGCGTGGTCCAGGGCTGGAACTCCAGCTTCGACTGCCTGGACCAGTACCTCGCCGAGTCGCTCGGGAGCGACGCTTCGGACCGGGAGATCGTGATCTCTCGCATCGTCGACGCACCGCCGGAGCGGGTCTTCGACGCCTGGGCGACGGTGGAGCAGGCCGAGAAGTGGTGGGGACCGAACGGATTCACCACCACGACGAAGCACGCCGACGTGCGGCCCGGCGGCGAGTGGCGGTTCACGATGCACGGCCCCGACGGGACCGACTACGAGAACCGCATCGTCTTCGTCGAGGTCGCGCGGCCAGAGCGGATCGTCTACCGACACGACGACGACCCGGACGATTCCGAGACCCCCGGCATCGCGTTCCGAACGACCGTGACCTTCGTTCCGGAGGGGGACGGGACGAAGGTCACCCTCCGCATGGTCTTCCCGGACGGTGCGGCACGGGACCGGGTCGTGCGCGAGGTCGGGGCGGTCGAGGGGGGAGTCGAGCACCTGAGTCGCCTGGCCGAGCACACGACCGTTGGAGCGGGGCGGAGACGACTCACGCTCGCGCTGCCGGACGAACGGACGATGCGGATCGTCCGCGAGTTCGACGCACCGGCCGAGGCGGTGTTCGAGGCGTTCTCGAACCCGGAGCACGTCCGCCGCTGGTGGGGCTGTGCGGCGTTCGACATGCCGACTTGCGAGATCGACTTCCGCCCCGGCGGGTCTTGGCGGTTCGTGCAACGGTCGTCCGTCGGCGAGGAGTTCCCCTTCCGCGGCGAGTATCGCGAGATCGACCGGCCCCACCGGCTCGTGCAGACCTTCACCTACGACGTGGAGGGCGCCCGTGACCATCCGGCCGTCGAGACCTACACCTTCGAGGAACGAGGCGGCCGCACCTTGCTGGTCAACACGCTCGTCCACGACTCGGCCGAGTCGCGCGACGGCCACCTGCACTCCGGCATGGAGTCCGGGGCCCGCGAGTCGCTCGACCGGCTGGAGACGCTGCTCGGAGAAGTCGGCTGACGGCGTTCCCTAGCCCGCGGCCAGCCTCAACAAGTCCAGTAGCGCACTCCTCTCCGCCCCGTCCACGGCCTGTTGAACGCAACAGTGAATTTGGATATCTTTGTCGTCGAGGCCTGATCGTAGTCGTTCATCGTCCGCACGATGACCGATACTTGCAGGTCCCTGCCTCCCACCCTCCCTGGAGTCCCGCCATGCTCACCATCCGCTCCGGCAAACGGTCCCCGGGTCAGTTCTGCGACGGCGTCGACCGACGGGCGTTTCTGAAGATCGGCGGGTTGGCGATGGGGGGGCTCTCGCTGCCGCAGATCCTACAGGCCGAGCAGTCGACCGGGACGTCGTCGAAGCAGAAGGCCGTCATCAGCATCTTCCTGCCCGGCGGCCCGCCGCACCAGGACATGTGGGACCTGAAAGTCGACGCGCCGAAGGAGGTCCGCGGCGAGTTCCAGCCGATCGCGACCAAGTCGCCCGGCGTCGAGATCTGCGAGCTGTTCCCGCGGCTGGCCCAGATGTCGGACCGGCTCGCCTTCATCCGCAGTGTCGTCGGCGCGACCGGACGGCACGACGCCTTCCAGTGTCACACCGGCCGTTCGTTCAACAACCAGCCCAGCGGCGGTTGGCCGTCCATGGGATCGGTCGTCTCGAAGCTCCGTGGCCCGACCACGCCCGCGATGCCGGTCTTCGTCGGCCTCTCCCCCGAGTGCGGCCACAAGCCGTGG
>JANQQW010000053.1 GCA_028284885.1 Planctomycetaceae bacterium
ACTTCCGCACGATCCTCGACGACGAGGCGGTCGACGTGCTCGTCGTGGCGACGTGCAACCACTGGCACGCCCCGGCCGCCATCCTCGGCTGCAAGGCGGGCAAGCACGTCTACGTGGAGAAGCCGGCCAGCCACAACGCGGCCGAGGGCGAGATGATGGTCGAGGCGGCCCGCAAGTTCGACCGCCGCGTGCAGCTCGGCACGCAGCGACGCAGTTGGCCGAAGATCCAGGAGGCGATCCAGCGGCTGCACGAAGGGGTCGTCGGCCGGGTCTACTACGCCCAGGCGTACTACACGAACGTCCGGCCGACGATCGGCCGCGGCAGCGTCGGCGAGCCGCCCGCCGACCTCGACTACGACCTCTGGCAGGGCCCGGCCCCGCGGCGGCCGTTCCGCAGCAACTACCTGCACTACAACTGGCACTGGTTCTGGAACTGGGGGAACGGCGAGCTCGGCAACAACGGCATCCACATGCTCGACCTCTGCCGTTGGGGACTCGAGGTCGAGAACCCGGTCCGCGTCAGCTGCCTCGGTGGCCGCTACCGGTACGACGACGACCAGCAGACGCCCGACACGACGATCGCCACGTTCGACTTCCCCGGCGGCAAGTCGATCACCTGGGAGGGGCTCAGCTGCAGCCGCATGCCGAACGCCGCCCCCGGCGACGTCGTCTTCTACGGCGAGAAGGGAAGCCTTCGCATCGACGGCGGCGGCTACACCCTGCACGACGACCGCGGCAAGGAGACCGAGAAGGTCACCGGCTCCGGCGGCAACACGACGCACGTCGAGAACTTCCTCGCCGCCGTCCGCGGCGACGGCGAGCTGAACGCCGAGATCCGCGAGGGGCACCTCAGCACGCACCTCTGCAACGTCGGCAACATCGCCTACCGCAAGGGCCGCTCGTTGACGATCGACCCGAAGTCGGGCCACATCGTCGACGACGAGGACGCCGAGACGCTGTGGTCCCGCGAGTACGAGAAGGGCTGGGAGCCGACGCTCGGGTGAGCCGTGTCAGCCGACGACGACTGGGGCGGACGAGGCCGTTCGGGCCGGCGTCGCGACCTTGGCCGCGGGACGGATCGCCGCACCGTTCTCCTGACGTTCGGCCAGCACGATTCGCCAGGCCTCGTTCAGCCGTTCGTACGACTGCCGCAGCGTGGGGAACCGCGTGAACAGCGACAGCAGGTCGCTGAACAGTCCGCACGAGAAGCCGAGATCGACGGAGCGGTCGATCGAGAGCCAGTTGTCCGTGCCGGCGAGCGCGAGCTGACCCAGCACACAGTGGAACGGGCTGGCGATGTCGAGCTTGCCGGCGTCGACGTGTGCGTCCCAGCCGTTTCCGTGCCGGGCGTCGAGGTACGCGGCCCCCGCGCGGGCCCGCTCGAGTGCGGTGTCCATGTCGCGAACGACCGACTCTCGCCAGAAGTAGAAGTCCATTTTGCTCTCCCGGGGTCTGTGGAAACGGGGGACGGGCGACGCTCCCGTCACTCGCTTATACTCGATCCCGTTCCGCGAGTCCCGAAGAAGGCCCACCGATGCGCTCGATTCCGCTGCTACTGACCGTCCTGTTCCTCGGCTTCGCCTCGGCGACTCAGGCGGCCGACGAACACCGCAACGTGATCCTGTTCGTCGTCGACGACCAGGGTTTTCAAGCCGGTTGCTACGGCAACGAGGTCGTCAAGACGCCCGGCATCGACAAGCTCGCCGCGAACGGCACCCGCTTCACCCGCGCCCACTGCACCACGGCGAGCTGCTCGGCCAGCCGGTCGGTGCTGATGACGGGCCTCTTCAACCACGCCACCGGTCACTACGGACACGCCCACGGCTACAACCACTTCAGCACCTACGAGAGCGTCCCCACGCTGCCGGTGCTGCTGGAAGAGGACGGCGGCTACCGGACCTGCTCCATCGGCAAGTACCACCTCGCCCCCAAGTACGTCTACCGCTTCCAGGACTACCGGAACGACGGCGTGCAGGGGAACCGCAACAGCCACCGCATGGCGGCCAACGCGCTGGAGTGGATCGACGAGGGCTTCGACGGCGAAGGGGACGCGAGGAAACAGACGAAGCCGTTCTTCCTCTACTACTGCAGCAGCGACCCGCACCGCGGCGGCGGGCCGGGCGGCTTCGCGAACTACAACGACGACCCGGACCACTACCCCGGCGTGGAGTCGGTGAAGTACGAGGCGAAGGACGTCGTCGTCCCGCCGTGGCTGCCGGACACGCCCGAGTGCCGCCGGGAACTGGCCGAGTACTACCAGGCGATCAGCCGGCTCGACCAGGGAATGGTCGAACTGCTCGACGGACTGGAGGAGCGCGGCCTGTGGGGGAACACGATGGTGATCTTCCTCAGCGACAACGGCCCGCCGTTCCCCGGGGCGAAGACGACGCTGTACGAGCCGGGCAGCAACCTGCCGTTGATCGTCCGGAACCCGTTCGAGGAGAAGAAGGGGACGACGACGGACGCCGTCGTCACGTGGGCCGACATCACGCCGACGATTCTCGACTTCTGCCAGGTGGAGCCGAAGCCGCGGCCGGCGATCCGCACGCGGGAGAACGACGGGGCACTCGTCACCAAGGGACCGAAGCAGCCGGTCACGTTCCACGGCAAGTCGTTCCTCGACGCCCTCGACCAGGAGCACGCCCCCGACCACCAGACCGGCTACCTGTCGCACACGTTCCACGAGATCACGATGTACTACCCGGTCCGCGGCGTGGTCGACGGGAAGTACAAGTACCTGTTCAACGTCGCCCACGAGTTGGAGTACCCGTTCGCCAGCGACCTGTTCCGCAGTCCCACGTGGCAGAGCGTGCTGAAGTCCGGCGACGAGTACTACGGCAACCGCCGCATCGAGGACTACCTGCACCGCCCCCGGCACGAACTCTACGACCTCTCTCGCGACCCGTGGGAACTCGACAACCTCGCCGACGATCCCGAGCACGTCGAGCTGCTGGAGAAGCTGCAGGGCAAGGTGAAGGCGTGGCAGAAACGGACCCGCGACCCGTGGCTGCTGAAGTGGGAGTACGAGTGATGGAGGCAACCGACGAGCGGCGAGTCGGCACCGCCAGTCAAGCCGTGGCCGGTGCGTTCGCGGGGCTGCTCCTCGGGTTTCTCGCGCCGCTGGTCTTGTTGGACCCGAGCATGCCGCGCGAGGCGTGGACACTCTGTTCGTGCGGAGCGGTCGTCGGTGCCGTGTCGTTGGCGGTCGTCGGAGCCGTTGTGCGGATCGGGGTGTCACCACTCTGGCTCGTACCGATCGTGGTCTTCGCCGTGATCTGGGCAGTGCCCTGGTTCCCGTACGAGAAGGCTGGCATCCGTCTGCCGGACCTTCCCGTGGGGGCCGCGTACGTCAACGTCTGGGACAACTGGCCGGTCGTCCTCGCCTGGCACCTTCTGGCAACCGTGGGCATCACGGGACTCGTGCTGGCCGTTGCCTGGACTGCCAACCGGGTGCAGCGACCCTGAGAAGGGTCCTCACTCTCCCGACCGCAACGACTGCAGGCAGGCGACGAGGTCGGCGAGTTCCTCGGCGCTCAGGTTGCCGACGATCCCTTTGGGCATCATCGAGAGCTCCTGCTTCACGCGGTCGTCGAGGCGAGTAGGTCGGGCTCCCGCCCGACGCTTTGCGGTTCGAACCGCCGGAACAGTGCGACTGTCTCCGAGCAGTGCCTCGTCCAAAGCGTCGGGCGGGAGCCCGACCTACGACAACGTGTCGACGGTACGAGTGACCGAGCGACGCGGCTTCTACTCGCCCGACCGCAACGTCTGCAGGTAGGCGAGGAGGTCGGCGAGTTCCTCGGCGGTCAGGTTGCCGACGATGCCCTTGGGCATCATCGAGAGTTCCTGCTTCACGCGGTCGTCGAGGTACTCCTTGGCGAGTTCGACCGGCAGGCCGTTCGTCTGGCGGACGCGGATCGTGTCGGCACTCTCGCCGGTGACGAAGCCGACGACCTGCTTGCCCTCCTGCGTGACGAAGGTGTAGGTGTCGAAGCCCTGGGCGATTTTCTTCGAGGGTTCGAGGATCGACTGCAGGAGTTCGGGCGGCTTGGACCGCTTGCCGATGTCGACGAGGTGCGGTCCCTTCGGCATCTGGCCGTCCTTGAACGTGTGGCAGGCGACGCACGACTGCTGGACGAACAGCCGCTCGCCGCGGGTCGCGTCCCCCTCGAGTGCGAGGACGTCCGCGTAGACGTCGGCGACGTCGCGGTTGGCGATCTGCTTCGGGTTGTTCGGATCGACCTCGGGGACGACGATCGGCTTCGCTTTCTCCGTCGGCGTCGCGTCGGCGAGCGCGGCGATGCCGTCGATCTTCACGACGTGCTTGGCGAGTTGCGTCCGAATGTGCTCGGTCAGCTCGGGTCCGGCATCGGCGACGGCCGTCTTCAGCACGGCGGCGATGCGGTCGCTCTTCTCCCACGGCTCGCGGTCGTAGTACGGGCCGGTCGTGTCGGGCCGGGTGCCCCACCAGTCGCCCTTGTACTCGCCCTCGCGGTGGTACAGGCGGATCAGCGACGTGAAAAGGACCTCGCGGCGGGCCGGGTCGGACTCCTTGCTCAGCCGGGCGATCAGCCCCTCGACGGCGGCCGGGTCGTGCATCTCGCGAAGGGCGGCGGCGGCCCCCTCGAAGTACGGCCCCTCGAGCCCCTTCAGGCAAGCCTCCACCGCGTTCAGCTTCACGAGACACTTCACCGCGAGGTGCGGAATCACGCGGCCGCGGTCCGGCTGGGCGTGCGGCTTGTCGCCCGTGGGCATCGTCGAGTCGTCGCTGCGAACGGTCAGCGGCAGGACCTTCTCGGCGACTCGCTTGTCCTGCAGTCGTCCCAGCGAGATGAGCGCCTGGGCGCGGTTCCACGGGTTCTCGTCCGCGAGGGCGGCGACGAACGGCTCCGTCGGCACGCCGAACGTCTCGTCGGCCCGGTCGGTGAGTGCTCGCATGGCGAACTCGCGGATGCCCGGGTCGTTCTCGACGAGGCCGAGCAGCGTCTCCTCGGCCGCCTCGGCGGCGATTTGCTTCAGCGTGAAGATGGCGGCGTTCCGTGAGACCTTCGCCGCCTTGGTGTCGTTCGCGAGTGCGGCGACCAGCTTCGTCTTCTCCTCGTCGAAGCCGCGTCGCAGCAGTTCCCGCTGGGCGTGCAGGTGCCAGACGGCGCTCGGGGCCTTCAGCATCTCGACGAGTTCGGCGTCGGTCGCCTTCTCGACGTTCGGGAACGGCTTGGGGACGAAGTCGATCGGCCGGATCTGGGCGACGAAGCCGACGTTCGGTCCGCTGAAGTTGAACTTGCCCCCCTTCCAACTGGAGACGTACATCAGCCCGCGGCCGTCCACGTCCATGTCGGTCGGACGGGGGATCTTCAGGAACGTCTCCTGGTGGGCCTCGAAGGTGGGCGGGGCCTCGGGCAGACTGTGGACGTAGACCTCGCTGCGGCCCCAGTCGCAGGTGTAGAGGGCGTCGCCGAAGCCCTCGGGCCAGCGGCGGTCGTGCAGGTACATCGCGCCGCAGCCGCTGCCGCCGCCGTAGTCCTTCAGCGGCGGCATGATCTCCTCGGGGAAGTGCTTGTACTGCGACGGGTAGCCGTAGTTGGCGGACTGGATCACGTGCGACAGCCGGATGTCCCAGCCGCCGCCGTCGTTCGTGTTGTCGCGGGTGAAGACGTTCAGGTACGGGTCGACCGCAACGTCGACGATGTTCCGCTGACCCCAGGAGTAGACCTCCATGCGGGTGCCGTCGGGCCGCACGCGTAGGACGCCGCCGCCGCGCTTCGTCAACGTCGTGCCGTCGGCTCCCTTGGCGTTGACGAAGCCGAAGTCGCCGACGGCGATGTAGATCCAGCCGTCGATGCCCATGCGGATGCCGTTGGTCGTGTGGTCGGCCCCCCGCTTGCTCAACTGGTCGGTCGTGATGCCGGTGATCAGCGTCTCGCTGCGGTCGGCCTTCCCGTCCCGGTCGTCGTCGTGGAAGACGGAGAGCAGCGGCGGGTGGAGGACCCACAGCGACCCGTTGTCGTAGAACAGGCCGCGGGGGTGGTCCATCTCGGCGAAGACGCTGATCTCGTCGGCCGTGCCGTCGCCGTCGACGTCGAGGCACCGCAGCACGCGGCCGCGGCCCTTCTCCTTGCCGAGCGACCCCTGCTCGTCGACGCCGACGAAGACCTCACCGGTCGGGGCGGCGGCGATGCAGACCGGGTAGTTCACCTCCGGCGGGGCACCGAACATCCGGACCTCGAACCCCGGCGGGGCCTGGACGTCGGCGATGGTGGCGGCCGGCTTGGCGGTGTTCGTGACCGACTTCGGCAACGCGGGCAGGTCGCCTTCGTACGCCTCGAACTCCCAGAAGCTGCCCCACGCGCCGCCGCTGCTGCCGAGGAACGTCACGCGGAGGAACCGAGTCTCGGGGGCCTCGACGGCGTGGGCCACGAGCCCCCCCTTCTTCGTGTTCTCCGAGGCGTCGACGAGCGGCTTCCACGTCTCGCCGTCGGTCGAGCCCTCGACTCGGTACTGGTAGGCGTTGGCCGACTGCG
>JANQQW010000057.1 GCA_028284885.1 Planctomycetaceae bacterium
GGGCCACCCAGCGCGGGAGAGAGGGCCCAAGAGCCGAGTCGTCGAAAGCCGCCGCGGGACCCGGTACCATCGGAGCACGACGTCCCCAACCGGAGCCACCCCATGACCCGCCTGCTCGCCGCGCTCGCCGTCCTGCTCGCCTTCGCCAGCCAGGCCCACGCCCGACCTCTGTACCTGACCACGTTCATCAAGAAGTACCCCAAGGTCGCTGCGGCCGCGAGAGCCGCCAAGTGTGCCGTCTGCCACCCGGTCAAGAACAAGAAGATGCGAAACGCCTACGGCATGGCGCTCGGCAGGCACATCGGCATGAACCAGAAGGTGCCCGGCCTGATCGACAAGGCCTTCGCGGCGACTGAGAAGGTCGAGGTGGTCAACGGGCAGACGTACGGCGACATCCTGGCCGCCGGACAGCTTCCCAACGTCGCCCCTCCGGCACCGGCACCCGCCGCCGCACCCGCCGCGAAGAAGGAGGAGAAGTGGGTCCAGCTCTTCAACGGCAAGAACCTCGACGGCTGGATCCCGAAGATTCGCGGCTACGACGTCGGCGAGAACTACGGCAACACGTTCCGCGTCGAGGACGGCCTGCTCAAGGTCCGCTACGACCCCGAGGCCTACGAGACGTACGACTTCCGCTTCGGCCACCTGTTCTACGAGAAGCCGTTCTCCAAGTACCGGCTGCGGGTCGAGTACCGCTTCGTCGGCGACCAGTGCCCCGGCGGCGAGGGATGGGCGTTCCGGAACAGCGGCATCATGGTGCACGGCGAGATGCCGGACCAGATGACCAAGGACCAGAAGTTCCCGTCCAGCATCGAAGTCCAGTTGCTCGGCGGCAAGGGGACGGGGAACCGGCCCACGTCGAACCTCTGCACGCCCGGCACGCACGTCGTGATGAACGGCAAGCTCTTCAAGCCGCACTGCACGAACTCGAAGTCGAAGACCTACCACGGCGACCAGTGGGTCACCGCCGAGCTCGAGGTGCACGGCAGCGAGGTGATCAAGCACGTCATCGACGGCGAGGTCGTCCTGGAGTACACCCAGCCGCAGCTCGACGACAGCGAGCACTCGAAGATGCTCGCCGAGAAGCGGGGCGGCAAACTGCTCGACTCCGGCAGCATCTCGCTCCAGTCCGAGAGCCACCCCTGCGACTTCCGCAAGGTCGAGATCCTGGTCCTCGAGGAGTAGTCGACGATGCCCGAGGAGCGTGAACGGATCGAGCACTACCTGCGGTTGGCCGACCGAGCTTCAGAGCGTTTCGAGTCGCGTCGAACGCTGGAGTGGCGGCTAGCGTTCGGAGTATGGCTGCTCTTCGCCGCAGGTGCCGTGGCCGTGCTGAATATTGATTGGTCCCCGAATAGGCCGATTGCTGCACTCGGAACTCTGATGAGCGTTGGGATCGTTGTGGTGTACACTGGCACGTGGTTGCCCTACCTCAACAGGAGTCACCAGCGTGAAGCTCGCACGGCCTACTTCTGGGAAACCTGCGTCGAAAAGGCGCTTTCTAAGGACGGCTCGCGGATTCTACCTGCCTATCTTCGACCTGAGAATAAGCACCCAGACGACAGAGTGAGTGAGTGTGAGTGGGCGACCGCCTTCGATGCGTTCCCAGGGAAGACTGGCGGTGTACAAGAGGGGGATGAGCGGGCATTGTCCTCGACTTTGCATTCCACACAACGTGGACAACGATGTGTGGCCATCATTCTCGCGGTGGCCTTCGTGATCGCGTTGTGGATCAAGACAGAGCCTGCCAAGGGGACAATCAGCGTGAAGGGTAAACTTACCGTCGAGGAATCGAGTGATGAGACGGCGGCCGAAGAGTGACGGATAGACAACGAACCCATGAAATGGAGGTCGCGAACCGGGCGGCGGCGGCCGGTGGGGAGATCGTCGCGCGGTACTTCCGCGACGGGATCGACCTCGAGGAGAAGTCCGAGCAGGGCTGGAACCTCGTCTCGAAGGCGGACGTCGAGTCCGAGCGGGCGATCGTCGAGACCATTCGAGCCGCCTTCCCCGGCCACGCGATCCTCGGCGAGGAGGAGTCGACGGCCGACCTCGACGCCGAGCACCTCTGGGTCGTCGACCCGCTCGACGGCACGAACAACTTCGCCCACGGCATCCCCCACTTCGCCGTCTCCATCGGGTACCGGTTCCGCGGCGTGCCGACGGTCGGCGTGATCCTGAACCCGATCACCGGGGACCTCTACACGGCGACGAAGGGGGGCGGGGCGTTCGCCGGCGGGGCGCGAGTGCACGTCAGCACGGCGACGTCGCTCAAGCAGGTCTTCGTCGGCTGCGGGTTCTACTACGACCGGGGGGCCATGATGCAGGCGACGCTCGACGCGATCGCCGACCTGTTCCACGAGGAAATCCACGGCATTCGCCGCTTCGGGACGGCGTCGCTCGACCTCGTACACGTCGGCCTCGGGCGGTTCGGCGCGTACTTCGAGTACACGCTCGCCCCGTGGGACTTCGCGGCGGGGGAACTGTTCGTGACCGAGGCGGGCGGCCGGATCACCACGGGACGCGGCGAACCGGTGCCGCTGGCGAAGACGAGTGTCGTCGCCTCGAACGGACCGCTGCACGAAGCCGTTCTGGCGATCGCGAAGAAGCACCACCCGTGAGCCGGACGAACGGGAGGCTCGCGTGGAGACGGTGACGCTGATCGCAACGGCCGCGTTCGGACTGGAGTCCGTCGTCGCGCGGGAGCTGCGCGAGCTCGGCTACGCGGAGACGACGGTCGAGGACGGCCGCGTGATCTTCGAGGCGACGCTCGACGCGATCCCGCGGTGCAACCTCTGGCTGCGGTCCGCCAACCGTGTGCAGGTGATGGTCGGCCGGTTCGAGGCCCACGACTTCGGTGAGCTGTTCGACCGCACGAACGACCTGCCGTGGGAGCGGTGGATTCCGAAGAACGGGTCGTTCCCCGTCAACGGTCGCAGCGTGAAGTCGCAGCTCTCGAGCGTGCCGGCCTGTCAGCGGATGGTGAAGAAGTCGATCGTCGAGCGGCTGAAGAAGACGCACGCCGTCGAGTGGTTCGAGGAGGACGGCCCGGCGTGTGCCGTCGAGGTCGCCCTCAACAACGACGTGGCGACGCTGACGCTCGACACGACCGGGCCGAGCCTGCACGAGCGGGGCTATCGCGTGGACGGCGGAACGGCACCGCTTCGCGAGACACTCGCGGCCGGGCTGATCCAGTTGAGCTTTTGGAACCGCGAGCGGCCGTTCGCCGACCCGTTCTGCGGCAGTGGCACGCTCGTCGTCGAGGCGGCCATGATCGGCCGGAACATGGCCCCCGGCCGGTTCCGGGACTTCGCCGCAGAGGAGTGGCCCGCCATCCCGGCCGAGGCGTGGGTGCGGGCCCACGAAGAAGCAAACGACGCCGTTCGCGACGGCTTCAACGAACCGCTCGTCGGCTCCGACGTCGACGGCCACGCGATCGGCCGTGCCCGCAAGCACGCCGAGGCGGCCGGGGTCGCGGCCGACGTCCGCTTCGAGACGAAGCCCGTCAAGGAGTTCGCGGCCCGCCGCCGCTACGGCTGCATCGTCACGAACCCGCCGTACGGCGAACGGCTGGAGGAGACCGACGTCCCGCGGCTGTACGAGGAGTTCGGCCGTGCGGCCCGCAAGCTGGAGGACTGGTCGGTCTACGCCCTGACCAGCCACCCGGACTTCGAGACCCACTTCGGCCGCGACTCCGACCGTCGCCGCAAACTCTACAACGGCCGCCTGGCCTGCACGCTGCACCAGTATCTGGGTCCGAAGCCGCCTTGGCAGTAGCGGCCTGTCCCGCATGGCGCGTTGGCGAAGGTCGCCAACAACTGAGAGCGTGAAGGTGCCTGATGAACTCCGCCGACTTGTATTCCAACGCGTTTGGGGACTGGAACCCCGAACACGATTCCACTTCAGCGATCAAATTTTGTCTCGATGCGATCTTGTTGGAAGGTGACTTTGACTGGCTCGTTGACTTCCTGGAGAGTCCGCGCGGGATGCAACTTCAGGGCGATCCCGGCTGGGAACTCGAGAGACTCGTCGAAGATGGTTCCGCAGAGGACTCCATTCGAGCAAGTCTGCCCGTCGGCCTAATGGGAGTCGAAGTCGATGAGGTGCGGGTTGGGTTAGGTCAGTTCGCCGGCATCCTCCAGAGTATGCTGATCGCGTGGAGCGATCGGCACCCCGACCAGAACTCATTGGAGTTCAAGCGGCTCCAGGGGATGGTCCGAGCGCTCGCCTAACGACGAGTAGCGGATGTCGCACAACGATGCGGGCGGCGTGGCAGGAGGCCGTTAGGCCGGATGGCCCCGGTGGGAGGACGTCGATCGTGCGAGCGGCCGTCGGGGCCATTGCTTCGCTGCTGACCTCGCCACCCCTCGTTCGGTCGGCGACCTGCGTCTCGGCTACGCCGCGCGGACGGCGGTGAGCTCTTCGGCGACGCCATCGACCACGGCGGCGTCGATCACCTCGACGCGGTCGGCGTAGCCGACGAGGAGGGCCATGTCGGCGAGGCGGTTGATGCGGCGGGGGACGCCGCGGCTGCACTCGAACAGCGACCGCATCGCGGAGGCGTCGAAGACGTCGTCGGTCGTGCCGGCGACGGCGAGGCGGTGGCGGACGTACTCGGCCGTCTCGTCGGCGTCGAGCCGCCGCACCAGCGACTTCGTCGCGAGGCGGTCGTGCAGTTGCGGCAGCCGTTCGATGCGGGGCAGCACGATCGGCAGGCCGACGAGCACGAGCGAGAAGTCGAGCCGCCCGTTCGGCTGGTGGTTCAGCAGCAGGTGCAGTGTCGTCAGGACCTGTTCGTCGAGGTGGTGCAGTTCGTCGACGACGACGGCCGGGTGCCGTCCCTCCGCGGCGGAGCCGTCGGGCAGCGTGTGCACACGACGGAGCGTGGCGTCGGTTCCCGTGGGGACGGAGACGTTCCGGTCGTCGAACGGGGCACGGGCCGAGAGTCCGTACGCCAGCTGGCCGAGGAACTCGGCGGGCGTGAGTTGCGGGAAGTCGAGATGGACGACCGGGCCGTGCGTCTCCGGCAGGCGTTCCGGGACGAGTCGTGCGAGGTGCGTCTTGCCGACGCCCGGCTCGCCGACGACGAGGGCCGCCCCGAGTCCGTTCTCGACGACGTACAGCATCTTCAGCAACGACGACTCGTGCGTCTCGCTGGTGAAGAGGAACGCGTCGTCCGCGTCGTCACGGAACGGGGGCCGTTCGAGTTGCCAGTGGTTCTCGTACACGTTCTGACTTCAGCGAGGCTGGATGACGAGGGTGGGGCCGGAGTCGGACCGCGGCAGAGTGGCCCGGTCTGGCTGCGGAATCGTCCGCTGTGGGAAGCGGGGAGCGCGGTCGAAGCTCCGTTCTCCGTAGCCGGCGGCGGGCGACGGCACCTCCTCGATGCGTCCCTCCAGCCAGACGGCCGGACGCTGGCTCGCGGTCGTCGGCAGCGAGACCGGCGAGACGCGGTCGACGTCCGGGTCGTCCGTCTCCAGTTCGGCGTGTTCGAGCTCCGGATCGACGTAGAAGGGGGACGGTCGGCCCGGGGCGAGTCGAGCGAGCGGTTCCTCGGTCAACGGCTGCGGTGGCGGGGTCAGTGCGACCTTCTCCCCGACCGCAGGGAACGGGAAGGGCTCGGGGGCGATCTCGCTGGAGACGGTGCTGGAGATCGCCGGGAGCGAGGCGGGCGGCGCGGGCGGTTCCTCGGGCGTCGCCGGGAACAGCATCGCCCAGGCTCCGAGCAACACGCCCGAGAGCGACGCGGCCGAGCCGGCGGCGATCCGCATCGGGGCGCGGGCGACGATCGAGCCGACCCTTCGGCCGGCGACCGCGAACAGCCGACGGAGCAACGTCATCTTGAGCAGGTGCAGCCGCTCGCGAAGACCGGCACGCAGGGTGGCGAGCCGCTGCGACCAGGGTCGCGGACCGTCCTCCCGCTCCTTCAGCCAGCGGTCGATCACCGACTCGTTCTGGGACACGACGGACTCCGACAAGAACGCGAAACGCGGGCACTCGTCGGTTGTCATCGGCGTCCGGTTGGGGCGATCTTGAGGATCGCACGGCTGCGGCAGGAACTGCCGGTCAGAGCCCGAGGACGTCGGCCATGTCGTACAGGCCGGGATTCTTGCCGTCGAGGAAGCGAGCGGCGGCGAGGGCTCCCTGGGCGTAGCTGTCGCGGGAGTGGCCGCGGACGTCGAGGTCGATGGTCTCGCCGAGCAGGCCGAAGACGATGGTGTGCTCGCCGACGTTGTCGCCCGTGCGGAGGGCGTGGTAGCCGATCTCGTTGGCGGGCCGCTTGCCGGGGCGGCCCTCGCGACCGTGCACGTGCTCGGTCTGCCCCATCTCCTCGGCGACGATCTGCCCGAAGCGGAGGGCCGTGCCGGAGGGAGCGTCCTCCTTGTAGCGGTGGTGGCGTTCGATGACCTCGACGTCGACGCCGGCCGAGACGTTCGCGAGGGCCCGGGCCGCCTCGCGGACGAGCTTCATCGTGAGGTTCACCGCGAGGCTGGTGTTCGGGGCGACGACGATCGGCGTGAGCTGGGCCGACTCGAGGACCGCGTTCCGTTGGTCGTCGTCGAGACCGGTCGTCGCGGAGACGAGTGCGATCTTCCGCGTGCTGCAGACCTGCGCGACGGCGACGGCCGCGGCGGGCACGGAGTAGTCGATCACGACGTCGACGGGGGGCGGGGCGGCCGGGTCGTCGGCGAGTTCGAGCTCTGCCGTGACCAGCACGCCGATCGGACCGACCCCCGCGAGCTCGCCGGCGTCCGCTCCCAGGAACGGCGACCCGGCCGCTTCGAGGGCGGCGGTGACGACCAGGTCGTCGCTCTCGTGGGCGAGGGCGACGATGCGACGGCCCATGCGGCCGCCGACCCCGTGGACTCCGACACGAATCTCGTGGTCCGACATGCTGGCTACTCGTCGCGGTGAACGGTGTCGGGTGAGAAGGCCGGCAGGCAGATCGCGACGTACTCGGCCCCGTCCGGTCCGGGGCTGCTGTAGCGGATCCACTCGCCGGCGCTGGTGATCACGGCCTGCCCGGCGGCGACGTCGAGCGCGCCCCCTTCGTACTCGACGTGCAGCGTTCCCTCGAGGACGAGGGTGTACTCGTCGAACTCGGGCCGTTGGCCGGGCTCGGACCAGCCGCAGGGGCTGGTCATGCGGGCGATGCTGACGTCGGGCGTGCCCGAGTTCACGTGGCCGACGAACTCGCGGATGATCTTCGGCGGCTCGCCGGCCGCCTCGACCTGGGTGTGCGTCTCGATCAGTCGGGGCATCGACTCGCTCCGTCAGATGGTCATCGCGGTGTAGCCACCGTCGACGACGAGGTTCGCCCCGGTGACGAAGCTGCCCGCCTTGTTCGACGCGGCGAGCAGTAGGGCCCCAGCCAGTTCCTCCGGCTCGCCGAAGCGGTCCATCGGCGTGTGCGTCATGATGCTGGCGACGCGGTCGGGCGTGAGGACCTTGCGGTTCTGCTCGGCCGGGAAGAACCCGGGCGAGATCGAGTTCACGCGAATGCCCTTCGTCGCCCATTCGCGGGCGAGGTTCAGCGTGAGGTTGAGGACGGCCGCCTTCGTCGCGGAGTAGGTGAAGACGCGGGAGAGGGGGATCATCGCCGACAGCGAGGCGACGTTGACGATCGAGCCCTTGGTTCCGTGCTCCAGCATGTCGCCGCCGAAGACCTGGCAGGCGAGGCGGACGCTGGTCAGGTTCACGTCGACGATCCGCTGCCACTCCTCGTCTTCGATCTCGAGGAACGGCGTGGCCGAGTTGACGCCGGCTCCGTTGACGAGAATGTCCGTTCGGCGAACGGACTCGGCGAGGTGGGAGACGACGTTCTCGAGGTCCTCGCGACTGGTGGAGTCGCAGGCGACGAACTCGGCCGACCCGCCGTTGGCGGCGATCGCATCGACGCGCGCCCCGCCGTTCTCCGGGTTCCGTCCGACGACGACGACGTGCGCGCCGGCAGCGGCGAGGGTGTCGCAGAACGACCCGCCGAGCACGCCGGTGCCGCCGATGACGACGGCGGTCTTGCCGTCGAGGCCGAAGAGATCGTGGAGGTACTGCTGGCTCGCTTCGCTCATGCTGCGTCGTCCGGTGAGGTGCGTCGGACCGGACAGGTTAGCAGCCGAGCGGGGGCGTCGCGAGCGGGTAAGCGACGGAACCAGCCTCTTCTCGGTACAGGGGAAATCAAGTGCGAGCGAATCTCGAGGGCGCGGTCGGCCATGATGTGGGCCGCACGCTCCACCACCGATGCTGGTATCCTTCCAGCACGCGGTAGACGGTTGCCAGTCCGATATTCAAACCAAAGGTGCGGCGATGATCAACGACCGGTTCGAGCGGCTCGAGTGTCGTGAGAGGCAGTTGACGATGGAGTGCGACAACATCAGGGCGTTACTGGCTAGGCGGCATGAGGATCACGAGAAACGAATACAGGAGATTGCAAGCTGGAGGCAGACGATCCTCGCGTGCGCTTTGGTGTTCACCGGTGGTCTATATGTCGTCTATGGTCTCAAGCCTGAGGAGGTTGCGCGGGACGTGGCTCACGAGGTTGCTCGGGAGGCCGCGCACGATGCGGCCGAGCTAGAGGCTGCACGCGCAGTCCTCAAAGTTCCAGAGCGTATACGGGAGCAAACTCAAGACACGCTCGTCGCGGAGGTGAATAAGGCGATCGACGGGCAACTCAACGAAACGACAATGAAGGCCATCCAAGAGAAGAGAAGGGAGGCGCAGAGTATCGTCGACGCGTTGGTAGAGCTTCAGGACAAAGTCAACGCTGAACCGCTCGTCGCGATTCACACTTCAGTGACGGCGCTTCAGGAGGAGGCGAAAGCTCGTGAAGGCGCAATACTGGGGTGGGCGGTCGTTGGTGTTAAGGGAGACACAACGGAAGCACGTCTCAGCCAATCGATCCGCTCGGTCGAGCGAAAGGAGGTCAAGCAGACTCGACAAGTCCCGACACCCGCAGATCCAAGTAGTCCGATTACACGCAAGCTAAGTGAGTATCACTACTACGTCTCAACTAATATCAGCCGCCCGAAGGCAGAGGATCTCGCAATCATTGTGACGCCGAAGGGCGGGGACGTGTTCTGCTTTGGAAGCGCCATTGACGTGAAGACAGACGAGGCCGGTAGGTTGCAGTTCAAGGTTCAGATCAGAAGGCTCGACGGTGAGGCTGTCGCTGCGGCATTCACTATGCTCATTGTTGGCCACGCTCGCCCGATGGCATTTCCTCCGCTGGATC
Organism: Planctomycetaceae bacterium; assembly: GCA_028284885.1. Classification (GTDB taxonomy): domain Bacteria; phylum Planctomycetota; class Planctomycetia; order Planctomycetales; family Planctomycetaceae; genus JANQQW01. The sequence continues at coordinate 9,227 of JANQQW010000057.1, forward strand.
AGGGTGCCGCTGCCAGTAAGGCGGGCGCCCAAGGAGCACAGTGACGCGTGACTCATCGTTGGCAGTGCGGATGATACGCTGGCTTGTTAGCGGGGGATCTTAGTGTATGCGGAATCTCGATCTCTGCGACATCGCGGAGCCGCTAGTGGCACAGAGGCCGACCCACAGTGACGGCCGTCGTTGGGCGGTCCGAGCCGCCCTCCATTGTGGGGCGGCTCTAGGCCTACGCGCCGTCGGCGGACTCGCGGGTCGGGCCTTCGTCTTCCTCGGCGGTCGACGTGGTCGGTTCAGCCGGTTTCGACTTCGGGCCGACGAAGGTGCCCGGCTTGATGCGGGGGCCGGAGTCGTGTTCGTCGAGGATCTTCGCGAGGTGGTTGGCGTCCATCGTCTCGACGTCGATCAGGTCCTTCGTCATGTGCTCGAGCACGTCGCGGCGCTCGGAGAGGATCTCGACGGCCGTGTCGTACTGCTCGTCGATGATCCGCTTCACCTCGAGGTCGATCTCGCGGACCGTCGCGCCGCTGTGCGAGACGTCGCCGCCGGTCGTCGCACCGGCGAGGAACGGGGAGGTCTTCGTCTCGCTGTAGTGCATGCGGCCGAGAGTGGGGCTCATGCCGAACTCGGTGACCATGCGGCGGGCGATGTCGGTGGCTCGTTCGAGGTCGTTCTGGGCCCCGGTCGAGGTCTCGTCGTAGACGATCTTCTCCGCGGCGATGCCGCCGAGCAGGCAGGCGATGCGGTTCTCGAGTTCGGACTGGGTGACGAGTTGGCGGTCGTCGGTCGGGCGGTGCATGGTGTAGCCGAGGGCGCCCATGCCACGGGGGATGATCGAGATCTTGTGGACGGGATCGGCGTGTGGCAGGCTGCAGGCGACGAGGGCGTGGCCGCACTCGTGGTAGGCGACGCGCTGCTTGACCTCCTCGACGATGATGCGGTTGGCCTTCTCGAGCCCGGCGACGACGCGTTCTACCGCCTCCTCGCACTCGGTCATGCCGACGCGGTTCTTGTCCTTGCGGGCGGCGAGCAGGGCTCCCTCGTTGACGAGGTTGGCGAGGTCGGCCCCGACGAAGCCGGGCGTGATTTTGGCGAGGTGGTGCAGGTCGACGGTGTCGTCCATCTTGATCTTGGCGGCGTGCACCTTGAGGATCGCCTCGCGGCCCTTCACGTCGGGGCGGTCGACGAGCACGTGCCGGTCGAAGCGACCGGGCCGCATCAGCGCCGGGTCGAGCGTCTCCGGGCGGTTGGTGGCCCCCATCACGATGACCGACTGGTCGGAGGAGAAGCCGTCCATCTCGACGAGGAGCGCGTTCAGCGTCTGCTCGCGTTCGTCGTGCCCACCGGGGAGGCCGCTGCCGCGGACCTTGCCGAGGGCGTCGAGTTCGTCGATGAAGATGATGGCGGGCGACTTGGCGGCCGCCTGCTGGAACATGTCGCGGACGCGGGCCGCACCGACGCCGACGAACATCTCGACGAAGTCCGAGCCGGAGAGGCTGAAGAAGCCGACCCCGGCCTCGCCGGCGACGGCCTTGGCGAGCAACGTCTTGCCGGTGCCCGGCGGGCCGACGAGCAGCACACCGCGGGGGATGCGACCGCCGAGGGCGTGGTACTTCTCCGGGCTGCGGAGGAACTCGACGACTTCTCTGAGTTCCTCGACCGCCTCCTCGATGCCGGCTACCTCGTTGAAGGTGATGTGCACGTCTTCCTGGGCGTACAGCTTGCCGCGGCTGCGGCCGAACGACATGGCCGTCCCGGCCCCCCCCATTCGCCGCATGACGAACAACAGCACGAGGACGAACAGGATCGGCAGGATGAGCAGCGGGGCGAGTGTCTGCCACGGCGTCGGCGGGTCGGCCCCGTCCACGTCGATGTTGGCCGCCTTGAGGCCCTTCTCGAGCCGCTGCATCAGCTCGCCGTTGCCGTCGAGGCCGATGCGGTGGACCTTGAACTTCTTCGTCCCCTCGGGCGTTGCCTTGGTCTTCTCGTCGTTCGGCTTGCTCTGATAGGTGATCGTCTGCGGGCCGATTTCGACCTCGTGAATCTCGTTCGACCCACCTTCGACTGCAGCCAAGAACTCGGAGAACTTCGTCTCCTTGCGGAACTGGTCCTCGCTCATCACCGAGAACAGGACGCAGGCGAGCAGCAACCCGATCATCAGGTACCAGAACAGGTTGCTGGACGGCTGACGCTCCGGCCGGCGATCCTGTCCGCGGCGGGGCGGGGTCGGGTCCTTGCCTGGCGGGGTCGGCTGCGACTCGTCGGACATGCGGGGTGCGTCGTAAGGGGAGTCGTGACAATGGTATGGGGCGGGTGGTGGTCCCCGCGGCCCAATCGAGCAACTCTATGCCCGATTTCCGAGACGGTCAACAGACGGTGCGGCGAATGGCCGTTCGGTTGCGACCGCTGCGAAGGGATTGAAGGTGCTGCGGGCGTTCTGGCAACTTGCGACGCTCGCACAACACCCCTAGAATCCCGCCAAATCGAGTGGCAATGGAGTGTTGCGCCGAATCTCGTCCTGGCGTCAGGACGACTCTGGCCGAACGGAGACCGATGAAACGCATCGCCCTGCTGGGTTCGACCGGCTCCATCGGCACCAGTTGTCTCGACGTGGTGGCCGAGCACGGCGACCGGGTCGAGGTCGTCGGTCTGTCGGCCCATCGGCAGTGGGAGATGCTCGCCGAGCAGGCGGGGCGATTCGGTCCTCGGCGGGCCGTTCTCGCCGACGAGTCCCTCGAGGGGAGTCTCGACGGCAATCGATTCCCGCCGTCCCTGTCGTTGGAGTTCGGGGCCGACGCGCTCGAGCGTCTCGCGGCGGACGACGCGGTGGACATGGTGGTTGCGGCGATCGTCGGAGCGGCCGGGCTGCGGAGTTCCTGGGCGGCCTTGGAGGCCGGGAAGGACCTCGCCCTCGCGAACAAGGAGACGCTGGTCGTCGCGGGGCCGCTCGTCACGAGGCTCGCCGCGGAGCGGGGGGCCGCGATCCTGCCGGTGGACAGCGAGCACTCGGCCATCTTTCAGGCGTTGCAGGCGGGGCGGCCGACGGAGGTGCGGCGGGTCGTGCTGACGGCGAGCGGTGGGCCGTTCCGGGGGTGGTCGAAGGGCCGCCTCGCGGAGGTCACGCCGGCCGAGGCGCTCGAGCATCCCACGTGGGACATGGGGGCGAAGATCACGATCGACTCGGCCACCATGATGAACAAGGCGCTCGAGGTGATCGAGGCGCGGTGGCTGTTCAACCTGCCGGCCGACCGAATCGAGGTGGTCGTGCACCCGCAATCGATTCTACACTCGTTCGTGGAGTTCGTGGACGGCAGCGTGGTTGCGCAGTTGTCCCCGCCCGACATGCGGCTACCGATTCAGTACGCCCTGACCTACCCGGACCGACTGGAGGGGGTGGGGCCCCGGATGGACTGGACGGCCTCGACCCGGTTGGACCTGGAGCCACCGGACCTCGACGCCTTCCCGGCGCTCGGACTGGGTTTCGAGGCGGCACGGCGAGCCGGGACGTGTGGCGCGGTGCTGAACGCCGCGAAAGAGGTGGCGGTGGAGCGGTTCCTGAACGCTGACTTGAAGTTCCCGGACGTGGCTCGCCTGTGCGGGGACGTCCTCGATGGACACGATTTCGACCCGAGCCCGACGCTGACCGACCTGTTGCGGTTGGACGCCCGGACTCGGGAGGAGGCCCGACGTTGGACTGCCTGACCGACTTCTCGCTGCTCGCGCTCTCGTTCGACGTCTTCGCCGCTCTGCGGGTGGCGATCGGGCTGGGGCTCGTCATCTTCTTCCACGAACTGGGGCACTTCGCCGTCGCCAAGTGGTGCGACGTGGAGGTGGAGCGGTTCAGCATTGGGTTCGGCCCGATCCTGTGGCGGATCAAGAAGGGGGAGACCGAGTACGCGCTCTCCGCGATTCCGTTGGGCGGGTACGTGAAGATGCTGGGGCAGGACGACATGGACCCCAGCCAGCTGACGCAGGAGGAGATCGCCGAGGACCCGCGGTCGTTCTCGGCCAAGTCGGTTCCGCAGCGGATGGGGATCATCTCCGCGGGCGTGATCATGAACGTCGTCACGGGCCTGCTGTTCTTCGCGATCGCCTTCCAACTCGGCGTCGAGCAGACGCCGCGAATCGTCGGCGGCGCGCAGCCGGGCTACCCGGCGTGGGAGGCCGGCATCCGCGAGGGCGACCGGATCGACCGCATCGGCGGACGGCGAATCACCAGCTTCTCTGACGTGCAGCGGGCCGTGGCGCTGACGGCGTCGAAGACGCTGGTCGTGGAGGGGATGCACGCCGACCAGTCCCGGTTCCGCGTGGAGCTCCAGCCGTACAGCCCGAACGACAACGACTCCGTGCGGCAGCGACTGATCGGCGTGACGCCGATGAGCGGGCTGGAGACGGCGAAGATGCCCGAGGGGCGAGCACCGGTCGTGACCGGCTCGGCCGCGGACAAGGCGAAGCCGGCCGTCCCGGGCGGTCACGTCGTCGCCAAGGTGGACGGCGAGGCCGTCACGGACTTCACCCAGTTGCAGGCCCTCGTCACGGCGAAGCGGGGCTCGGAGGTCACGCTCGAACTCGAGCCGGTCGGCGAGGACGCGGGCAAGCCGACCAAGGTCGAACTGCCGGCCGCCCCGTTCCGCACGCTCGGCCTGCGGTTCGAGATCGGGCAGGTGGCCGCCGTCCGGGCCGACTCCCCCGCGGCGAACGCCGGACTCCGGGCCGGCGACAAGATCACGCACGTCGTGGCCGACGGGGTCGAGGAGGCGATCGGCAAGGACCTCGACCCGTTCCGCCTGCCGGACCGCCTGCACGAACTCGCCGGAAAGGACGTCGAGATTCGCTACAGCCGGGAGGTGCCCGGCAGCGACCGCGAGGACCACGCGATTCACCTCGTGCCCGACGCCCGGCCCGGCTGGACGGAGCCACCGTCTCGCGAGGGGGTGCCGCTCTCGATTCCGGCGATCGGTCTGGCCTTCCACGTCATCCCGCGCGTCCACTCCGTCGAGGAGGACGGTCCGGTCTCCGGTGAGGTGACGGCCGGGGCGAAGCTCGTCGAGTGGAAACTGGTGAAGGACCCTGAGGCCCCGACCGACGGGTACAAGAAGTCCGTGATCGAGATCGACCTCGACGGCAAGCAGCCCAATCTCGCGTACGCCTTCTGGCTCACGCAGCACCTTCCCGGTCGCAAGGTGCAGCTCGTCGTGAAGAGCGGCGAGGAGCCGGCGAAGACGCTCGACGTGGAGACCGTGGCCGCGGAGGACTGGTACCTGCCCGGCACCCGCGGGCTGCTGCTGTACTCCCTCGCGGAGATGCGGCCGGTCGACGGGTTCGGCGACGCCCTCGGAGCGGCCTGCCTGTTCACCAAGAACTCGATCACCGACATCTACCTCACGCTGCGGAACGTCGCGTTGGGCGAGCTCTCGGCGACGAACTTCAGCGGTCCGGTCGGCATCTTCGAGATGGGGGTGAAGGTGGCCGCGCAGGGCTACGCACCGCTGCTGATGTTCCTCGGCATCCTCAGCATGAACCTCGCCGTGATCAACTTCCTGCCGATCCCCGTGCTCGACGGCGGGCACATGGTCTTCCTGTTGTGGGAGGGGATCACCCGCAAGAAGCCGAGCGAACGCGTGGTCGTCGTCTCCACGAACGTGGGCGTCGCCCTCATCCTCGGGCTCGTCTGCTTCGTGATGTACCTCGACCTGTTCTACAACCGCTGAGCGTCGTCCGGTCGTGAGGGGGGAACGTCCGATTGCACGTCCTCCACACCCGCCCGCCGCACCACCGGCGTTACCGGGTCGAGTCGTTGGCGTACTCGCCCGACGGTGAGTTCCTGCTCGTCGGGATCGACCGTCGCGAGCGGGAGTGCTGGGCGACGGACCGCGAGGGCCGGCTGCTGCGACTGGACCCGAGAGGCCGTACCGACGAAGAACTCGAACGCGTCGGCGAGACGATCTCCGACGTCGCCTGGTCCGAGGACGGCACACGCGTCGCCGCGGTCGGCGGAGGACGGCTCGCCGTACTGACGCGGGACTTCGAGACCGTCGCTCGTGTTCCTCTGCCGTACGCGACGGCGGTCACGTTCGGGGTTCACCAAGAGGTGATCGTCACGTTGAGCCGTCATCACGGTGGCGGGGTCCTACGACTCGACCCCGCTTCAGCGGCGACAGCTCCGTGGTGTTCGGAACAGGTGCCGAGTGCCCTCGGGGACGAGTGGAGCGGGCCGCGCGGGCTCGGCCTTCGCTTCCTGCGGGGGTCGGTCTCCGCGACGATCCACCCGGACTACGGCCTGATCGTCGGTGGGCGGGACGGCGTCTGGATCGAAGAGCACGCGGGCTCCAAGGCACGCGTCGCGGGGGCTGGGTGGTTCGAGACCCTCGACCTGTCTCCGGACTCACGCGTGCTGGCCGCCGCCGCGGTGGCACGGGTGTTCTGCTGGAGCGTCGGGGAGTCGTCTCTCGACGGTCGGCGGGAACTCGTCGGTCACCGGAAGGAAGTGACCGCACTCGCCTTCAGTCCGGACGGCCGGTTCCTGCTCTCGACGAGCCTCGACGGCACCGTCCGATTGTGGGATCCGGCGAGCGGCCGCGAGGTCGCCTGCCTCGACTGGGGAATCGGGCCGGTCCGTTCGCTCGCCTGCCACCCGGACGGGACGACGGCGGCGGTCGGCGGTGGGCGACGCGATGCGATCGTGGTGTTCGACCTGCCGTGACGGCTCACTCGGCCGGTTCGCGTCGTCGGCCGCGCAGGAAGAGCACGGAGAGGACGAGTACCGCGAGCCACGCCGTTGCGGAGACGGTGCCGCCGACGTAGATCGAGCGGGGCTGGTAGCGGAACACGAGACGGTGCGTTCCCGCAGGGAGCCGCACGCCCCGCATGGCAACGTTCGTGCGGTGAACCACCCCGGGGACCGGCTCGCCGCCGTCGGTGGAGATCTCGACGGTCCAGTCGGCGTCGTACGTCTCGGCGACGACGAGGAACCCGTCCGTCTCCAACTCGGCCTCGAACTCGACCCGCGACGGGTCGTGGTGGACGACGCGGCAGGCTTCGAGGTCCGCCTCGCCCGAGCCGAGCGTCTCGGTGCGGGACGCGGTGCCGGGCGGGAGTTCGACGTCCTCGACGATGGCCGTTTGGCGGACGTCGCGGTACTCGTCGAGTGGGAACACGATCGAGGTCTGGATCGGCACCCAGTCGAGCCGGTTGCCCTCGTCGATCGGCGGTCGGACCTCGATCTCCCGGACGACCCACGCCCGGGGAAGGGCGTCGGTGTTCCGGAGCACCAAGACCGAGCCCGGGTAGTCGCCGAAAACGCCGCCCGACTCGGCCGTCGGGTTCGGGAGCGGGTCGCCGTTCGGCCAGACGGTCGACTCCGGGTTCTCCGCCGACCACCGCGGCTCGCTCCAGCGACGCCTCAGTCCGAAGGTCGTGTAGTCCATACGCGCCCCGCGTGGGAGTCGCTTCCGCGGGGGCAGGTCGGGCATGACGAACAGGTCGCAGCCCCACGCGTCGAAGGCCCGCCGGGGTTGCAGGGCGAGCTTGGACTCGCCCATCGGCAGCGGGTCGAAGTAGGACTCGACGAGGTTGATCTTGATCGTCGACGACCCGCCGATCTTGGCGACGCGGAGCGGCAGGTGGTGGTTGTAGCCGAGCGTGTCGAACGCCGAGCGGGCCCAGACGTCGGCGTTTCCGTCGGTCGAGTCCTTCTGCAGCCGGGTCGAGACGGGTTTCCAGTTGAGCGGGCGGCGGACGCGGACGGGGGTGCCGTCCTGCCGGTCGCGTTGGGCCGCCTCGACGTACTGGAGCAGTTCCGGCGAGCCGTCGAGGTAGTCGAGCGAACGGACGCACCACGCGTTCGCGACGGCGAGGTCGACCGCGGTGACCGCGACGACCGCGAGTCCCGCCGCGAGCGGTCGCTTGTCGTGCCATCCGAGCAGGAACCAGGCGACCACGCCGACGACGCACGCGTGACCGAAGCACGCGAGCAACGCCTCGAGCATCGGCAACTGCTTGGCAAGCTCGGCCACCGAACCGTTCAGCAGGGCGATACCCTGCACGGCGATCGCGAGGAAGGCGATGCCCGTGACGACCGCGTAGCCCAGCAGGAGCCGCCGCGGCCAGGTGCGGTGTTCGCGGAGAGCGTCCCAGCCGAACGCCGCGAGCAGGCTGGCGGCGAGGGCGGCCAGCATCCACATCTTCTGCGGGTACCGGAACGACGAGTGGACCGGCAGCAGCACGTTCATCAGCCAGTACAGGCCGCCGATCTCGCGGGAGACGCCGTCCCAGCCGGTCGTCTGCGTGATCAGCCAGCCGATGCCGAACCGGCCCAGGCTGCCGACCGCGAAGACGACGACGGTCCACGACAACCAGCGGGCCCGCTGCGAGCCGCCCCACAACCTGAGACTGCAGAGGGCGAGCACGAACGGGACGAGTCCGGCGTACAACGTCGGCATCCAGAGCCGCTCTCCCTTCCAGACCGTCCAACGGGACTGTCCGCTGAGCGACCTGCCGAACGGGTTCGGGAGGAACCACTCGGCGTACCGCCGCGGCGTGAGCGAGAAGTTGTACGTCACGACGTGGTGCTTCGCGGGCGGGGGCGGGTCGCCCACGAGTTCGTCGTACCATTTCGGCAGTTCCCCCGTGTCCGGTCGCGGCTCGAGGTGGCGGTCGCTCGTCAGGTGGCCGGGCACCTGCCAGACGTTGGACGGCACCTGGGTGACCGAGCGGGAACTCGTCGCGTTCAGCTCCAGCGAGGGGAGCAACTGCACGGCCGCCAACGCCGCGGCGAGCCCGGCACTCACGGCGAGGAGCCCGGCACTCCAGAGGAGCGGTTTGACGTTCGACGCGGTCGTCTCGGACGTTCGTCGAAACGACGTGAGCAGCCCGAGTCCCGCGACCACTCCGACGTAGAACGCCGTCTGCGGGTCGCCCCCGAGCACCATGAGCGACATGCTGACGGCGAGTCCGACCGCCGACCGCGGGTGGCGGGTCCGCAGCAGGTCGTCCACGCACAGCACGGCGAACGGCAGCCAGGCGGCGCTCACGAGGAACACGACCGTCGTGTACATGAAGAGGACCGACCCGCCGAACGCGTACGAGAGGCTGGCGAGCGCAGCCGCGGCGTGGCTGCAGGACCAGGCCCGAGCCGTCCACCACGCACCGAGGCCCGCCACCACCACGTGAACCAGCACGTAGAACTTGAACGCGACCTGGAACGGGACCGGCAGGGCGAAGACCAGCTTGCCCGGGTAGAACACGCTGGGCGTTCCCTGGCCGACGAGCGGAATGCCGCCGTGGCTGTACGGGTTCCACAGCGGCACGCGGCCCGCGCCCCACTCCATCTGCAGGTACCGGAACAACGGCTCGAAAAAGTACTCGACGTCCCGGTACCCGAGTCGCCGTGGCAGGAACAGCACCTCCCAGAAGCAGGCGAGGAACACGCCCGCGAAGCAGCCGACGGCCACCCACGTGACGAGCTTCGCGTTCGACGGCTCGTTCGGTTCGACGTTCAACGGTTGCGGTTCCAGAGTCCCTGCACTGCACGAGTCGGGGCGAGACTACACCTCCGGCGGACCTCGGACAACAGGTCGCCCGTGCCGTTCGCGGCGACTGTGAACATCCTGCAAACTGGTCCGCTGTGGCTTCTGGAACCGTGGACGGCATGGTAGCGTCGAACGTCGAGTCGTCCTTCTCTCCACTGGCCCTCTGCCCGATGTCGCCACTCTCCGAGGCCGTCACCGCGGACGCGACGTCGTTCGAGTACGACGGACACGACCTCGAGGCACTTGCCGACCTGCCGAACTACTGCCGGTGGATCCTCGGCGGCTTCGGCGACCGCATGCAGGGCCGGGTGCTGGAGGTCGGGGCCGGGATCGGGAACTTCGCGGCCCACTACGTCGACCGGGTCGAGGAAGCCGTCCTGATGGAGCCGGCCGCGAACCTGTTCCCCCGGCTGGCCGAGCGGTTCGAGGGCCGTGACGACGTGACGCCCGTCTGCAGCTACGTCGAGTCCTGGGCCGAACCGCAGCGGCAGGGAACGTTCGACACGATCGTGCTCGTCAACGTGCTCGAACACGTCGAACAGGACCGGGCGATGCTCGAGGTGCTGCGGTCGTTGCTGAAGCCGGGCGGCACGCTGCTGTTGTTCGTGCCGGCGATGCAGTGGCTGTACGGCACGCTCGACTCGATGGTCGACCACTTCCGCCGGTACTCGAAGCGGGGGCTGCGGTCGGAACTCGACGCGGTCGGCTTCCAGACCGACCGGCTGCGGTACTTCGACCTCGCCGGCGTCCTGCCGTGGTTCGTGATGGGGCGGGTGCTCAAGCGGAAGCGCTTCGACTCGGCCGCAGCGGTCGGGTTCGACCGCGTCGTCGCCCCCGTCATGTCGCGAGTCGAACGCGTGTTGCCGTTGCCGTTCGGCAAGAACCTGCTCGCCGTCGCCCGCCGCCCCGTGTGACGCCGGTGGGACGACGAAGAACGCCCGACTCCTGAGAGGGAGCCGGGCGTCGTCATGAGGTCAGGCTGTTCGGCGAACCGCTCGCCGGGTTCTCGGTCAGCGAGTGAAGGTCAGGGTCTGCCCGCCTTCAGGGGTGAGGTCGAAGGAGCTGCCGGTCAGGTTCTCGAGGGCGACCTGCAGTTCCTCACCGTCGGCCCGCTTCAGCAGGAGCTGGTCGTCGGTCCGGGTGAAGGTTCCGTCGAACTGGCTCTTCTCGCCGTTCAGGTCGAGCTTCCACTCGAACTGGTCGTTGTTCATCATGAGGGTGATGGCGACGCCGCTGGCCGGCTGGGCCGTCCAGGTGCCCGTCAGGTCGACGGCGGCTTCGGCGGGAGCGGCGAACTCGGCCGCGGGAGCCGGAGGAACGGCCGGGCCCTTCTTCTCCGGGGCGAGCATCGTCGTCAGCTGCTTGGCGACCTCGTCCTTCGGCTCCAGCGTGTTGACCTTGGCCAGAGCGAGCCCGGCCGTCTTCTCGTGCCCCGTCATCAGGTAGTGGACTCCGAGGAGGAACCGCAGGTCGGCGGCGTTCGGCTGGGCCAGCGAGGCCTGCTCCAGGCTTCGCAGCTGAGCGGTGTAGACGTCCGTGTCGGGGTACATCTCGGAGAGCGTCTCCCACTTCCAGCCCGCGGAGGCCGTCATGGCGGTGTGGGCGACGGCGGCGGCGTCGTGGTGGTTGCCGACCGCGAACAGGATCAGGGAGTGCAGCATACGGACGTCGGCGTTGCCGGGCATCTCGCGGAGAGCCACCTCGACGAAGGCGTTCGCGGCGGCATAGTCGCCGGCTTGGAAGGCCGCGACCGCCTTCTCGAAGGCCGTCTGGCCGGCATCCGTCACCACGGCGTTCGGCACACAGGGAACCGAGTAGTCGCAGCCGCCGATGACCGGGCGTTGGCAGTAGGGGTTCAGGTAGACGTTCGGTCGGACGTAGCAGAAGCCGAATCCGGGTCGCTGCCAGCAGTTGCCCCATCCCCAGTTCCAGCCGGGGCACTTGACCGGGGGCCGCACGATCGGGCCGGGGAACCACGGACGACCGGGCCGGTTGGGCGGGAACCACGGGGGCTTGCCCGGCTTGTAGGGCGGGATCGTCGGGGGCAGTTGCGGCTTCTGCGGGGGAATCTGCGTGATCGGCGGCTTGCCCGGCTTCCACGGCGGCAGCTGCGGCTTCGTCGGGGGCAGTTGCGGCTTCGTCGGCGGGAACTTGGGCTTGCCGATCGGCGGCAGTTGCGGCTTCGTCGGCGGGAACTTGGGCTTGCCGATCGGCGGCAACTGCGGCTTGGTCGGCGGGAACTTGGGCTTCGTCACCGGCGGCTTCGTCGGGAAGCGAGGCTTCGTCAACGGCGGCTTCGTCGGGAAGCGAGGCTTGGTGACCGGGGGCTTCGTCGGGAACCGCGGTTTGGTGACCGGGCTCTTGCCGATCACGGGACGACTGCCGAGCGAGGGCCGCTTGCCGATCGTCGGCTTCTGGCTGGACACCGAAGGACGACGCCCGAAGGAGGAGGACTTGCTGAAGCTGGAACCCCGGCTGCTCGTGCCGCGGTTGAAGCTCGTCCCCCGGCTGCTGCTGCCGCGGTTGAAGCTGGAACCTCGCGAGGAGGACCCGCGATTGGAGGAGCCGCGGCTGAAGCCGCTGGACCGGGAGAAGCCCTTGCCCCCGCGGTCGGCGGCGGAGACGCCGTACGGGACGGCAGCGAGCAGGGCGAACAAGGCGGCGAGAGCAACAAGGCGTTTCATGGTTCCGTTTCCCCTCAGGTGAAGGGCCTTTCGTTCGGCCCGAATTCGTGACACTTTGGGAAGCGGATCCTCGCCAGTTCTGTTATCCCCTCTCGGCTGCAGAAATCGCGAGATTCGTAAGTGGCTCGGAGCCAGCGTGTTACGGAGTGTCTTGGCTGGCCCGGGCGCGCGTCTCCAGTGCCCGGGACCTCCGCGTGAACCAGCACGCCAGGCGGATGGGGACGTTCTGGGCAGACCGGTTTCGCGAGGAGTACCCGGGGTCGTCGCTACTCGAGGAGATCGATTCGCAGCTCGCCGAGCCGTGAACGGGCCTCACCAGTGCATCACGAACCCGCCGTCCACGTTGACGGTCTGACCGGTGACGTTGGCGGCCGCGGCGGACGAGAGGAAGACGCACGTGTTGGCGACGTCCTGCGGGGTCTGCCAGCGGCCGAGCGGCACGACCTTCCGGACCTTCTCGCCGGCCCACTCGTCGTACGAGAGCCGTTGTCCCTCGGGCTGCTGATCGTGCCACGCCTGCCAGACGCTCTTGTTGAGGGGCGTCTCCACCATGCCCGGGCAGACGGTGTTAACGCGGATCCCGTGCGGGGCGAGGTCCTTCGCGAGGCACTGGGCGAAGTTGACGTTGGCCGCCTTCGCCGCCGAGTAGGGCGGGTCGGTCTGCGACCCGATCTGCCCGGCAACGCTCGCGAGGAACACGAACGTCCCGGTCCTGCGGTCGATCATCGCCGGTGCGACGGCATGGGCGACTCGGACCATTCCCATCACGTTCACGTCCAGGCACCGGAGCCAGTCGTCGGGTTCGAGATTCGTGAACGGGAACCCGAACTTCCCCGACCCGATCGCCGCCGAGTGCACGAGGTGCTCGATTGGCCCGAGCCGTTCGCTTGTCTCGCGAACCGCTGCCACGAGCGACTCGTCCTGCGTGACGTCGACGTGGAGACCGATCACGCCTCGTCCCGTGGCCGCGGCGATCTCGTCGGCCACGCCTACGACACTCTCGGCGACGTCCCAGAGCGCGACGTCGGCGCCTTCGTAGGCGAACGTCTCAGCGGTCGCCCGTCCGATCCCGCTGGCCCCGCCGGTCACGACCGCGACGTGGTTGGTGAGTTCCAGGTCCATGGAATCGACGTTCCGGTTCGCTCAGGGATGAGGACCCGCGAACAACGCGCATCGACACGAATCAGAAAAGCGGTGGCACGACGACCCATTCGTGTCGATTCGCGCCATTCGCGGGCCGCCCAATCGCCGCAGAGCAGGTCAGCCCTTCGTGATCGTCTCGTCGAGGTTCAGCAGTGTGTTCGAGACGAAGAACCATGCGGCGAACTCGGCAGCGGCGACGCCGGCCGGGAGAGCCGTCTTGCCGACGAGCGCCTTGGCTGCGTTCGGGTCGTCGGTCAGTCGTGCCCGTTCGCGGTCGAGCAGGCCGAGGAGGACGTCGAGTTCGCGGTCCGTCGGGTGGCGGGCGAGGCAGCGGCGGAAGGCGAGGACGAGGCGGTCCTCGTCGCTCTTCGCCGAGTCGTCCTCGAGCACGCGGGTCGAGAGGGCGTGGGCCATCTCGACGTACGCCTCGTCGTTCAGCAGCGTCAGCGCCTGCAGCGGCGTGTTCGTCGTGGGCCGCTGGACGGTGCAGGCGGCGCGGTCGGGAGCGTCGAAGTTGACGAAGGCGGGGTAGGGGGCAGAACGCCGCAGGATGACGTAGATGCCGCGGCGGAAGCGGTCCTCGTCCGTGTCGGTCTGGTACTTGGGGGCATTCCGGCCGACGTGCCGCCAGATGCCGGGGGGCTGCGGCGGGAAGACGGGTGGGCCGTGCATTCTCGTCGAAAGCAGCCCGCTCGCGGCGAGGGCGTTGTCGCGAATCCCCTCGGCCGGCAGCCGCAGCCGCGGCATGCGGCCGAGCCACTTGTTCGTCGGGTCGGCCGCGAGCCGTTCGGGGGTCACCTTCGACGACTGCCGGTACGTGCTCGACGTGACGATCGTCCGCAGCACGTGCTTGACGGACCAGTCGTTCTCTACGAACTCGACGGCCAGCCAGTCGAGCAGTTCGGGATGCGTCGGCCGTTCGCCCTGCGTTCCAAAATCCTCCTCGGTGCGGACGATGCCCTCGCCGAAGACCTCGGCCCAGAGTCGGTTCACCGTGACGCGGGCGACGAGCGGGTTCTCGGGCGAGGCGAGCCACCTCGCGAGGCCGAGCCGGTCAGGGGACCAGTCGTCCTGGAAGTCGTGCAGGACGGACGGCGTGCCGGGATCGACACCCTTCGTCTGCTGCTGGAAGTCGCCGCGGCGGAAGACCCGCGTCGTGCGGCTGTCGTCCATCTCGACCATGACGAGCGTCGTCGGCGGGGCGACGGCTTGAATCTGCTTGTCGATCTTCGCAATCGCGTCTCGCTGCTTCTTCACCTCCGGTCGTGTCGCCAGGAACCGGTCCTCGAGCTGTTTCCGCTGCCGGGCGTTCCGCTTCGCGGCGGGGGTCCGGAGTGCGTCGACGACGGCCTTCGGCAGTCCGGCCGCGGGGGCGACATCGCCGGCGGGTGGCTCTCCCTCGCAGGCGAGCAGGCGGACGCGGCCGATGGTGCGGCGTTCGCCGTGGTTCTGGGCGAGCGTGAAGACGAGTTCCGTTCCGCCCGCGTAGCCGGTCGGCTGGCGGGTGCGGAACGTTGCCCAGTGCGGCTTGCCGAACTCGGAGTGGATGGCCCAGCCGGACTTCGGGTCGTCGTCGATCGCCCCGGCGACCTTGTACTGGGCCTGTTCATAGTCCGCCTTCGCCGCGTGCAGCTCGACGGCGAGGGCCGGGTCGTTCTCGCTGTCGGCCGGCTTCGCCGTGACGGTGAAGTCCTGGAGCACGAAGTTCGCCCGCGGCTGCCGCCGTCCGGGGCCCTTCTCCGGAAGCGAGTCGTGCGTCAGCGTCTCCAGCTTGAACGCGGTGACGGCCGAGAGGTCCGTGCGGACGGTGATCGTGTAGGTGTCCGTCGCCGGGTTCTTGCCGGAGAGGAGCACGGAGCCGTCTTCGAGCAGCGTGTGCGACGCCCCCTCCTTCGACTCGAACTCGACGAGTTCGAGCAGCTGCCAGCCGGACGGCTTCTGGTCGGGACCGTCCGAGAGCATCGCCAGCTGGGCGGTCTCCCACTTCGGTTGATCGTCGCGTCGAAGCCTCGTGACGAGACCCTCGAGTTTCGCCTCGGCCGACTGCTTCGACGCCCGGAGCGTCTCGATTCGAGTCCGTTGCTCCTCGGACAGGCCGACCGGCATCTTGGGGCCGAAGAACTCGTAGGTCGTCGCCTGGGCGTGCTTCACCTCCATCGGCGTGTTGTTGAAGAAGGCGAACAGCCGGTAGTAGTCCCGTTGGGCGAACGGATCGTACGGGTGGCCGTGGCACTGGATGCACTCGAACGAGGTCCCCAGCCAGACGGTGCCGGTCGTGTTGACGCGGTCGAAGACCTGGTTGACGCGGTTCTCCTCGGGATCGACCCCCGCCTCGACGTTGCAGGTCGTCTGGCGGTGGAAGCCGGTGGCGATCTTCTGGGCAGCGGTCGCGTTCGGCAGCAGGTCGCCGGCGATCTGCTCGACCGTGAACTGGTCGAACGGCATGTCCGCGTTCAGGGCGTCGATCACCCAGTCGCGGTACGGCCAGACCTCGCGGTACTGGTCGGCTTGGAAGCCGTTCGAGTCGGCGTAGCGGGCGAGGTCGAGCCAGTGGCGGGCCCACTTCTCGCCGAACCGCTCGGAGGCGAGCAGCCGGTCGACGGCCCGTTCGTACGCCCGGTGGTGGTCGTCCGCGAGGAAGGCGTCGAGTTCCTCGATCGTCGGCGGCAGTCCCGTCAGGTCGAGCGAGACCCGGCGGAGCAGTCGGGCCTTGTCGGCCTCGGGCGACGGCTCGAGCCCCTTCTCCTCCAGCTTGGCCAACACGAACTCGTCGATCGCGTTGCGGGTCCACTCGGCGTTCGCGACGGCGGGCCGCTTCGGCCGCATCGGCTTCTCGTAGGCCCAGTGCTTCGGCAGGTCGCGAGCGTCCGAACCGACGCCGTCGGGCCACTTCGCCCCCTGGTCGATCCACGCCCGCAGGATGCCGATCTCGGCGTCCGTCAGCGGGTCGCCGTCGAGCGGCATCTGGTCCTCGCCGCCGGCTCCGACGAGTCGGTCGAGCAGCAGGCTCCCCTCGCTGTTGCCCGGTTCGAAGAGCGGGCCGGAGATGCCCCCCTTGGCGACGATGTGCCGGGCGTCCATCCGCAGCCGTCCCTCGGCGGCGTCCGCACCGTGGCAGTCGTTGCAGTGCCGGGCGAAGATCGGCTGCACGTCCTTCACGAAGTCGACCGGCCAGTCGACGGCCGGCGGGATCGCGTGTTCGTCCTTCGCCGGCTCCCCCTCTTCGGCGAAGGTCGTCACGACGAGGAGAAGCGGCAGCAGCAAAGCGAGCCGTCGCATGGTGGGTCCGTGCGTGAGGAAGGGCGATGTCCTATGCTCGAAGCCCCATTAAACCGCACGCATCAGCGACTGTCCACGGGACGTGACCGGAGCGAACGCCAACCTCGCACCGCGGGCGACTCGCCTGCTCGAAAAGTCGACTGGCGTGCGTTGCGGGCGAGAAGCCCGCGGTCCGTGTCGAACCCCCCACCGAGTGTCGGCCGCCCACCTTGAGCAACGCGTCCCCCGGAACGAGCGACACGTCGGCCGACATCGCGACCGAGCTGAAGGCCGAGGCCCGGCGGATCGGGTTCGACCTCGTCGGCATCGCCCCGGCCGTCACGCCGCCCGGACACCGCAGCTTCCTCGACTGGCTCGACCGCCGGTACGACGGGGAAATGGCGTACCTGCGGAGGCGGGAAGAGGCGTACTCGCATCCGCGTCACGTGCTCGACGTGGTCCGCAGCGTGGTGATGCTGGGCGTGAACTACTGTGGGGGCGACGAGGATCCGCCGGTCGACGGCGTTCCCGGGCGGGTCGCACGATACGCCCGCGCGGAACGCGACTACCACGACGTGCTTCGCGAACGGCTGCGGCTGCTCGGCGACTGGCTGCACGACCGCGTCCCCGGCTGCCGGACGCGAGGCGTCGTCGACACGGCCCCGCTCCTCGAACGGGACTTCGCACGGCTCGCCGGCCTCGGCTGGTTCGGCAAGAACACGATGTTGATCAACAAGTGGATCGGCAGCTGGACGTTCCTCGCCGGCTTGCTGACGGACGTGGAACTCGAACCGGACGCGCGGCACGAGGCCTCGCACTGCGGGACGTGCACGCTGTGCCTCGAAGCCTGCCCGACGGACGCGTTCTCCGAGCCGCACGTGCTCGACGCGTCGCGGTGCATCTCGTACTTCACGATCGAACTCCGCGACCAACTGCCGCCCGAGGACCTGCGAGCGGGCGTGGGCGACTGGCTCTTCGGCTGCGACGTCTGCCAGGACGTCTGCCCGTGGAACCGGAAGGCCCCGACGACGAGCGACCCCGGATTCCGACCTCGCCCGGGGGCCGGTGTGCTCGACGCGATCGAACTCCTCAGCCTCGACGAGTCGGCCTTCCGCGAACGGTTCCGCGGCACGCCGATGATGCGTCCGGGCCGCGCCGGGATCTTGCGGAACGCATGCCTCGTGCTGGGGAACTCGGGCGACCCGTCAGCCGTGCCGTCGCTGCAGAAGTCACTCGACGACCCGGAACCGCTCGTTCGCGACGCGGCCGCGTGGGCGTTGGGACGGATTGCAGCACGGGGCGAGCCGCTGGTGTAGTGGTCGATCGACCAATCACCGTCAGGCAGTACCACGGATCACGCGGATGGGGTCGCGCCAATTCCGTGTGGTTCCAAGACGTCGTTGTGGAATCTCCACCTCTCGTCGTCAGGTGGGAGCCTGAGCTACCGGAGCTGGAGTGTGCCGAGGAAATCTACGGTGGCGACGACTGAGAATCACTAGTCGCATACCCGTCCGCGATTTCTGCTGCACGTTCCAACTTCGACATCCAATTGTCATCGACGAAGAGGCGGGGCTGGTAACTCTCCATTGAGGGATGCTCCTCTAGCAACTGTCGCAGCCGCCCCCAGTAGTACCGAAACTCTGAGCGGCTGGCTTTCGACTGCACGCTGTTGTCGTCCTGGAGGCTTATGACCGACTCGGCGTAGTGCACTGCATTCCTCTGACAGAACGATAAGTCCGCGTGAGGATTTCCATGCCAGACCTTCGTCTCACGGATGTAGGTCCGCGACTCATGGCGTCGGAGCGGAGGGATGTCCTTTCGTCGCTGCAGCGAATACACTCCGTCCGGGCGATAGACGACTATCGGAAATTCGTGCTGGTACAACCACTTCCCAGAAACTTCGTGCCAGTGGTGTCCAGGCAGGTCACCAGCGTGCACTTCGTGTGTGCCCAGCGTCCGGGGGATGCCCGACTCCATCGCGTCGTATGAGCGCCAGTCCGGTTGCCATGGTCTTGGGTTGGGTTTCCAAATGAAGGACCCAACTGCCCAGAAGCAGAACACGATGACACAGCTCGCGAGGAATCGTCGCACGCTATCACCGCTGGTGTCGCGGCCAGAGTGGCGGTGGGGGCTGCTGTTGGACAAACACATGCTCCTGCTGGCTTCGAGCAGTCGCAGAGCGCAATTGATCGTCTTCGGAGTTGATACGTCTGCTCACTCTTGGCGGTTGGGTGGCACGCTCTGACCGCGAAGCAGGGCGAGCACGTGCGGTAGCGTCGCACGGCATGTTTGTCCGCCTCGGCGTCAAGGCACGGCACACAGGGCGGAGCTGAACCCCGCTCGGCCGCTTGCTCACGTCGAAAACCGAAACGGGTCGCCGCGGAGTTCGTAGCCGGGGCGCATGCCGACGTTGACGAGGAGGCCGAGGGCGACGCAGGTGGCGAGGAGGCTGCTGCCGCCGTAGCTCATCAGCGGGAGCGTCATGCCGGTGATGGGCATCAGGCCGACCGTCATGCCGGTGTTGATGACCGTCTGCGCGGCCAGCAGAGCGACGATGCCGACCGCGACGAGGCGGCCGAACGGTTCTCGCGTGGCGGCGGCGATCATCAGGCCGCGGGTGAACAGCACGAGGTACAGGGCGAGCACGGCGAGGCAGCCGACGAAGCCCCAGCGTTCGCCGACGAGGCAGAAGACGAAGTCGGTCCGCCCGGCCGGCAGGTGGTAGAGGACCGGGTCGTCGGCCACCATGCCCTGCACCTCGCTGCCCCACGCGCCGCCGAGGGCGAGGACGCGCTTCGACTGGTGGAGGTGGTAGCCGTCGCCGCGCGGGGCGGGGCCGACGTCCTTCTGCGAGAAGAGGGCCGTCACCCGCGACCGCTGCTCGGCCGACATGCCGGTCCACAGGACGGGCAGCGACAGCACGCCGAGGAACGAGACGAGCGCGAGGTGCCGGGGCCGGGCGCCGGCCGTGAACAGCATGGCGAACAGCACGGGCAGGAACAGCAGCGACGTGCCGAGGTCCGGCTCGCGGAGGATCAGGCCGACCGGGACGAACGTCAGCAGGAACGGCACGACGAGGCCGGTGAGCCGGCGGTAGTTGTCGCGGTACATCAGGTAGTGGGCGAGCGCCAGGACGTAGGCGATCTTGGCGAGTTCCGAGGGCTGCAGGTACGCGAAGCCGAGCGGGATCCAGCGGCGGGCCCCGTTCCGGACGGGCATCAGGAAGACGACGACCAGCAGGATCAGTGACAGCCCGAAGACGGCGTAGCCGTGGTGGCGGAAGCGGCGGTACGGGACGAGGGTGGCGGCGAACATGGCCGGCAGGCCGAGGGCGATCCAGAGGAGTTGCCGCTCGAAGAGCGTGCCGTCGCCGACGAGTTCGTCCCCGCGGGCGATGCCGCCGAGCCCGATGAGCAAGAGGGCCCCGCTGCAGACGACGATCGTCCACGGAACGCGGCGGCACCACTCGGCGAAGGTCACGACGGCTCGGTCCGCACGCGGGAGGAGATCGGCGAAAACGACCGGTGGTGTAGCGGATTCCCGGAGTTCGGGGAACGGCGATCGGCGTGCCGTGTCCTCGACGCAAAGACGCAAAGGCGCTGAGACACGCAAAGAAGACGTCAGAGAACCGCGGATGGACACGGATGCACGCGGATGGCTTGTCGGCGTCGCGCGGGTTTCCCAATCCGTGCCCATCTGTGTGATCCATGGTCTCCCCTCTTGGCGCGTCTCAGCGGCTTCGCGGCTTTGCGTCGAACAGCCAGCGTCACCTGTCGGAGGACGAGTACGACCCCCCGGACCCGCAGAAACCGACCGAGTCGGACGATCGGACGTGGCGTTTCGGAAACACGGCCCTCCCGGCGGACGGGCGGGGGGATCTACGATCGACGCTCGTGGGCGACGTAGAGTCCAGCGACGGAACTCCGCGCGGGTCCGCGCCGACAGCGTTCGACGGAAGGTTCGATGACCACGACAGCCGACTTCGCCACCAAGCCCGACTCGGAGCCGAGCGACGGCGTTCCGGCCGCCGGCGAGTCCGAGACACCGCGGGCCGAGACCGAGGAACGTCCGCTGGAGGACTTGTCGCTGCTGGAGGACAAGACGCCGGACTGGTTCAAGACGACGTACCGGGTGCCGCTCGCGGCGTTCGTGCTGGGGCTGGTCTACCTCTACTTCTCCTACACGCCGCTGTACCACACGGACCTGTGGGGCCACCTGTCGTACGGGCGGTGGATCGTGCAGAACGGCCAGCTGCCGGAGACGGAGCCGTTGCTGCCGCTCGCCGCGGGGCAGCCCTTCGTCGACACGGCGTGGCTCTCGAAGATCGTCGGCTACCAACTCGTCGAGTCGCTCGACTACGCGGGCCTGCAGTTCGTGAACGGCCTCGGCGTCGCCGCGGCGTTCGGGCTCCTCTGCCTGTGGATCGTCCACCGCACCGGGTCGCCGGTGTGGGGCGTGTTCGCCGGGGTTTTGTTCGCGATGGTCGGCTGGGAACACCTCTCGGTGTTCCGGCCGCAGCTGGTGGGCGTGGTGTTCTTCGTCGGACTGCTGACGCTGCTGCACTCGCGGCCGGAACGTTGGCAGCTGTTCGCCGTGCCGCTCGGCTTCCTGCTGTGGACCAACCTGCACGGGTCGTTCCTCATCGGCTTCGGCCTGATCGGCGCCTTCGTCGTCGGGCGAGCCGTCGACCTGCTGTGGCGAACACGGTCCTGGCGGTCGCTGTGGCACGACCGTCGGATTCGACGCGACTTCGTGCTGCTCGAACTCGCCGGCGTGGCTTCGCTCGTGAACCCGTGGGGCCTGGGGCTGCATCTCGAGGCACTCAGCTTCGCGTCGCACCCGAACCTCGCCGCGATCGTCGAGTGGGAGCCGATGACGATCCGCATGCTGCAGGCGCGGCTGTCGCTCTATGTGCTGGCGGTCGTGTTCCTCGTGCACCGGTTCAGTCCGCGAAGGGCCTCGGCGACGGAGCTGCTGCTGCTGATCTCGCTGGGCATGGCCTCGATGTGGGTGTCGCGGTTCATCGTCTGGTGGGGCGTCGTCGCCGCCTGGAGCACGGCGTTGCACGCGTCCGCCGTCTGGAACTCTCAGCGCGGCACGCTGCCGGTCGCGAAGCGGCTGGAGGCCGGGGGGAAGTGGACCGTCGTCGCGATCGGCTGGCTGTGGATCGTCTTCGCGGTCTCGCCGCTGGGCTACCAGACCATCCACGGGGC
The DNA here is from genome assembly GCA_028284885.1 of Planctomycetaceae bacterium. GTDB lineage: Bacteria > Planctomycetota > Planctomycetia > Planctomycetales > Planctomycetaceae > JANQQW01. The sequence goes on from JANQQW010000057.1 coordinate 31,049, forward strand.
GCAGCTCGACCACCGTCGGCAGCTCGGCTGGCACACGCCGATCGACATCGCCGACGAACTGGAGAAGCGGCCGCCGGAGGGCCTCGTCTACTCGACGCTGGCGTGGGGTGACTACCTGATGTGGGCGGGACCCGCGGAGATGGAGTTGTTCGCCGCTTCGCACGCGCCGGTCGTCCCCGAGGAGGTCTGGCAGGACTACCTCCGCATCTCCGCCGGGGCGGGCGGCTGGGACCACCTGCTCGCTCGGTACGGCGTGAACACCGTCGTCCTCGCGCACGGCGACCGGCCGGAGCTCGAAGCCCAACTTCGGAACGCACAGGACGAGTGGGGGACGGACTACGAGGACTACGTCGGCGTGATCTTCAAGCGGAAGAAGCCGATTCGCAACGTCACGACGACCCGCGATCCGTCACCGGCGTCGTCCGACGAGTCGCTGACCGAGATCGCCGCCGAGGAGGTGGAGCCGTGAACCGAACGAGCTTTCTGACGCTGCAGGCCGTGGTGTTCGTTGCCCTCGTGGTGTCGTGGGCGCGACTGACGCCCGCCGAGCACGACGAGGTGACGAAGCTGGTGACCGGCACGGCGCCGGTGCCGCGGATCGACGTGCCCCGCGAGCGCGGGCACCGGATGACGCCGTTGTACGACGAGCCGGAGGTCGTCTCCGACGCCGACCTCGCCGTCGTGCTCGAACGGGTCCGGCCGCGGTTCGACCGGACGTTCCTGCGGCCGAACCACGTCGAGCACGCGCTCCGGACGTGGGGCGTCGACGCGACGTTCGAGGATCCGGCGTGCCTCTCCGGCGAGGAGATGACCGAGGTGCTGACGAACCACGGGCAGTTCATGCTGTCGTGGGCGACGGCGAAGCAGCCGCCGCGGCCGCTGCTGATCGACGAGCCGGGTGGCGTGGCGATTCGCTGGTCGAAGCGGGGCGACACCTCGGTGCACCACGACCACTGGCTCGCCTCGCTCACCGAGGCAGGCGTGCGGCTGGACCGCCCGGTCTTCACGCCCGCACGCGAGCAGACGATCGAGGACGTGCTGCAACTCGCGCTGCGGGACTTCCGGCTCGACGAGCGTGAGGTCGAGTGGTCGGCGATGGCGTTCGGACTGTGGTTGCCGCCGGAGACGAAGTCTTGGCGGACGGCGGACGGCCGACGGATGAGCTTCGACCTGATCGCCCGGCGACTGATGCGCGGGCACCAGAAGTACGGGACCTGCGTCGGCACGCACCGCGTCTACTCGCTGATGCTGCTGTGGAACCTCGACCAGCAGTACGACGTGCTGGCCGAACGGACGGCGGCCGACGTGTACGCGCACCTCGAGTTCGTGCGGGACGTGATCACGGCGTCGCAGCACGAGGAGGGCTACTGGCACGCCGACTGGATGGACGGGGCGATCGCCCTGGAGCATCCCAGTGCCGAGCCGGAACACCGGAAGATCATCGCGACCGGCCACCACCTGGAGTGGCTGGCCTACGCCCCGAAGGAACTGCACCCGCCGCGCGAGCAGATCCTGAAGGCGGCGAAGTGGATCGTCGAGTCGATCCGGGCCGAGGACGACCAGACGCTTCGCGACCGCTACACCTTCTACTCGCACGTGGGGACGGCCCTCGCTGCCTGGCGAGGGACGCGGCCGAACGACTTCTGGCAGGAGTGGCGGAAGTCGCACCCGTACGAGCCGAAGTCCGACGCGGCCGAGTACGGCCCCTCTGGCGGCGTCCAGCTGGGCGGCGACCCGGAGTAGGGGGCTCGGCGGCCGGTCACGGGAACAGGAAGAAGGCTCCCGTCGTCACGCCACCCTGCACGATTGCGGCGTCGAGGTTGAACGGGATCGGCTCGTACTGCTGCGGCGCGTGGTCGCCGGGGCGGTAGTAGCCCAGGGCGTACATCTTCTTGCAGTACGGGTCGATGGTCGCCTTGTACGGGATCGCGATCAGCTGCACGCCGAAGCGAGCCGCCGAGGCGAACGGCTGCACGAGGTGGTGGTGCGTGTGGCCGTACCGTTCGAGAGCCGGGTCGTCGAAGTAGAGCGGGTTGCTGTACAGGTTGCTCGCCTCCCACTCGAAGCCGATGTCGGTGACCGGGCGGATGTCGCCGGCCGCGAGGGGGAGCTCGAACTCCTCTGGACAGCGGGTGTTGAACCCCTCCGGGCAGTCCTCGGGACGCGGGCAGAGGTTCCCGCACGGGTCCTTGTCACGCAGCTCCGGGTTCGGCTCGTAGTCGGCGAACGGCTGGATGTCCTGGATTCGCGAGAGGCGGAAACCGGCCGGCGCGGCCTCGTAGTCCGGCATCGGCACCGGCATGACGGGGTTCGACTCCGCCGGCTCGTCGTCCACGACCGTCGCCTGAACCGGGGCGACGGCGTCCTCCGGCTCCTCGAAGGGCTGGAACGGTTCCTCGTCCGGGCTCGGCAGCGGGATCGGCCGACTCAGTGTGCCCTCGAGCGCCCGCGGCTTTCGCGCACGAAGACGTGTCGTCGATGCGGTCGCGGGACGCGTGGCCGGCGGCTCCGTCTCCCAACTCGTCTTCACGATCGGGTCGCGCTCGGCGGCCGGGATCGACCTTCGCGTCGGGCGTTTTGACTTCCCTGCCGGCTCGTCGAGTGTCCGCCAGCCGGAGTCGTCCGAGAACTCGAACGCGGGGCGGACGTCCTTCCAGCGTTCGGCGGCGGAACGACTTCGCAGTCGGTCCAGCGGGGACTCGGCGTGGGCCGTTCCGAAGCCGACCAGCGTGCCGAGCAGCACGGCGAGTGCCGCGACCCGTCCGAGCCGGTCAGGACTGGAGGTGTTCTGCCGAGTAGTTCGGTGCTTCCTGCGTGATGGCGATGTCATGCGGGTGGTTCTCCCTCACCGAGGCCGCCGAGATGCGGATGAATCGCGCTTCCGTGCGCAGTTGGTCGATCGTCTCGACGCCGACGTAGCCCATACCGGCCCGGAGGCCTCCGATGAGCTGGTAGAGGAGTGGCTGCAGGGCCCCGCGATAGGCGACGCGACCCTCGACCCCTTCGGGCACCAGTTTCCCCTTGTCGTCCGCGTCCTCCCCACTCTGCCGGTATCGTTCGCTGCTGCCCTTCACCATGGCCCCGAGGGAACCCATCCCGCGGTACCGTTTGAAGCTGCGTCCCTGGTACAGGATCATCTCGCCGGGGCTCTCGTCGAGCCCGGCCAGCAACCCGCCAAGCATGACCACGTGGGCCCCGGCGGCGAGTGCCTTCGTGATGTCCCCGCTGTATCGAATTCCTCCGTCGGCGATGATCGGCACGTCCGTCCCGGCGACCGCCTTGGCGGCACTGGAGACGGCCGTCAGTTGCGGGACGCCGATGCCGGAGATGATCCGGGTCGTGCAGATCGAACCGGGCCCGATGCCGACCTTGATGGCGTCCGCCCCGGCGTCGAGCAGGTCCTTCGCCCCCCGTTCGGTGGCGACGTTCCCCGCGACGACGTCGATGTCCCACTGCTTCTTCAGCTCGACGACGGTCTCCACGACGTTCTTCGAGTGTCCGTGAGCGCTGTCCACGGTGAGGACGTCGGCCCCGGCGGCGACGAGGGCCTCGACTCGCTCGAAGTCGAACACCCCGACCGCCGCCCCCACCCGCAGCCGCCCGCGGGCGTCCTTCGAAGCCCTTGGGAACCGCAGGTTCTTGTCGATGTCCTTGATCGTGATCAGTCCCTTCAATCGGTACGAATCGTCGATCAGGAGCAGTTTCTCCACCTTGTTCCGCAGCAGAATCTGCTGAGCGTCGGCGAGGCTCGTCGACTCGGCCGCCGTAACGAGGTTCTCCTTCGTCATCACCTCGTCGATCAGCATGTCCGGCGAGTCGAGGAAGCGGAGGTCGCGGCTCGTCAGAATGCCCTTGAGCGTCCCGTCTTCCGTCGTGATGGGGACGCCGCCGATGTTCCGCTCGTCCATGATCCGCGACGCCTCGCGGACGGTCGCCGTCGGCCGGAGCGTGACCGGGTCGACGATCACGCCGTGCTCGCTCCGTTTGACGCGGTCGACCTCGAGCGCCTGCTGCTCGACGGTCATGTTCTTGTGGACGATGCCGACGCCCCCCTCTTGGGCGAGGCCGATCGCCATGTCACTCTCGGTGACGGTGTCCATCGGGCTGGAGAGGATGGGGAGGTTGAGCGGGATGCGGCGGGTCAGCCGCGACCGGACGTCGACCTCGCTCGGCACGAGCTCGCTGTACCCGGGCTCCAGGAGCACGTCGTCGAAGGTGACTCCGTCGTAGGCAATGCGATCGAGCATGGGGGCAACTCCGTTGCCGGTTGAGAGTGGAGTGTGGAGTGTTGAGGTAGGCGAGCGGGGGGTGTGAGCCCCCCGGTTACGCGTGGTCTTGTCGGGTGACGGTCGAAGGTCGGACGAAGCTCAAAGTCGATCGCCGCTTGCCTGCTCCGGCTCTTGACTCTCGACTCTCGACTCTTGACCCCCGATCGCCGCGTGCAGCCGGTTCGCGAGTTCGACGTGGGTCTTCACGGGGATCGCCTCGGCGCGGGTGTTCGGCCCGAGTTCGAGGTCCGCGAGGATCGCGTCGACGGTCTCCTTGCCGACCTGCTTCTTGTACATGCCGACGAGCACGCTCCGCATGAGCTTGCGTCGTTGGTGGAACAGTCGGCGGACGTAGTCGAGGAAGAACGGCCGGTCGGCGATCCGCTCGCGGCCCCGTTCGTCCGGGTCGATCTGGATGATGGCCGAGTCGACCTTCGGCCGGGGCCAGAAGACCTGGTTGTTCAGTTTCTTGAGGATGCGGACGCGACACTGCGACTGCAACCAGACGGCGAGCGACCCGTACTTGCCGCCGCCGGCCCGCGCGACCATCCGCTCGGCGAGTTCCTTCTGGATGGTGACCACCATCCGCGACCACGGCAGCTCGCTCGCCACGAGGTTCGAGACGATGGGCGTCGCCACGTTGTAGGGGAGGTTCGCCACCAGCTTCAGCCGTCGCTCCGGATCGACGGCGAGCTGCTCCTCGACGACGGCGAGCACGTCCGGGTTGAAGTGGTTCTTGTTCTTGAGGGCGTCGGTGTGGAGCAGGGTGACGTTGTCGAACTTGGCGACCGCCTCGGCCGCGAGGGCGTGCACGTTGGAGTCGATCTCGACCGAGACGACGTGCCCCGCCTGCCAGCACATGAAGGTCGTCATCCCGCCGGTGCCGGAGCCGATCTCGAGAACGACGTCGGACTTCTCGATCCGCGCACTCTCGACGACGAACTCGACGAGGTTGATGTCGATGAGGAAGTTCTGGCCGAGGTCCTTGCGCGGATGGAACCCGTGCTGCTCGAACAGCTCCATCAGGTGCGCCCGGGTCTGGCGGTCGAAGTCCTTCATCGATCTCCCTCTGGGCCCTGCCGTCTCAAGGCCTCGAGGTACGGCTCCAACTGCTTGGTGATGTACTTGCCGATGACGTCGGTCTCGACGTTGACGGCGTCGCCGACCGCTCGTCTGCCGAGGGTCGTGACCTCGAGCGTGTGCGGGATGAGCGCGATGCTGAACCGCTCGGGCTCGACGTTCACCAGTGTGAGGCTCACGCCGTCCACGGTGACGCTCCCCTTCGGCACCATCGTGCTGGCGAGCTCGGCCGGCACGCGGAACCACATGTCGATCCAGTCGCCCTTCTCGTCGATCCGGTCGACGTGGCCCACGCCGTCGACGTGGCCTTGGACGATGTGCCCTCCGAGGCGAGCGTTCGCGGCCAACGCGCGTTCCAGGTTCACCGGGTCGCCGGCCGACAGTTTCCCGAGGTTGGTCTTCGCGAGCGTCTCGTCGCCCGCCTCGAAGGTGCGGAGTGGGCCGTCGAACGCGACGACGGTCAGGCAGCAGCCGTTGACGGCGATGCTCTCGCCGATCTCGGGCGGTTCGTCGCCGGGGAGACTCGAGGCGTCGACGACGAGACGCACGGCGTCGCCGTCGGGAACGATCTCCCGAACGAGCCCGCAGGCTTCGACAAGTCCAGTGAACATTCAGCAGGCTGACGGGTCGCGGGAGGTGAGCGGCTTCAGGGGGGACGTGATGGAGGACACGCCAGCCGCTCGACCGGTTCCGCGAGGAACGAGATTCGTACGACGCTCCATTGGTGAAGGCTGCCGGAGCGGCGGCGGGATGTCAAGGAGTCGGTCCGGCTGGACAGGAATGAGAACTGGGGACTGGGAACTTGGAAACAAGGAGCCCCCTCGGCCAGTCCCCAGTCCCCAGTTCTGAATCCTGAGTACCGATGGTTGCCGCGTTGCCGCGGACACCGTGTCGTCCAACTCGCGACGTCGTTTCGACGTACGAGGGTTGGCGAATTGGAAACGCGTTCCGCATCGCCTACGCTGTCGCCCGTTCGAGACCTCCCAGCCGTTCGATCCGCGAGTCCGCCATGCCGAACAATCCGATTCGCATCGGCGACCACGAGTGCGGGACCGGGCGGCCGCTGCTGTTCGTCGCGGGGCCGTGCGTCATCGAGAGCGAGACACTCGTCCTCGACGTCGCGAGGCGGTTGCAGGACGTCGTCGGCGAGCTGGACGCCGGTCTCGTCTTCAAGGCGAGTTTCGACAAGGCGAACCGCACCAGCCTGGAGAGCTACCGCGGTCCCGGCTTGGAGAAGGGGCTCGAGGCACTTGCCAAGGTCCGCGAGGCGACGGGGTTGCCGGTGACGACCGACGTGCACCTCCCCGAGCAGTGCGGGCCAGCGGCGGAGGTCTGTTCGATTCTCCAGATCCCCGCCTTCCTCGCCCGGCAGACCGACTTGTTGGTCGCGGCGGCCGAGGCGACGGCGAGGCACGGCGGCGTCGTCAACGTGAAGAAGCCGCAGTTCGTCGCCCCGCCGGACACGGTCCACTGCGTCAAGAAGGTCGTGGCGGTCGGCAGCCCCAACGTCATGCTGACCGAACGGGGCACCACCTTC
>JANQQW010000080.1 GCA_028284885.1 Planctomycetaceae bacterium
GCTTCCCGCGAGCCGTCGCGTCGCGCCGATCGACCGCCGCCACTCGCCGGACAGCCGATGTTCGATGCTCAGCGCGTCCTGCGGAACAGTCGCCGGACGCCGTCCCGTGAGGTTACAGCCGATGTCCACCGATACCCCTGTCGTCGAGGCGTCCACCCGGACCAAGAACGGCACCGCCGAGTCGCGGCGGCTGCGTCGTGACGGGAAGATCCCCGCGGTCGTCTACGGCCACGGCGAGGAGACCGTCTCCATCGCCGCCGAGGGGGACCAGGTGGAACGGCTGCTCAACTCGGGTTCGCAGGTGGCCGACCTGTCCATCGACGGCAAGACCGACACGGCCCTCGTCAAGGACGTGCAGTGGGACACGTTCAGCCAGCACGTGCTGCACGTCGACTTCCTTCGCGTCGCCAAGGGGGAGAAGGTCGAGATCGAGGTTCCGATCGAACTGCACGGCGTCTCGCCGGGCGCATCGGCGGGTGGCGTGCTCGACCACCAGCTGCACGCCCTGCCGGCCCTCTGCCCCGCTCTGCAGATTCCCGAGAAGATCGAGGTGAACGTCAACGAGCTCGAGATCGGGGACTCCGTGCACCTCTCCGATCTCGAACTGCCTGGCCAGCTGGAGCCGCAGGTTCCGCCCGAGACGCTCGTCGTCCAGGTGAACGAGCCGATCGAGGTTCCCGAGGAGGACGAGACGGACGACCTGGGACCGGCCGAGCCGGAGCTGGTCGGACGCGAGGAGAAGGACGAGGACGAAGAGAGTGGCGACTGACTCCGACGCAGGGAGCCGGACGTGAAGATCGTCGTCGGTCTCGGGAACCCGGGGTTGGAGTACAGAGGAACCAGACACAACGTGGGGTTCGAGGTCGTCGCGGAACTGGCTCGGCGGTTCGGCGGCGGGAAGCCCACGGTGAAACACGAAGCCGAGCTGGTCGACGTGCTGATCGGATCCGAGAAGGTCCTGCTCGTCGCCCCGATGACCTACATGAACCTGAGCGGCAAGAGCGTGCTGCCGATCAGGGACTTCTACAAGACGGAACTCGAGGATCTCGTGGTCGTCTGCGACGACTTGGATCTCGAGCCCGGACGACTGAGACTGAAACCGCGTGGATCGGCAGGAGGACAGAAGGGACTGGCGGACATCGTGAAGCGGCTCGGTGACCAGTCGTTCCCGCGACTGCGAGTCGGCATCGGCAGGCCGCCCGGACGGATGAAGGCGGCCGACTACGTGCTCGGGAAGTTCCGCGGAGAGGAGCTGGAAGAGGCCGAACACGCCGTGCTGAAGGCCGCCGACGGCATCGAGATCTGGGTCCGCGAGGGCATCGAGGCCGCCATGAACCAGGTCAACGCCCCACGCGACGAGTGACACAGCGACCACGACAGAGGACGAAGCCTTGACGACCGAGACCGAAGCTCCGGAAGCCGCCACCAACGGTGCGGCCGTGCCCAGCACCCACCACCTCTACGAGGGGATGTTCCTCGTGGACAGCGGCAAGTTCGCCTCCGACCCCGACGGGATGACCGAGAAGATTCTCGCGATCGTCACCGACGCCGGCGGCGAACTGGTCCTGCACCGTCCCTGGTCGGACGGCAAGCTGGCCTACCCCATCGCCAACCAGCGGAAGGGGCTGCACTACGTGGTCTACTTCCACATGCTCCCCTCCGGAATGGACGCGATCGTCCGAGCCTGTCGGCTCAGCGACGTGATCATGCGGCAGCTCGTCATCAAGCAGCCGCCACGGCTGTTCGACGCCATGGTCGGCGCCCTCAGCGGTGCGGGGGGTGACGCGGAGGAAGAGGAGGAGTAACCTGTACGCGTGACAGCTTCGGCTGCACGCGGAACGGGAACCTCGAGTCGATCGACCGGAGGGAGCGCGATGGCCAGCTACAACAAGGTGATCCTCGTGGGCAACCTCACCCGCGATCCGCAGGTTCGCTACACGCCCGGAGGCACGGCCGTCACCGAGGTCGGGCTCGCCGTCAACCGGCAGTGGTACGACAAGCAGGCCAACGAGCGGAAAGAGGAGACGACCTTCGTCGACGTCACCCTCTGGGGCAGGCAGGCCGAGGTGGCCGGCGAGTACCTCTCCAAGGGGCGGTCGGTCCTCATCGAAGGGCGCCTCCAACTCGACCAGTGGGACGACAAGCAGACCGGCCAGAAGCGGTCGAAACTGAAGGTCGTCGGCGAGAACATGCAGATGCTGGGCGGCCGCGGCGAGGGTGGCGGCGGCGGAGGTGGTGGCTCACGCGGCGGCAACCGCGGTGGGGGCAACCAGTACTCCGGCCCGGCCGACGACGAGTACTCCGGCAGCCCCAGCGGCCCGGCCGGCAACGACTTCCCGGACGACGAAGTCCCGTTCTGAGTCAAGAGTCCAGGGTCGAGAGTCAAGAGCCGGACAGGCTTGGCCGCCGACCTCTGATCCCTGACCGCTGTCCCCTGACCCCCGAACCACCATGCCCCGCACACGCACCAAGAAGCGTTCCAAGTTGACCCCGGCCCCCGGTACGACCCGGTCGGCCGTCGAACTCCTCCTCGCCGAGGACGTCGACGGGCTCGGCGAGGCGGGCGAGATCGTCCGCGTGAAGCCCGGGTACGCCCGCAACTACCTGCTGCCGCACGGCTACGCGACCGTCGCCACCGAGAACAACAAGCGGGCCGTCGAACGCCACCGCGAGAAGCTGGTCGAGGTCGAGCAGGAGCGGCTGAAGTCGGTCAAGAAGCTCGCCGAGGCGGTCGAGCGGTACAGCGTCACCCTCGAGGCGAACGCCAACGAGGAAGGTCAGCTCTACGGGTCGATCCTCGCGCACGACATCAGCAAGGCCCTCAAGGCGGCCAGCCTCGACGTCGAGCCGGAGCACCTGATGCTCGACGGCCCGCTGAAGCAGTGCGGCATGTACACGCTGAAGGTCAAGCTGCACGAGAAAGTCCAGACCGACGTGAAGGTCTGGGTCGTCCCGACGGCCGGGGCCGAGTGACGACCGCCTTCACGAATCAGCGGGCAGACTCCAGAGGCCCGGCTTCACGCGAAGCCGGGCCTCGCCTGTTGACACGTCGAGTACCATCCCAGACCGCTGCCCGCCGACCACTGTCTCCTGCCCCCTGATCGCGATGGCCACGACGACGCGGATCGACGCACCCGACCGGCTTCCGCCGCACAACGTGGAGGCCGAGAAGAGCGTGCTCGGCAGTGTGCTCCTCGCGAACGACGTGCTCGACGACGTGCTCGACCAGCTCCGGCCCGAGCACTTCTACAACGACGCGAACCGCACGTTGTACGAGACGCTCGTCGGCATGCACGAACGGGGCATGCGGGGGCTCGACCCGGTCACCGTCGCCGAGGAGCTCGAACGCCGGGGCAAGCTGGCCGAGGTGGGCGGGCCCCTGTTCGTCCACGACGTGATGGAGTCCGTCCCGCACGCCGCCCACGTCGAGTACTACGCCGGCATCGTCCGGGAGAAGTGGACCGAGCGGACGCTCATCACCGCCTGCCACGACATCCTCAAGGACGGGTACGACCCGACGAAGGAGACCGCCGAGGTCCTCGAGACGGCCGAGCAGCGGATCTTCTCGATCCTCGAGTCCCAGGAGGCGACCAACAGCATCGCCATCTCGGACATCTTGCTGCAGACGTGGAACCGCATCAACGAGCGGCTGCAGACCGTCGGGACGATCAGCGGCTGCCCCAGCGGGTTCGACGACCTCGACGACCGGACGAACGGGTTCCAGGCGTCGGAGCTGATCATCCTCGCCGCCCGGCCGTCGATGGGGAAGACGGCGCTGGTCTGCAACTTCGCCGAGGCGGTCGCCGCGTCCGGGCGGCCGGTCGTGTTGTTCAGCCTGGAGCAGTCGAAGCTCGAACTGGCGGAGCGGCTGCTCTGCATTCGTTCGCGGGTGAACGGCCACAAGCTCCGGGGCGGCGACCTCGAACCGGCCGAGCGGCACGCGTTGATCGAGGCGTCGCAGGAGCTCAGCGAACTGCCGCTGTACATCGACGACCAGCCGGGCCGGACGATGTCGCAGATCGCCGCGATCTGCCGACGACTCAAGCGGCAGAACGACGTCGGACTCGTCGTGATCGACTACCTGCAGTTGATCGAGGCGGAGGACCGCCGGGCGCCGCGGGAGCAGCAGGTCGCGCAGATCACCCGGCGGTTGAAGTTCCTCGCCAAGGAACTCGACGCTCCGGTGATGGCCCTCTCCCAGCTGAACCGCGGCGTGGAGACGCGGAAGGACGGGGACAAGCGGCCGCGGCTGGCCGACCTGCGGGAGAGTGGGGCGATCGAGCAGGACGCCGACGTGGTGATGCTGCTCCACCGCCCGGAGGTCTACCTCGACAACTCGGCCCCGGACTTCGAGGAACGGTACGAGGCGGTGCACGGCCTCGCCGAGGTCATCGTCGCCAAGAACCGCAGCGGCCCGACCGACATCGTCCGACTGACGTGGCGGGCCGACTACATGCGGTTCGAGAACTACAGCGACTTTCGCAGCCCCGACGCGCTCGACGACTTCTGAGTCGTCCGGTTCAGCGTCGTCCAGTTCAGCGGGCGAAGCGGACGCTCTCGAAGAACGCCTCCGCCTCCGGGCCGTCGACGTCCGCGCGGGTGTTCCCCTCCACCTGCAGCCACACGAAGACCGGCCGGTTCAGCACGAAGGCCCGCACGAACGGGCCGTACTGCACCTTCGAGTACAGCTGCCTGCCGGTGACGCCGTTGATCGTCACGTCGGACTCCTCGAGCAGCCGGGCATTCTGGGATCTAAGCATCACGTCGACGAGCGAGTCCCCGAGGAACTCGAGCTCTCCGAAGCCGAAGCCGATCGACTCGCCTTCCTCGTCCCCGTCCAGTGCGCCGCAGGTTGCCGTGAACCGCAGCCCGTGGCCGCTCGAGAGTGCGACGACGCCGCCGTCGGTGTTCGGCTCTTCGAGACTCAGGTCTTCGATCGGCTCGACGACCGGTTCCTTCGGGAAGTCGATCGTCACGAAGCCGTCGGGCGTGGTGTAGGTGACCCACCCCGCCCGCGGCGGAACGCCGTCGGCTTTCTCGGCTTCTCCACTGCCGCCGCAGCCGACGACGACCGGGAGAAACGCCGCGAGCAACAGGGTTCGCCGGGGGATCACGGGGTGACGACCGCGTTGTCGAGAAAGTCGTTGCCGGCCTGCCCGTTGGTCTCGGCGCGGGTCGCGGCGAGCACCTGCAACGAGACGATGGCCGGCACGTCGCGGAGCAGCAGGATTCGCGCCCGTACGACCGGGCCGTCCGGCACCTCGACGTACAGTTCGCGGCCCGGGATGCCGTCGATCGTGACGTCGGTCTGCTCGGCGATGCGACCGTTGACGGCTCCGGCCGCTCCGTTCGCCATCTGGTCCAACACCTCGGCCGTCTCGACCGTGTCGTCCGCCTCGCCCGGGAGCTTCAGGGCGTTCGCCATGAAGACCAGCTTCTTCCCCTCCCAGGCGACGAACTCCCCGGTGACCTCCCCCTGCGGCAGCGAGAGCGGCTTTTCGATCACGCGGGGCTCGCCGGGGAACTTCAACGTGAGCAGGCCGTTGGACGTGGTGAACGACTGCCACTCGGACGCGGGCGGCACGCGGTTCACGTCGCAGCCGGCGAGAAGCAGCAGGACGGGCAACCAGATCAGGTGTCTCACGTCGATCTCCGGGAACGGGGTGGAGGCAGACTACCGTGCACTGCCTCGCCGTGCCACGAGCGGGTCCCGAGTTCGTCGTCGCCGTGCTCTCGGGCCTCCCGTTGACAAGCCGCGGGGGCCCTGTTCGGATGGCGGCTCGACCGACTTTCTCTCTGGCGACTCCCGAAGGATGCCGACATGCAGGTTTCGACGAGTGGACTGACGGCGTGTGCGTTCGTGCTTGCGGCTGGTCTCGTGGCGGCCGAGGAGAAGGAGGTCATCTCCGACATGCCGGACACGCGGATGCAGAAGATCCTGGAGAACCACCCCGGGGTCTCGAACATCGAGCTGCTGGAGAAGTCCGAGGACGCCGGTCAGCCGTACCGGTTCAAGATTAAGACCGGCGAGGACTCCCTGCTCGTCGTGCTGTTCAACAAGGGGGAGAACATGCAGTTGTACGCCGGTTGGCGGGACACGGCCGTCTCTCTGACGCGGATCAACGAGTGGAACCGGGACAAGCGGTTCTCCAAGGCGTACGTGGACAAGGACGGCGACCCGTGCATCGAGTCGGACATCGACCTGACCGGTGGCCTGACCGAGGAGAACGTGCACGAGTGGATTCGCACCTACCGGCGTTCACTGACCAGCTTCCAAGAGCACATCTCGAAGTAGGGCGGGTCGCGGACCGTCGGCTCGTTTCCCGGTCCGGAGAATTGACCCGAACGGACGTCGGCTGCGTGTTGGTCTCGTGGACGGCCGCCTATAATCCCCCGTGTTGACGCGGCGAAACGGCGTCTTACGGGCCCGAAACCGGGGCCCTCCGGTTGCCACCGCCGCACGTCCGGGGTAGGACTCGTGTCCCATCGACCGTCGTGGTCGAGCTCCCCTGTCGCGACACGCCCGGTTGGAAGAGGACTTCCCCGTGACCCTCCTTCGCGCACTGAACACCACCATCGGCAAGAAGGTCGTGATGGCGATCACGGGCCTGCTTCTCGGCGGGTTTCTCGTGGTCCACCTCGCGGGCAACGTGCTGATGTACGTCGGCCCGGACGCCTACAATGGCTACGCCCACGCACTGCACTCTCAGGAGTGGTTCGTGATGTCGGCGGAGACCGGCTTGGCCGTCCTGTTCTTCGCCCACCTGTACCTTGCGATCCGCACCACGCTCGACAACCGGAACGCCCGGAACAAGGGCTACACGGACAAGGAGACCAAGCAGGGGGGCTGGATCATGCAGAAGACCTCCGCGACCATGTTCTGGTCCGGAGCGGTCCTGCTGCTGTTCATCATCTGGCACCTGATCGACTTCAGCTTCGAGGGCCGCGAGGCGATTGCCCCGCTCGGCGGAGGGTTCGAGTACGACGACCACGAGCCGTTCGCGAAGGCGCTCCTGCTGTTGCAGAACCCCCTCTCGGCCGGAATCTACCTCGTCGGCTGTGCCATGCTGACGTTCCACCTGATCCACGGTTTTCAGAGTTCGTTCCAGACGTTGGGGATCGCTCACCCGTTCTGGAGCAAGTGGCTGCGAGTGCTCGGCATCGTCGTCGCGATCGTGTTCGGCGTCGGCTTCGCCAGCTTCGTGGTGTGGGCCCAGATCATGCCCGTGCCCGAGCCCTCTGCCGTCACGCCCCACTGACGATCCCGCACGCGTGCGGACAACTCCCACTGGAGACGACATGACCACCCTGCCCACCACGAACGGAACGCAGACCGGTTCGTCCCTGCTGGACAGCAAGATCCCCGACGGCCCGATGGCCGAGAAGTGGGACAAGCGGAAGTTCGAGTTGAAGCTCGTGAACCCCGCGAACAAGCGGAAGTTCACGGTGATCGTGGTCGGCAGCGGGCTGGCCGGCGGAGCCGCTGCCGCCTCCCTCGGCGAGCTCGGCTACAACGTCAAGTGCTTCTGCGTCCAAGACTCCGCCCGCCGCGCCCACAGCATCGCCGCGCAAGGCGGGATCAACGCCGCGAAGAACTACCCGAACGACGGTGACAGCGTCCGCCGCCTCTTCTACGACACCGTGAAGGGCGGGGACTACCGGGCACGCGAGTCGAACGTCTACCGGCTCGCCCAGCTCTCCAGCAACATCATCGACCAGTGCGTCGCCCAGGGCGTCCCTTTCGCCCGCGACTACGGCGGCCTGCTCGCGAACCGCTCCTTCGGCGGGGCCCAAGTCTCCCGGACCTTCTACGCCCGCGGCCAGACCGGCCAGCAGCTGCTCCTCGGCGCTTACCAGGCCCTCATGCGGCAGGTGAACGCCGGCAAGGTCGAGATGCAGCCGTGGCAGGAGATGATGGACCTCGTCGTGGTCGACGGCGTCGCCCGAGGGATCGTCACCCGCAGCCTGCGGACCGGCGAGTTCCAGGTGCACATGGCGGACGGCGTCGTCCTCGCCACAGGCGGCTACTCGAACGTCTACTACCTCTCGACCAACGCCAAGAGCTGCAACGTCACCGCGGCCTGGCGGTGCTACAAGCGGGGCGCCCTCTTCGCCAACCCCTGCTACACGCAGATTCACCCGACGTGCATGCCCGCCTCGGGCGAGTACCAGTCGAAGCTCACGCTGATGAGCGAGAGCCTGCGGAACGACGGCCGCGTGTGGGTGCCGAAGAAGCAGGGAGACACCCGTGCCCCCGGCGACATCCCGGAGGAGGATCGGGACTACTTCCTCGAACGCCGCTACCCCGCCTTCGGCAACCTCGTGCCGCGAGACGTCGCCAGCCGGGCCGCCAAGGAACGCTGTGACGCCGGCTACGGCGTGGGCGACACCGGCTACGCGGTCTACCTCGACTTCGGCGACGCGATCGAACGCGACGGCAAGAAGACGATCGCCGCGAAGTACGGCAACCTGTTCCACATGTACGACAAGATCATCGGCGAGAACCCCTACGAGGTGCCGATGAAGATCTACCCCGCCGCCCACTACACCATGGGCGGGCTCTGGGTGGACTACAACCTGGAGAGCACCGTCCCGGGGCTGTACGTCGCCGGCGAGGCGAACTTCTCCGACCACGGGGCCAACCGGCTCGGGGCCTCCGCCCTCATGCAGGGGCTCGCGGACGGCTACTTCGTCATCCCCTACACCGTCGGCGACCACCTCGCCCGGCAGGGGAAGAGCGAGGCCGACGAGTTCCACCCGGCCGCCCAGGAGGCGCTCGTCGACTCCCGCAACCGCGTCGAGAAGCTGCTCGCCGTCGGCGGCAACCAGTCGGTCGACAGCATGCACCGTCGGCTCGGCAAGATCATGCAGGACAAGTGCGGCATGTCCCGCGACGAGCCCGGCCTGATCGGCGCCATCGAGGACATCCGCGCCCTCCGCGAGGAGTTCTGGAGCGACGTCCGCGTGCTCGGTTCGGGCGAGGCCATCAACCAGCAGCTCGAACACGCCGGCCGCGTGGCCGACTTCCTCGAGTTCGCCGAGGTGTTCTGCATGGACGCCCTCGAGCGACGTGAGTCCTGCGGCGGCCACTTCCGCGAGGAGTACCAGTACACCGACGCGGACGACATCGTGAAGGACGGATACATCTCCGCCGGCGAGGCGAAGCGTGACGACGAGAACTTCACGCACGTCGCCGCCTGGAAGTACACCGGCGAGGACACCCCGCCGGAGCGGCACGTCGAGGAACTCGACTTCGTCGAGTGCCCGCTGACGACCCGAAGCTACAAGTAACGGCCGCTCGACTCCTACAGCCGAAACCATCACCTCTTCCGAGGTCGAAATGAGCGAACTCAACCTGACACTCCGCGTCTGGCGGCAGTCCTCGGCCGACGAGCCGGGGCACTTCGAGAACTACCGGCTGACCGGCATCTCCACGCACATGTCCTTCCTCGAGATGCTCGACGTGCTGAACGAGCAGCTCACCGCACAGGGCGAGGAGCCGGTCGCGTTCGACCACGACTGCCGCGAGGGGATCTGCGGCACGTGTGGCATGATGATCAACGGCCAGGCCCACGGACCGGACAAGGAGACGACCACCTGCCAGCTGCACATGCGGCGGTTCAAGGACGGCGACACGATCAACATCGAGCCGTGGCGGGCCTCCTCGTTCCCCGTGCTCAAGGACCTGATCGTCGACCGGTCCGCG
Source organism: Planctomycetaceae bacterium (assembly GCA_028284885.1). Lineage (GTDB taxonomy): Bacteria > Planctomycetota > Planctomycetia > Planctomycetales > Planctomycetaceae > JANQQW01. Next base: position 9,707 of record JANQQW010000080.1, read on the forward strand.
TTCGACCGCATCATCCAGGCGGGTGGGTACGTCTCCGTGAACACGGGGAACGCCCAGGACGCGAACGCCCTGCCCGTCCGCAAGAGCGACGCGGACAAGGCGATGGACGCGGCCGCCTGCATCGGCTGCGGAGCCTGCGTCGCCAGCTGCAAGAACGCCTCCGCCATGCTGTTCACCTCGGCCAAGGTCTCGCACCTCGCTCTGTTGCCGCAGGGCAAGACGGAGCGGGCCGAGCGGGTGACCCGCATGGTCGCCCAGATGGATGAAGAGGGCTTCGGCGGCTGCACGAACACCAACGAGTGCGAGGCGGCCTGCCCGGCCGGCATCTCGGTGTCGAACATCGCCCGCCTCAACCGCGAGTACCTCAAGGCCGCCCTCACGGCCGAGGACGCTTGACGGGTCGAGAGTCCAGGGTCAAAAAAGTCGAGAGCTCAGAACTGTCGGACAGCGGGACGGTCTGGTGTGCAGTGTCTCGTTGATGTCGTGTCGAACACCGAATGATGCCTGCTACGGCTCTGGACTCTCGACCCTAGACTCTTGACCCCCGAAATGACCGAACCGCTCCGCACGCCGCTGCACGCCTGGCACGTCTCCCGCGGAGCGCGAATGGTGGACTTCGCCGGCTGGGACATGCCGGTTCAGTACTCGTCGATCACCGAGGAGCACACCGCCGTCCGGACCGCCTGCGGGCTGTTCGACGTCTCCCACATGGGGCGGGTCGTCTTCCGCGGCCCGGACGCCCAGCGGTTCCTCGACCACGTCCTCACGAACGACTGCACGCGGATTCCCGCCGGTCGCATCCGCTACGCACTGGTCTGCCACGAGGCGGGCGGCGTGCTGGACGACGTGCTCGTCTACAACCTCGGCCACGGTGAGTGGCAGCTCGTGGTGAACGCGAGCAACCGCGAGAAGCTGCTCGACTGGTTCGCCGGTCAGGCGGAGTCGTTCGACGTCGAAATCGACGACCTGACGACGACCACGTTCATGCTCGCGCTGCAGGGGCCGCGGGCCGTCGAGATCACCGAGGCCGCCCTCCCGGCCCCCGAGTCGGACGACGCCGAGACCGCCGGCGGCCTCGCGTACTACTCCTTCCTGCGGGCGAAGGTCGGCGACTCGACACTGTTCGTCAGCCGGACTGGCTACACGGGCGAGGACGGCGTCGAGATCGTCGGCCCGACCGGCCACTGGGAGGCGATCCTGAACGAGGTCCTCTGCGTCGGCGAACCACTCGGCCTCGCCCCGGCCGGGCTCGGCTGCCGGGACACCCTCCGGCTGGAGGCCGGCATGCCGCTCTACGGGCACGAACTTACGGAGGAGATCGACCCGCTGACCGCCGGTCTCGCCTTCGCCGTGAAGCTCGACGCCGGCGACTTCGTCGGCCGTGACGCCCTGCGAAAGGTCCGCGACAAAGGCCCGACCCGCCGCCGCGTCGGCCTCGAACTCGAAGGCCGCCGCATCGCCCGCGAACACGTCGCCCTCTTCGCCCCCGGCGGCGAGCGGCCGATCGGCGAAGTCACCTCCGGCACGTTCTCCCCCACGCTCGAGAAGTCGATCGCGATGGCGTACGTCGACGAACCGCACGCGGTCGGCAGCACGATCGAAGTGGACCTCCGTGGAAAGCGGCTACCGGCGACGATCGTTCAACTGCCGTTCTACAAGCGTCCGTAGATCGTCACAAGACGCCCGTTGAGTGCCGGTGTCGATCGGGTACGATCGCCGTTCACTACAAGTCGATGTTTGCATGGTGTGTTTGCATGTTCATTTGGTCGCCGCACGTTGTCGTCCATCCCCCCGTTCCGGGAGTGTCTCGTGATTCGCAAGTCGCTGCTGATGCTGTTGGCCTTGGGAACGTCGTTCGGTCTGGGTTGCGGGGACTCCGGCAATCCGGCCGGGACCACCGAGGATGGCGAAGGGGAGCGTTCTGGGAACGAGCAGGTCGTCGCAGACGACGAACGCGATGAGATCGATACTCCGAGTGGCAACGACGAAGTCCAAGAGAGCGACACGAACGCAGTCGAGGGGGCGGGCCAGGCCGAAGTGGAGGAGGAACCCGAGGTACTCGCCTATCTCGACGAGAAGGGTTGGGAACCGTACGTGGCCGACAGTGGCATGAAGTACGTCAAACCCTACAACCGGCTGAACTTCAATCTGCCGGTGAAGCTCGAGCCCTCGGACTACCAGACGATTGGCATGTCCAAGACGATCGAGGAACTCGACCTTACGAACGTCGAACTCGACGCCGAGGGTGTGGCCATGCTGGCCGGCATGGAGAAGTTGAAGGTGCTCGACCTGCAAGGAGAGTCGGTCAGGGACGACGTTCTCGCCGCCGTGGCGAGGATCAAGACGCTTGAGAGCGTCGACGTCGCCTATGCCGAGAACGCCACGGACGATGGGTTCGTCAAACTCGCGATACTGCCGCGACTGACGTCGCTGCGACTGGCCTATTCGAAGATCGGTCCGGCCGCGATGTCGGCGTTCGCAGACGTCCCCTTGACGAAGCTCACGCTCTCCAACGTGGACGGTCTGACCGACGAAGTCGCCAGGCAAGTTGCGAAGATCGACACGATTGAGGAACTCGTGCTGCTCGAGCGTCGCTTCGGTGGGGACCGGAAACTCACTCGAGAGGGTGTCCGTGCCATTGCCGAGAGCTTCGTGCCTCGAAAGTTCTGGTTCGACATCAAGCACCTGGACGACGACGTTCTCCGGAGGCTCCTGGCCGACGGCTGGCTGCCCACTCGAGATGAAGCGACGTCGAAGGAGACGCTGACAACGATTGCGATGGAGGACACGGCCGTCACCGACGAGGGCTTCTCGGTGTTGCTCGACTGCCCGAACGTCACGTCTCTTTGGCTCGGCACGACGAAGCTGACGGACGCCAGCCTCTCAAGGTTCCCTGAGGCGTTTCCCAAGCTCGAATCGATCAGCATCGACGAGGCAGAATTCACGGCAACGGGTTTCGACGCGCTCGCCAAGCTCCCAGTTCGAATCCTCAAACTCACGAAGTCCAACCTGACCGAGGAGTCCCTGGTCGCGATCGGGAAGATGAAGGCGCTGGAGACACTGAAGCTGGAGGAGTGCCAGTACGAGGCCGCGTGGCTGAAGCACCTCGCCGGACTCGAGAATCTCACCGATCTCAACCTGGAAATGTCACCATTCGACGACACGGCGGCGACGCACGTGGCGAAGCTGCCGAAGCTGGAGGAGATCGACGTGAGTGGGTCGCAACTGGGCGACACCGGCTTTCTCGAACTGGTCGCGGTCCCGCAGCTGAAAGACCTGTGGATCGGCGAGACGAAGGTAACCGCCGACGTCTATGAGAAGGCGAAGGCCGACAATCCTGAGAAGTCGATCCACGATTGATGGCGTGTTCCCACCCCGTCGGTTCGGGAAGGAGTTTCTCTGCACGTCGCCCAGGCTCAGCCGTTCGACTCCTCGACGGCCCGGCGAACCCAGTCGGCCGGCCACGTGCCGACGAAGTCCGGGTTCACCCAGACTACGTTCGACCGGTAGCGGCCGGTCTTCACGTCCTTCACGCGGAAGCCGAAGGTGGGGCCGCGGGTCGCCATGCGGCTCCGCTCCACGCCCCCTTGGAACTCGGCAACGCAGCCCGGGTACGCCGCCGCGACCGCCTCATTCACCTTCCGCCGGATGTCGGCCCGGTTCAACGCGTGGGACTCGCCGCCAGTGCTGTGCCCACGAGGAGTCGGCAGGGAGCAGACGGGTTCCGAACGTCGCCACGAGGAACGTCGCCGCGGCCGCCACGAGTCCCATCCCCAGCCCCCCCGCGTAGGTGTGCAGCGTGCGATGCAGCGGCGGCGAGCGGTGGTACAGGAAGTAGAGCACCTCGACGTCGATCAGCACGTTCGCCACGACGAACGACGACAACCAGAACCGCCGCGGCGAACAGGCCTTCGCGAGGAGGCCGGGACCGAAGTGGAACGGGGTGAGCGGCATTCGTGGACCTTCGAGTTCAGTCAGTCGATTGCATACCGCCGCTCATACCACGCCTCCAACTCACGCCGTGCCATGCAGTCGGTTGGATCGACGGACACGGCCTCTTGGTAGTACGCCTCAGCTCGAACTGAGTCGCCGAGCGCTTCGTGCGCATTCGCGATGCACCAGTACGGGCAAGCCTGTTCGGGGGCCAGCTCAGCGGCGATCCTGAAGTGCTCGACCGCCAGGCGATGTCGCCCGCGAGCGTAGAACAGGTTGCCCACGTGAAGGTTGACGACCGGATCGTCGGCATCGAGATCGAGGGCGCGTCGGTAGTATGCCTCCGCTGAATCGAGATCGCCGAGACGGAGGTGACGGCGTCCAAGCTCGATGAGAAGATCCACGTCGCCGGGTGCATTCGCCAGCTCCTCGAGGAGACCCTCGAGGTCGGTACTCTTGAGGTCGTCGAGTCGCCTCGGGTTGTCGTCATGCATCGGTAGACCCGTCAACTACCGCCGTTTCCGCTTGCTCGCCCCACCCGTCTTTCGCGGCTTCTTCTTGGGGCCGCGGGGGGGCTTCGTGTTGCGGGGTGTCTTCTTCCGTGATCGGCCGCCGCCGCGTTCGTCGCGCCTGCGCTTCGGGCGGGGCTTCTTCTCGACCTGGTGCATCGTGTGTTCGACGACCTGCAGGTCGAGTTGGCGGGCGTCGACGTCGACTCGGGCGACGCGGACCTTGACGCGGTCGCCGAGGCGGTAGACCTCGCCGCTGCGGCGGGCGGTGAGGGTGTGCAGGTTGCGGTCGTGGTCGAAGAAGTCGTCCCGGGCGAGAGCCGAGACGTGGACGAGGCCCTCGAACGGGAACTCGACGCCCTGGCAGAAAATGCCGAAGTTGTTGACGCCGGTGACGACGGCCTCGAACGCGTCGCCGACTCGCTCCTCCATGTAGGTCAGCAGCTTGATCTTCACGAGCTCCCGCTCGGCCGACTCGGCTCGTCGTTCGGTCGTGGAGCAGTGCCGGCCGAGCTTCTCGAGTTCGAGTTCGGTCGGGCCGCTCGCGTCCGGGTTGCGGGCGAGTTCGTCGAGCAGCCGGTGGACCTCGAGGTCCGGGTAGCGGCGGATGGGGCTCGTGAAGTGGGTGTAGTGCTCCTCGTTGAGGGCGAAGTGGCCCATCTCCACGCCGCGGTACTCGGCCCGCTTGAACGACCGCAGCAGCGCGAAGTTGACGGCCCGCTCGACCGGCGTGTCCTTCACCGTGCCGATCAGCTGCTGCAGGTGCTGCCGGCTCTGCGGGAGGTCGAGGTCGTGGCCGACCGCCTCGACGAACTCCTTGAAGGCCCGCAGCTTGACCTCGTCCGGGTCGCCGTGCGTACGGCGGACGAACGAGACGCCGCGGTCCTTCAGCTCGGTCGCGACGGCGACGTTCGCCGCCAGCATGAACTCCTCGATGATCTCGTGGCTCTCGTCGTGGTGCTCCTCGTGGGCGCCGACGACGCGGTTCTCCTTGTCGAACTCGAGATCGACCTCGGCGAGGTGCAGTTCGAGTGCCCCGTTCGCGAACCGCCGCTTGCGAAGCGTCATCGCGAGTTCGTACATGTCCGCCAGCAGCTTGCGGATCTTGGCGGCGACCTTCCCCTTGTACTTCTCCGGTTCGGCGAGGATCGGCATCACCTCCTCGTACGCGAACCGCCGGGTGACGTTGACGGCCGAGTTCGCGAAGCTCGTGCGGACGGGGATGCCCTCCGGCGTGAACTCGATGAAGACGGTCTTCGTGTACCGGACGTGCCCCTGCTGCAGGCTGCAGACGCCGTTGGAGAGGACCTCCGGCAGCATGGGGATCACGTGCCGGGGGAGGTAGACGCTGTTGCCCCGCTTGCGGGCCTCGGCGTCGAGCACGCTGCCGTCGACGACGAAGTGGGCGACGTCGGCGATGTGCACGCCGAGCGTCCAGTGGCCGCTGCCGGCGTCGCGTTTCAGCGAGATCGCGTCGTCGAAGTCGCGGGCGTCGACCGGGTCGATCGTGACGATCGTCTCCTTGGTCAGGTCGAGCCTGTCGGGCGGGATCTCGGTCTCCTCGGAGAACTCGGCGATGCGGTCGCGGGCCTCGGCGAGCACGGGTTCGGGGAACTCGTGCGGGATGCCGAACTCGTGGATCACGGTCTGCGTGTCGACGCCCGGTGTCCCCCGCGGGCCGAGCACCTCGACGAGCACGCCCTCCCCCTCCCGGCGGTGGTCGGGGAAGCGGAGCATCTCGATGACGACCTTGTCCTCCTCGCGGGCGCCCTTCGCGCCGGGGTCGCCGACCCAGACGGAGTCGGCGAACTTGTCGCCGTCGACGTGGACCCAGCCCTGCCCGTGCTCCTCGAAGTAGGTGCCGACGAAGGTGGTCGTCGCCCGTTCGAGGATCTCCTCGACGCGGCCGCACCGCTTGCCGCCGGCCCCACGCCGGCGGACCAGACGCACGAGCACCTCGTCGCCGGAGTGGGCGTCGCCGCAGTCGGACGCCTCGATGAACACGTCCTGGTCCGGCTCGAGGCCGGGGACCGGTTCGTGCGGCCGGACGTATCCGGTGCCGCGCGAGGTCCGCTTGAGGACGCCGGCGAAGAGTCCCTTCGCCGAGGGGGGGCGGAGCCGGCCGCTGTCCTGCTGGACGATCTGGCCCGACTCGACGAGCGCCTCGACGGCCGCGTCGAACGCGGGGCGCTGTTTCTTCTTGATTCCAATCCGCTTGGCCAACACTTTCGACTTCACCCCCTCGTAGCCGGGCCGCGAGAGGTAGTCGAGAATCAACTTCTGAATCGGTTTGTCCTTCATGACACACGTTGTAGGTTCGCGGGGGGGACACGAACAGGCTCGACCGGGTTCGGGCGGAAGTCGCGGGAATCGTCCCGGACCGGCGAGTTCGCGTCATCCGCGGGTTGACGGGCTGCGAATACTCTCCCGAGTTCCACCCCCGAACCCAGGAGAGAAACGATGCGAAGGACGTTCGCCACCCTCACGGTCTGTGCCGTCGCGCTGACCTGCGGCCCGGCCCGGTCGGCCGAGCTGGACATCGTCGACACCGCCGTCTCGGCGAAGTCGTTCAACACGTTGGTCGCCGCGGTGAAGGCGGCCGGACTGGTCGAGACGTTGAAGGGCGACGGGCCGTTCACCGTGTTCGCCCCGACGGACGACGCGTTCGCCAAGCTGCCGAAGGGGACGCTGGAGTCGCTGTTGAAGCCGGAGAACAAGGACCAGCTGACGGCGATCCTGACCTACCACGTGGTGCCGGGCAAGGTGCTGGCGAAGGACGTCGTCACGCTCGACTCCGCGAAGACCGTGAACGGTGCCGAGGTCGCGATTCGGGCGAACGACAAGGGCGTGTTCGTGAACGACTCCCAGGTCGTGAAGACGGACATCCTCACCAGCAACGGCGTGATCCACGTGATCGACTCCGTGCTGCTGCCGCCGGAGAAGCCGATGAAGGCGGCCGAGGCGGCCCGCATGCTGGAGCACTCGGTCGCCCGTGGCGTCCGCATGTTCAACGCCGGTCACCACGGCGAGTGTGCCGCCATCTACATGGAGGCAATGCAGACCCTCTCCAGTCAACCGGTCGAGGGGCTGTGCGGTTCGACGCAGCGGATGATGACGACGCTCGCCGAGAAGGCCGGCCACGAGCGACACGCGACCAACCGTGCGTGGATGCTCCGCCGCGGCATCGACGCCGTGCACATGCAGCTCACGATGGGGCGTTGACGCCACCGTCGCTGCACGTAGACCAACCAGACGAACGACCTCGGGCCTCCACCCGAGGTCGTTTCTTTTGTTGAGAGGGGGGTAAGTGCGCGCCCTGGTTCTGTCCCCCCTCACCCCGACCCTCTCCCCCGCAGCGAAGTCGAAGCCACTGGGAAACCGATTGCGGGGGAGAGGGGGCCAGAGGAATGGCGACGAGTTCGCAACCGGGAATCGGATGCACTGGGGAGCAGGTGATCCGCTGTCGCTCCGGTCGGCCACGCGTTAGGCTCTCACTCCTCGACGAACCAAGCGGACGACCGACGTGGCCGACGACCTTCCCGAACCACTGGACGTGATCGCCGTCGGCGCTCATCCGGACGACGTCGAGATCGCCGTCGGCGGGACACTCGCGAGTCTCGTTCGGCAGGGGTACCGGGTGGGGATCGTCGATCTGACCGACGGCGAGCCGACGCCGAACAGCCCTGGTCCCGAAGTTCGGCTGGCTGAGGCGAAGGCCGCCGGCGAGATTCTCGGCGTGCAGGTCCGCGAGATTCTCGAACTCCCGAACCGACGCTTGTTCGACTCGTTCGAGGCGCGGGTCGCGCTCGGGAAGGTCTTCCGGCGGTACCGGCCACGCGTCGTGATGGGGATCGCCGACCGCACGCCGATGGCCTCGCCCGACCACTGGCAGGCCCGGCAGATCACGGACGCGGCCGTCTTCTACTCCCGGCTGACGAAGTGGGACGAGCACTTCGACGGGCTGCCGGTCCACACGGTGCCGAAACAGGTGTCGTACCCGCTGGGGCTGCGGCAACTCGAACTCCCGCCGTCGTCTGGGGCGTTCGTCGTGGATATTTCCGAGACGCTCGATGTAAAATTGGAGTCCATTCGGGCCTACGCCACGCAGTTCCCCCCGGCGAAGGGCCACGTGTTCCATCTCGTCGAGGGGCGAGCGAGGATGCACGGGGCCGCTGCCGGTTTCGCCGCCGGGGAGGTGCTGCTGACGTCGACTCCGTTGGGGACACGGGATCCCGTGGCTACACTCCTCCCCGACGGCCCGAGTCCGGTCGGACGACAATCGAAATAGCCGCCAACAGGAGAGCGGGACGCCCCGGCGTCTCGAACGCGTAATGGCCGAGTTCACCTGGGGTCACGTCTGCGTCACCGGAAACTTCCGGGAGAACAACGAGGACAACTGCTCCGTCGATCCGGACGGGCGGTTCTTCCTCGTCTGCGACGGCATGGGCGGACAGTCCGCCGGCGAGAAGGCGAGCGGCCTCGCGACCGAGATCGTCCAGAAGCGGCTCGACCAAGGGCTCGACTTCACGACCGCCGCCGAGGCGAACGAGATCGTCAAGGTGATCGACACCGCCGTCGGCGAGGCGAACGCCGAGATCATGGCGCTCGGCGAGATCGACCCCGAGTGCCACCAGATGGGGACGACGATCGTCTACCTCGTCCACGTGGCGGGGCGGGTCTTCATCGGGAACGTGGGCGACAGCCGGGGGTACCTGCTCCGCGAGGGGAAGCTGTCGCAGATCACCAAGGACCACTCGCTGACGCAGGCCCTGCTCGACGCCGGGACGATCAGCGAGGAGGACGCCAAGACCCACCGCTACCGCAACGTCCTGTACCGGTACCTCGGCACGAAGGACGGCAGCGCCGGCACCGAGGCGAAGAGCCTGGACCCCCGCGCAGGCGACCGCTTCCTGCTCTGCTCCGACGGCGTGACCGACGGCATCGACGACGCGACGATCGGCGAGCTCCTCGGCGAGCACGACGACCCGCAACAAGCCGCCGACGCCATCGTGCAGGCCGCCTTAGACGGCGGATCGAAGGACAACGTGACGTGCGTGGTCGTGCACACCGGCAGCTGACCAGTCGGGAGGGCGAGCGTGAAGCCCGATGTCTTCGACCGCATCGAGGTGAAGGTCGACGGCGACCCGCTTCCCCTTCCGACCGAACGCGATCTCGAGGAGATCGACGACGAGTGGGGCGTCACGCTGCCGCCGTCGTATCGTGAGTTCGTGAAACGGTTCGGTGCCGGCTGGCTCGGTCGCCTCCTCCACGTGTTTGCACCGGGTTACGCGACCGTCGAGTGGGACGACGCCTACCCCGTCGCCGAGTTGGGGACCTTCGACAACTCCATTCACTCGACGGCCGACGACTTGGACGAGCTCCACCACGGTTTCGAGATCGTGCCGAGTCTGCTCTTCTTCGCCGACGACGAAGGTGCCGGCTACTTCGGTTGGGACACGACCAAGTGCGTGGGCGGCGAGTACCCCGTCGTGGGCCTCGCCTACGAGAACGAGCTCTACCCCGTCGCCGACAGCTTCGGCGACCTCGTCCGCCAGCGGACGGAGGGCCCGCCGCCGCACGAGTTCTTCCAAGTGGGGACGAACACCCGGAGGATGTTCGATCGCGAGTCCGATCCTTGACGCAAGACCTCCGTCAGTGAGATGACGAGGGTCGGTCAGGCAAGGATCTCGGCGACAGCAGTCGTCCTGTCCGGGAACGCCGTGCACGCGACCTGGCCGGACTCGTCGACGATCTGAGTGTCGGAGTAGGCGTCCTCGACCGGCCGTCGGTGCACCTCGATGCAGCGTTCGGCGAGGTTGACGATCCAGTACTCCGGGATGTCGACGGCCGCGTACAGGGCGGCCTTCTCGCGGCGGTCGAAGGCGAGCGACGTGTCGGCGACTTCGACGACCAGGACCGCGGTTGACGGATGATCCGTGAAGTCCCGCGGTCTGCCGGCGACCACGGCGACGTCCGGCTCGGGTTCCGAGCTCTCGCCCAACCTCAGCGGCAACTGCTCGCGGACCCAAAATCCGTCGTCGACGATTTCGCGGAGGGCATCGGCGAGCACGGACGTGGCAAAGGCGTGCGGGTGCTTCTGCGGGCTCATCACCACGACCTCTCCGCACACGAGCTGCACACGCTGTCCCTCGAAGAGGCCCATCTCCGCCATGCTGTGGTACTCGTCCCGAGTCCACAGCCGCGTCGCTGGTGCGAGTTGGGTCGGCGACATGCTCTCTTCCGCGTGATCTTGGTCGATCTCGATTGTATCGAGTTCTCTGCAGCACCGGCCAGAAGCTGGACTCCATGCGACTTCGCCCTGCTGCCGAACGGCCACGCTTGCCCGCATCCGGCCCAGTTGGTGCGACCGGTTGGGTTTGAGCGGTTCGATCGTCCTTTCCGAACCCCGGAGTCTGCGCCGTCGGCCTGACCGGCAGCGGCCCCCTTGCCAACCCGGCCGGGCGCGCGGAGAATTCAGGGTCGGGCGGCGCGACGGAAGTCCGCCCCCGCAGTGCCGTTCAGGTTCGTGTCGCGGCTACGTCGCCCGCGAGGCGTGCCCTCTGCCCTCGGAGTCCTCCAGCTCATGCCGCAACCTGCCTTCTGCCGCCTGGCCCTGCTCGCCGCGATTCTCCTCGTGCCGACCGCCGGGTTCGCCCAGGAACAGTCGACGTCGAAACTGGCGACGTTGACGAAGGGCATGAAGAAGTCCGAGGGCTTGTTCACGCTGTACCACAGCGACCAGAAGCTGTACCTGCACCTCAAGTCGACGCAGTTGAGCAAGGACTACCTGGTTCTGTCGTCGATCGCCCGCGGTGTCTCGGCCGGCCGCGTCCTCGGCGGCATGACGTGGGGCGACTCGTTGTGGTCGTTCCGCAAGGTGGGCAAGAAGATCCACGTGCTGGAGAAGAACACCCGCTTTCGCGCGAAGGCCGGCACGCCGGAGGCGAACGCCGTGAAGCTCGCCTACAGCGACAGCGTTCTGTACGCCCTGCCGATCGTCGCCAGCGAGGCCGGCGGCGACCTCGTCGACGTGACGGGCATCTTCTTCAGCGACGATCAGGGCGTGGGCCGGTCGCTGGGGGCACGGCTCGCCACGGACCGGACGACGTGGGCGAAGGTGAACGCCTACCCGAAGAACGTCGAATTGCAGGTGGCGGCCGTCTACGTCGGCACCCGAAGCCTGGACACCGTCGCCGACAGCCGCGGCATGCAGGTCAATGTGCACTACAGCATCTCCGAACTCCCGACGATGAACGGCTACAAGCCCCGCGTGGCGGACGACCGCGTGGGCTACTTCCTGACCGTGGTGAAGGACTTCTCGGACAAGAAGGACGACGAGCAGTTCGTGCGGTACGTGAACCGCTGGGACCTGCAGAAGGCCGCCCCGAAGGCCCCGCTCTCGCCGCCGAAGGAGCCGATCATCTTCTACTTGGAGAAGACCGTTCCGCTGGAGCTGCGGCCGACGATTCGCGAGGCGATTCTGGAGTGGAACAAGGCCTTCGAGAAGATCGGCTTCGCGAACGCGATCGAAGTCCGGCAGCAGCGGGACGACGACACCTGGGACCCCGAGGACGTGCGTTACAACACGTTCCGGTGGATCACGGCCGAGGCCGGCTTCGCCATGGGCCCGTCCCGCGTGAACCCGAAGACGGGGCAGATCCTCGACGCCGACATCATCTTCGACGCGAGCTTCCTCCGTTACTGGAAGACCGACTACGAGACCTTCACCCCGGAGACGGCAGCCCGGTTGTTCGGGGCGACCGCGAAGCGGGAGAAGGTCCTTGGACCGTTCGGCTTCGAGCACGCGCACGCCCGCTCGGACTGCACCTACGGGGACGGCATGCAACACCAGATGGGCTTCGCCGCCGCTGCGCTCACCGCGGCCGGTCTCGCCGACCAGGCATCCGGTGAACTGCCCCGGGAGTTCGTGCACCAGGCCTTGAAGGAGGTCGCGATGCACGAGGTGGGTCACACGTTGGGGCTGCGGCACAACTTCAAGGCGAGCAGCTGGAAGTCGCTGAAGGACATCGACGCGACGAAGGCCGACTCCGACGAGCCGACGATCGCCAGCGTGATGGACTACACGCCGGCGAACATCGTCGCCAAGGACCAGGGGGCCTACTACACGGAGACCATCGGCCCGTACGACTACTGGGCCATCGAGTACGGCTACAAGCCGGTGCAGAAGGACGAGGAGCTCGTCGCGATCGCGGCCCGCAGCGGCGAGCCCGGCCTCGACTACGCGACCGACGAGGACGCCCGGTCCTTCGACGCGCCGGACCCGCTCGCCAACCTGTTCGACCTCGGTGCGAATCCACTCGAGTTCGTCGACCGGCAGATGGAGCTCTCCGCAGAGCTGATGCCGAAGGTCGTGGACCGGGCCGTGAAGGACGGTGAAGGGTACCAGCGGGCCCGGCAGGCGTTCGGCCAGCTGTTCAGCGAGTACTGGCGTTCGGCGATCTACGCGGCTCGTTTCCCGGGCGGCGTGCACGTCTACCGGGACCACAAGGGGACGAAGGAGGGCCGGCCGCCGCTGGTCGTCGTCCCGGCCGAACAGCAGCGGCAGGCGATGCAGCTCATCACGAAGCGGGCGTTCGCCGCCCCGAACTACGAGCCCGAGGTCCTCAGCAGCTTGGTCGCAACACGGTGGAGCCACTGGGGCATCACGACCTCGTCGCGGGTCGACTACCCGATCCGCGACTTCGTCGAGATGATGCAGTCGCAGATCCTCTCGCGGCTGACGGACGACGCGACGCTTTCGCGGCTGGCCGACAACGAGCTGAAGGTGGCCGCCGACGCCGACGCCTACACGCTCGCAGAGCACGTGCGGACGCTCGTCGACGGCGTCTTCACGGAGGTCCGGACCCCGCCGGCGGAGGGCAAGTTCGACAACCGCAAACCGTTCGTCGACGGGTACCGCCGCAACCTGCAGCGGCTCGCGTTGGTCCGGATGGCCGGCATGGTGACCCGTGGTGGTGCTCCGGCCGACGCTCGGACGCTCGCCCGCCTGCACCTCTCGGTTCTCGACAAGCAGATCGAGACGGTCGTCGGCAACGAGAAGCTGGAGTTGGACGACTACTCGCTCGCTCACCTGATGGACGTGCAGAGTCGGATTCGCCAAGCGCTCGAGGCCGAGTTGACCGTTCCCTCGGTGAACTGACCGGGACGGTCGCCCCCTTCGACCGACCGGGTCGTGACGGTTGCAGCGATCGTGACGAGGTCGCCTGGCCGAAGCTCCGCCCGGTTGGTCGCCGGGCGGGGGTCGTCTCGGACGACGGGTGATTTGGACGATACGGATGAAGTGTCGCCCACGTCTCGTTCGTCTGGGAGCCCGCGTGTTCCGTCGCCTTTCGCTGTTGCTCGCCCTGCTCCCCACCGTGGGGATCGTGACGGGGTGCGCGCAGAACACGCCGGAGTTCACCGAGCGGAAGCGGATCGACGAGGAACTGAGGCGAAGCGAGATCACTCGGTTCCTGCGGGTCGCCTCGGACCTTCCGGAGGAACCGCTCGACGTTCTCGACACCGCCTACGGCGAGCTGCCGGACTGGGGGCGGACCCGGACGCTGCCCGTCGCGGAGCTGCTGCGACTCGAACGGCTCGACCTCGACAACGCGTGGGACGTCGAACGGTTGGCTCGGCACCACAAGCCCTCACGACGCCTCGAGCGGGCGCTGCTTCGCGAGAAGCTGACGTACGAGCAGTTCGTCGCGCTCGCCCTGTCGATCGGGGGCACGCTCTCCCGCTCGGAGCTGCGGCCCGAGCAGGACCTCGACGCCATTCGGGAGCGGGGACTCGCCGAGGCGGTTCTGCTGGAACGCGACCAGCGCCCGTTCGCCTCGATTCCTCCGGAGACACAGTACGAGCTGCTGCAACGGGCGGCTTGGCTGACTCGGGCCCACCGAGCCGAGAAACTCGCCAACGTGCCCGACGAGAACGTGGAACTGGTGGCCGAGTTCCGTGATCTCCTGACCCCGTACTTCCCGGAAGACCTGCTGGCGAACCCGTTCGACGCGATCGTCGATCCGCTCGACGAATACGGCATCCCGTTCCGCGAACCACACGTGGAGAACGCCGACGCGGAACTCACGTGGTCGCCCGGCGAGGCGGTCGTCGGCCGCGATCCGCTGGACGCGGAGTTCCAACACGACTCCCCCGGGGCGGCGGAACCGGCTCGGCTCACACGGTTCGACGCGGACGTGCCGTAGGTCGGCCGTTCGGGCTACTGGGCACTCGACACGTCGGGCCGCAGCTTCTTCGCCTCCCCCAGGTAGACGTGGGTGATGTCCGCCTGCTTGCGGTCCGTGTTCACGTGCAGCAGGACGCGGATGCAGCGAGGCATGCTCCCCGCGACGGGGATCTCGCTCGCGCACAGCAGCGGCACCTGGTTCATGCCCAACCGCCGCGCCGCCTCGGCGGGGAAGGTCGAACAGAGGTCGCTCGTCGTCGTGAACACGGCCGAGACGATCTCTTCGAACGAGTCGATCTCGTTGGCGGCCAACAGCGACTCGAGCAGCTCGCTCGTCGCGGCGAGGACGAGTTCGGACTCGTCCCGGTCCACGGTCGTGGCTCCTCGGATGCCGCGAACCGACATGGTGGGGTCTCGTGGGGGATCTCGGGCTCGTCGAAGGCGTACTCTAGCAGCCGGTCGGGCACGTCGCCATCAGTCGGCAACGTCTCTCGCGGAACGGTCTTGCGGCGAATCGGACGTTCTCCTAGAACCCGCCGACTCCGAGGCCCGAGAACCCTGACATGAACACGACCCATCCCGCCGCGACGGTCGCCGGCTGGATCGACGCCGACGTCCGCGGCGACGGTTCCACCGAGATTCGAGACGCGGCCCCGCTCGACAAGGCGACCGACACCGACCTGGCCTACGCCGGGGAGAAGACGACTCCGTCGGCGTTGTCGGCGAGTCAGGCGGCAGCGGTCGTCGTACCCAAGTCCCTCGCCGAACAGGTCGAGGCGACCGACACGCCGGTCCTGCTCGTCGTCGAGGAGGATCCGCAGACGGCCTTCCTCGCCTGCCTGGAACGCATTCGCCCCCGACGCCAGCGTCGCGCCGTCGGCGTCTCGCCGCAGGCGTTCGTCAGCGACTCGGCCGTCATCGGAGTCGGGACGAACGTCCATCCGACCGCCCACGTGATGGAGGACGTGGTCGTCGGCGAGAACTGCGAGATCATGCCGGGAGCCTACGTCGGCCCCGGCTGCCGAATCGGGGACGACGTGGTCGTGCACCCGTACGCCGTGCTGTACGAGAACGTCGTGGTCGGCGACCGGGTGACGATTCACGCGACGGCCGTCGTCGGGGCAGACGGGTTCGGCTACCGCCTCGAGCAGGGCCGCCACGTCCGCCTCCCGCACCACGGCGGCGTGCGAATCGAGAACGATGCGGAGATCGGCGCCTCGACGACGATCGACCGGGGCATGATCGCCGACACGGTCGTGGGCGAGGGGACGAAGCTCGACAACCTGGTGATGGTCGCCCACAACTGCGAGCTCGGGAAGCACAACGTCATCGTGGGGCAGGTCGGTTTCGCCGGCTCCGTGACGACCGGCGACTACGTCGTCTGCGCCGGGCACGTCGGGGTGGCGGACCACGTGCATCTCGGGACCGGCTGCGTGCTCGGCTCGAAGGCGGGCGTCAACAAGGACGTCCCCAGCGGCGAGACGTGGATCGGCGTGCCCGCCCAGCCGGTGCAGGAGGCGATGCGGATCGTCATGGCGTCGAAGAAGATTCCCGAGATGCGGAAGCAGATTCGCACCCTGGAGAAGCGGCTGGACGCCCAAGAGGCGACCGGCGACACCGGTGCCGCGGCGGCCTGAACGACCGGCAGACTCCCGACCAAGGACGGACGGCGACCCCTTGTACTCCTCGACCCACGACAAGCCCGAACCGGGTGAACGCATCGGCCTGCTGGCGGGTGCGGGCCGGTTCCCCGTCGAGTTCGCCAAGGCCGCGCGCGCTCAGGGGTACTCGGTGTTCGCGGTCGGCGTGGCGGGGATGGCGTCGGACGAGCTGGCCGACCACTGCGACGACTTCGTCACCGCCCCGATCGGTCGCGTCGGCAAGACGATCCGGCTGTTCCGGCAGGCGGGCGTCTCGCGAGCCGTGATGGCCGGGAAGATCGACAAGACGATCCTGTTCCGCAAGCGGTGGTGGTTCTGGCAGCTGCTCCCGGACTGGCGGGCGCTGCACATGTACTTCAACTACTGCCGCGAGAACAACGCGGACGACACCATGCTGCTCGCCGTCATCCGCGAGTTCGGTCGCGACGGCATCGTGTTCGAGTCGGCCCTGAACTACGCCCCGGAGCTCCTCGTGCGACACGGATTCCTGACGAAGAAGAAGCCCTCCCCGTCCCAGTGGAAGGACATCCGTTTCGGCTGGGAACTCGCCAAGAAGATCGGCGAACTGGACATCGGTCAGACGGTCGTCGTCAGCGACATGGCCGTGATGGCGGTGGAGGCGATCGAGGGAACCGACGCCGCGATTCACCGCGCCGGGACGCTCTGCCGGAAGGGGGGGTTCACGGTGGTGAAGGTGGAGAAGCCACAGCAGGACGACCGCTTCGACGTGCCGACCATCGGCGCCGACACGATCAAGACGATGTCAGAGGCGGGGGGCCGCGTGCTCGCGGTCGAGTGCGGCAAGACGATCCTGCTGGACGAGGCCGAGGTCGTGGCGATGGCCAACCGTTTCGGCATCGCGATCGTCTCGATCAGCGCTGAGGAGCTGGCTCTCCGAGTCGCCGGCTGACCCTCGGCAGCGGGTGACGTTCAGAGTTGCGGCTTCTGTCGTCAGGGTGGAGCTGTGGTCGGCAGGGTGCGCGTCGTGTCTCCTTTGCGGCGTTTCTCAATTCGCCTTTCAAGATTGTGGCGAACGGACTCGCGAGACCGTTTGTGTTCATCAGGGTTTCCTGCAAGAATGCGTCGTTCGCGGGTGTTCTTGCCCGAACTCTTCACTCTTTCCTCTTGGAGGCTGCTCAATGCGTAGGACCAAGTGCTCGGAGTCCCGTCAGGGGTTCACCCTGATCGAACTGCTGGTCGTGATCGCGATCATCGCCATTTTGATCGCCCTTCTACTCCCGGCCGTACAGCAGGCCCGAGAGGCCGCCCGTCGGTCTGCCTGCAAGAGCCAGCTGAAGCAGCTCGGCGTCGCACTCCACAATCACCATGATGCCTTCGGCTACTTCCCGCCGCTGGTGGACACCGCCCATCCTGGCGGTCGCTCGCAGCGGATCAGCGGCATCGTCACGCTGATGCCCTACATGGAGCAAGCCGCGGTGTACGAGTTGGTCGAGTCCCAAGGGGGAAACCCGTGGGACAACAACACTTGGCAGACATTCGAGAACGCGGTTCTCTACTGTCCGTCTGCACCCATTCAAACGTTTAGCGACCAGCGAGGTATCCTCGGATACCGCTTCAACATCTCGGAACACATCGCCGGCAACCAGGCGGCGGGTAGCGACAACGGACGGAGCACTCGGGGGCTCTTCACCCGCAGTCCGGACGAGGATGGGAGCGACGACAACGATCGTGGTACGAACGGTGGCGAAGGGAAGGGGCGACGTTTCCGCGACATCACCGATGGCAGCAGCAACACCATCGCGATGGGGGAGCGGGCACCGACCGTCAAGCAGTCCCGCGATGTGCGGAATGGTATTCGGACCAGCATCTCGGGATTCGAGACCGACCCGTCAGTGTGCCTCGCGACGGCATCCGGCCAGACATACGGTGGGGCGACGACCAACGAGAACGCCCGCTGGGCCGACGGCCGTGTCGGTTACGCCGGCTTCAACACGGTCCTGCCGCCGAACAGCGCCTCCTGCTACGCCGGTGGAACTCACGATTCCGACGCCCTGATCAGCGCCACGAGTTACCACACCGGTGGCGTGCAGGTCGTCATGGCCGACGGCTCCGTGCGGTTCATCTCGGAGAACATCAACGCCGGTAACCCGGCGGCTGCTCCGAACGCCAGCGGCGTCAGCCCCTATGGCATTTGGGGAGCTCTCGGCACGATCGGCGGTGGAGAGGTTGTCGAACTGCCGTAGTCCGTGGCCGACAACACGACGATGTCCTTCGAGGCGTGCCGAACACCGTTCGGCACGCCTCTTTTCGTTGCGCCGCAAGATCCGTTCAGTTCACGCGTTGCCGCTGACTGGCGCGTGGAGTCGGAGAGTTCTTCGAGATTCTCCCGTCACAACGGCTGCTTCTCTCCGCTTGAGGGGGCAGCCGCAGTCGGAGTCGTCCCCCACAGCAGATGGCTGGGACCCGGATGCGGAGTTCTGCTTCGCCACACCGGCTTCACCCGAGAGGAGACTCCAGATGAGCAACGGCTTCACCAACTTCGTCAACCGTCTCAAGGCCAGCACCTGGGCCCCCAAGGCACCGAAGGCCCGCAAGCGTCGCCGCACCGGGTCGGCCCCCGTCGCCGCCGAGGTCCAGTCCCTCGAGGAACGCGTGATGCTCACCGTCACGGCCTCCTTCAACGAGGCCTTCGGCCAGCTCACCATCGTCGGCGACGCCGGCGACAACGTGATCAACGTCTCTCGCGACGACAGCGGAAACATCCTGATCAACAACGGTGAGGTCGCCATCCAAGGCGGAACGCCCAACGCCGAAAACACCAACACCATCTTCGCTCTCGGCCTCGGCGGCAACGACCAGATCACCCTCAACGAGTTCAACGGGGCCCTGCCCGATGCCGTCTTCCTCGGCGGCAGTGGCAACGACCTGCTGATCGGCGGGTCCGGACAGGACTTCCTGCTGGGCGGCAGCGGCAACGACACGATCCGCGGGGCTGGCAACGACGACCGCATCCTCGGCGGCACCGGCAACGACGTCCTCCTCGGCGACCGCGGCAACGACCGCGTCGAAGGCCAGGACGGCAGCGACTTGCTGATCGTCAACAACGGCGACGGCAGCGACTTCCTCGAAGGCGGCCTCGGCAACGACTTCGTCCAGGTGAACGGGGCGAACGGGGCCGGTGACGACTTCAGCATCGACCCGAACGGCGAACGCGTCCGCTTCCAGCGGAACAACCTTGGTCTCTTCACGCTCGACATCGGCACCGTCGAGAACCTCGACGTGAACGGTCAGGGGGGGAGCGACGTGATCATCGGCTCGGTCGGGCTAAACGGGCTGATCTCGCTGGACCTCGACGGTGGCGAGGGGAACGACCTGCTCATCGGCGGTGACGGCGTCGACGTGCTCCGCGGCGGGGCCGGCAACGACACCCTGCTCGGCGGCCGCGGGAACGACATCGTTCTCGGCGAGGCGGGCAGCGACCTGCTGATCGTGAACAACGGCGACGGCAGCGACTTCCTCGAAGGCGGTTCCGGCACCGACACCGTCCAGGTCAACGGGGCCGACGGAGCGGGCGACGACTTCTCGATCAGCCCTAACGGCCAACGCGTCCGCTTCCAGCGGGACAACCTCGGCCTGTTCACGCTCGACATCGGCACCGTCGAGAACCTCGACGTGAACGGCCAGGGTGGGAACGACATCATCATCGGCTCGACGGGCCTGAACGGGTTGATCTCGCTGGACCTCGACGGCGGCGAGGGGAACGACCTCCTGATCGGCGGTGACGGATCCGACGTCCTCCGCGGCGGTGCCGGGAACGACACGCTGCTCGGCAACCGCGGCAACGACATCGTCCTCGGGCAGGACGGGAACGACCTGCTGATCGTCAACAACGGCGACGGCAGCGACTTCCTCGAAGGGGGCGAGGACATCGACACCGTGCAGGTCAACGGCTCGAACACGGCCGGTGACGACTTCCGCATCGACCCGAACGGCGAGCGAGTCCGCTTCCGTCGCAACAACCTCGACCAGTTCACCTTGAACATCGGAACGACCGAGAACCTGGACGTGAACGGTCAGGGGGGAAGCGACGTGATCATCGGCTCGGTCGGGCTGAACGGGCTCATCTCGCTCGACCTCGACGGCGGAGAGGGGAACGACCTCCTGATCGGCGGTGACGGGGCCGACGTGCTCCGAGGCGGAGCCGGCAACGACACCCTGCTCGGCAACCGCGGGAACGACGTCGTCCTCGGTCAGGACGGGAACGACCTGCTGATCGTCAACAACGGCGACGGCAGCGACTTCCTCGAAGGGGGCGAGGGGCTCGACACGGTGCAGGTCAACGGAGACAACGGGGCCGGCGACAGCTTCCGCATCGACCCCAACGGCGAGCGGGTCCGCTTCCGCCGCACCAACCTCGGCCTCTTCACGCTCGACATCGGCACGACCGAGAATCTAGACGTGAACGGCCAAGGGGGCAGCGACGTGATCATCGGCTCGACGGGCCTGAACGGGCTGGTCTCCTTGGACCTCGACGGTGGCGAGGGGAACGACCTGCTCATCGGTGGTGACGGGGCCGACGTGCTCCGCGGCGGGGCCGGCAACGACACGCTGCTCGGCAACCGCGGGAACGACGTCGTTCTCGGGCAGGACGGGAACGACCTGCTGATCGTCAACAACGGCGACGGCAGCGACTTCCTCGAAGGGGGCGAGGGGAACGACACGGTTCAGGTGAACGGCTCCAACACCGACCGCGACGTGATCCTCGTCACGCCGAACGGCGAGCGGGTGAAGGTCGAGCGGACGAACCTCGACACCTTCACGCTCGACGTCGGCTCGACCGAGACGCTCGACGTGAACCTGCTGGCCGGGAACGACTCGTTCACCGGGTCGAACGGGCTGGCCGGGCTGATCAGTCTGGACGTCGACGGCGGCCTCGGCTTCGACATCCTCACCGGGGGTGACGGCGACGACCGCCTGGACGGCGGGTTCGACAACGACCTGCTCCGCGGCCGCGACGGCAACGACGTCCTCATCGGCAACCGGGGCAACGACTTCGTCTTCGGCGAGAACGGCAACGACTTGATCGTCGTCAACGAGGGGGACGGCAGCGACCTGATCGAAGGGGGGCTCGGCCGCGACACCGTGCAGGTCAACACCGGCAACCTCGACGACGACATCGAACTGAACCAGTTGGGCCGCGTGACCCGCGTCCAGCGGACGAACGACGGTCGGCTGTTCAGCCACAACATCGGGGCGACCGAGGTCCTCGACCTGCGGACGAACGGCGGTGACGACGTCGTCCTGGTCAACGACGTCTCCGAAGTGCCGAACCTGCAAACGCTGGCGATCGACACCGGTGACGGGAACGACGTGCTGAACGCCTCCCGGCTGCAGTCCGGCGTCACGCTCATCGGCCGCGGTGGCGAGGGGAACGACATCCTCTTCGGTGGAGCCGGCAACGACGTGCTCCTCGGCGAGGAGGGACGTGACATCATCATCGCCAACGACGGGAACGACTTCGTCTCCGGCGGCGACGGGAACGACATCCTCATCAGCGGCGACGGCAACGACGTCGTCCTCGGTGGGGACGGCAACGACGTCCTCTCCGGCGGCCGCGGGAACGACATCCTGCTCGCCGGCGACGGAAACGACACGCTGAACGGCGGAGCCGACACCGACTTCCTCGACGGCGGAGCCGGCCAGGACTCGGCGATCAACGGCGAGACCGTGATCAACATCCCCTGATCGAGAACCCGAACCGTGACAGGGTTCGAGCCGGGCGGAACAACGTGTTCCGCCCGGCTTCTTTCGTGTCGTCGGGCCTCTCCGAGGGCCGGACTCGCGACGACAGCGTCACATCCAGCGAACGTGCCACCTCGCACCGCCGCTGCAGTCGTTCGCTCTGGATCAGACGGTCGGCGTGGCGGCCGCGCTGCTGGTTCGGGTCTCGGAGAGACCCGACGACACTACCACCCAGCGGGCCGGCCGCCCTTGCGGGGGTCGCTCACGCCTACGACACCGTCCTTCCCGCGAATCGCGAGTTGGGTGATCGCCAGAGCCGTGCGGCGCTTCACGTCGTGACCGCGTTCCGAGAGCGGCTTCCGAACGCGTTCGAGCAAGCCCGATTCGAGCACGAGCTCGTTCGGCAGCCACTGGTGGTGGAAGCGCGGTTCGGCGACGGCCTTCGCGGGTGGCAGGTCGAACCGGGTGACGTTCAGGAAGACCTGCAGCGTGCTGCTGACGATCCGCGGGCCGCCGGAGGCACCGACGGCGAGTACCGCCTTGCCGTCCGAGACGGCGATCGTCGGCGACATGCTGGAGAGCGGCTTCTTGCCGGTGGCGACGGTGTTCGCCTCGCTCTGCACGAGGCCGAACACGTTCTTCTCGCCGGGGCGGGCGGCGAAGTCGTCCATCTCGTTGTTGAGGACGATGCCGTACGTCGGATCGACGACGTAGCTGCCGAAGTAGGTGTTGACCGTCTCCGTGCAGGCGATGGCGTTCCCCTCGGCGTCGATGATCGAGAAGTGGCTCGTGCCGTCGTCCTCGACCGGGGCGAACCGGCCGTACTCCTTCGTCGGGAGCGTCGCGTCGAAACGAATCCGTCGGGCGATCCGGTCGCCGTACGCCGGTGCGACGAGCCGGTCGACCGGGACGTCGACGAAGTCCGTGTCGCCGAGGTACTCGGCCCGGTCGGCGAAGGCGTGCTTCATCGCCTCGGTGACGACGTGGACGTAGTCGGGCGTGTTGTGGCCGAGCTTCGCGAGCGACCTGTCGGGGTGGCGGCGGTCCCAGGCGTCGAGGGCGTGGAGCGTTTCGATCAACGCGATGCCGCCGCTGGAGGGGGGCGGCATCGTGAGCAGATCGTGCTGACCGATGCGGGCACGGAGCGGCTCCCGCTCCACCGGTCGGACGTCCCCCAGGTCCGCTGCAGTCCAGAGACCGCCCTGCTCCGTGACGGCTTCGAGCAGCGACTTCGCCAGCGGGCCGTCGTAGAAGCCGGCGTGGCCGTGCTCGGCGATGCGTTCGAGCGCCGGGAGCTGCGGCGAGGTGACCCGGTCGCCGGCGCGGACCGGTCGGCCCTCGTTGAGGTAGAGCCGCCACAACGGCTCGAAACGTCGCTTCAGCGCCGGGCGACTCTCGAATCGACGGACGACGGTCTTGACGGTGCCGGCCGCGTGGTTGTCGAGCGGCCAGCCTTCCCGGGCCACGCGAATCGCCGGTGCGAGTACGCGTTTCAGTGGGAGCTTGCCGAAGCGGCGGTGCACCTCGCAGAGGCCGGCCACGGTTCCCGGTATGGCCGGCGCGAGTCCGCCCTCGCGGCTGAGCAGCGGCTTCTCCGCCTGCGGGACGTCGGCGTCGAGGTACATCCTCCGTGTCGCCCGCTTCGGGGCCCGCTCGCGGTAGTCGAGGACGAACGGCTTCCGAGCCTTCGCGTCCCACATCACGAGGAAGCCGCCGCCGCCGATGCCGCAGCTGTACGGCCGGACGACCGAGAGCGTGAACGACGTGGCGACGGCCGCGTCGACGACGTTGCCGCCCGCCCGCAGCATCTCCGCTCCGGCCTCGCTCGCGAGCGGGTGGTCGGCCGAGACGACGGCGTGCTCGAACTCCTCGGCCGAGACCGAGCTGGGAAGCAGGACGAAGAGAACGAAAGTCGTGAGTTTGTTCATGCGGGAATTGTATCGCGAATCTTGGAATTCGACGCAAAGCCGCGAAGACGCAGAGGAACGCAAAGGTCGGAACCACGGGTGGTCACCGATCAGCGAAGAGTCCTCCTGACCTTTTCCTTTGCGAGTCTTCACGTCTTCGTGGCTTCGCGTCGGGAACAGCGCAAGCCCGAATCCGCACTTGTCCGAACCCCGGTCGATCGCGACGATTCCAGCGAACCCCGAACCGGAGTCGATCGTGATTCGCTTCAAGATCCTGCTCGCCCTGCTGCTCGTTGCCTTCGTCGTCTCGGCGTCTCGCGCGGACGACGAGCCGTACGAGTACACCGAGGCGAAGGTCGAGGGGGCCCGGCTGTCGTACGTGAACGGCGTGCCGTTGTTGGTCGTCGAGGGGACGCCGGAGGAGATCGGCACGCGGGCCGCGAAGCTGGCGGGGGACGCCGGGAAGCAGCTCGTCGACTTCCCGAAGATGACGCTCGAGGCCCGCGGGCTGGGCGAGCGTTGGCCCAGCGTGCGGACCGGTCTGCAGGTCTTCCGGCAGCGGATCCCGGCCGACTACATGGCCGAGATCGAGGCGTACTC
>JANQQW010000082.1 GCA_028284885.1 Planctomycetaceae bacterium
GAACGGGTCTACTCGTTCGTGTCGATCACGGAGGTCTCCGAGTACGTGCCGACCGTCGAGCAGTACGCGGAGAAACTGCGTCACGAGGAAGGGCTCGCGGAGGGAGATCCCGCCTACGAGGCGAAGGTGAACGCCTACGCCCAACGGCTGCCGGCGATGAACAAGCAGCGGACGTACCCGGACATCCCGCCGTTCCCGGTGCACTGCTTCTACCCGATGAACAAGATTCGCGACCCGCATGCGAACTGGTTCTCGCTGCCGTTCAGCAAGCGGCGGGAACTGATGGCCGAGCACGCGACCTCGGGCATCAAGTTCGCCGGTCGGGTCTCGCAGTTGATCACCGCCTCGACCGGTTTCGACGACTGGGAGTGGGGCGTGACGCTGTGGGGCCGTGCCCCGGAACACGTCAAGGAGATCGTCTACACCATGCGGTTCGACGAGGCGTCCGCCCGGTACGCCGAGTTCGGGCCGTTCTACGTGGGCTACGTCGTCTCGCCGACGGAGGCCCTCGAGCACCTTCGCATCTGACCGCCGACTCCGGCACGGCGAGGCCTGCGCTCCGCGGTCCCGCCGACAACTCGACTGGTTCGACACCACGGGACGTCCACCGTGGAAGACCTCTACATCGGCATGGCGATCCTCGCCGTCGGCACGTTGGCGCTGGCGGTCGGGACGACGTTCGCCTGCTGGCGGGCTCCGCGGTGGCTGCTCGACGTGCTGGGCGGCGTGGTCATCCTCGGCATCGTGGCGTTCGTGTTCGTCCTCCGGGACGGGTTCTGGATGGCGAGGCTGCTGCCGTACTCGAACCTCGTGGTGGTGGGGAACTGGCTGCCGCTGATGGCGGGCGTGCTGACCGGGCTGCTCCTGCCGAGGCTGAAGGGGCGGCGTTCGGCTCAGGTTCTCTGGGCCGCCGCCCTGCTTCTGACGGCCTTCTACGCGATTCTCGACCCGCTCCGAGGCAAGCCGCCCGTCTGCGTGAACGTGTGGGAGGAGGTCTGCAAGGCGTGCATCGTCGGCGGCAAGGCCCACGAGACGATGTACCTCTGCCGTCAGACGTCGCCGGTCTCCTGCAGTCCCGCGGCGGCGTGCACGCTGCTGGACTTCTACGGAATCAGCGTGCACGAGGCCGACATGGCTCACGACTGCCTCACCCGGAACGGGACCACTTGGCAGGGCCTGTACCGCGGACTGAAACGCGCCGTTCGGGAGGAACAGCTCGAAGTGGAGGTGTTCGAGACGGACCTCGAGACGCTCGTCGGGACTCCCGGGCCGAAGCTGCTGTTCGTGGAACTGAAGAAGGGGGGCGACTACGACCCCAGGTACGAGGAGAAGTGGGGATGGATTCCCGGTAGGCGTCACACGGTGGTCTTCTACGAGCGAAGCCACCCGCGGGCGCGTGACACGGGTGACGGATCCGAGGCCGCGGACGTGGAGTCCGTGCCGCTGGAGGAGCACCGCTTCCTGATCGGCGACCCTGCTGTCGGGCTGGAGGAGTGGTCGATGACGGACATGCGGACGCTGTGGCACGGGCGGGGAATGCGGCTCGTCCCGCGGTAGCCCGTGCGGGAACGGAAGCCGTTCGTCTCGCGTTGCCCCGATCTTCACGTTTCGCCAGAATCCGCGTGGCACGCGGTCGCCGGCTGCGTCCTCGCCCCTCGTGACGACTCGTGTTCGGGGGGCTGTTGATGGCAGGATCCGCCGTACGCACACCGAGCACGACGCTCGCCGAGGACGACTCCTCCATGTCGCTCGACGCCGCACCCGTCACGCAGACGCCGACGGACGACGCGCAGACCGAGCCGGATGAGCGCTCCTCGGGAGCCTCGTCCGATCCGGAACGGTTCGTCTCGCCGGGGTTCCTCGGACTGCTGGTGACGCAGTTCCTGACGGCGATGAACGACAACGTCTTCCGCTGGCTGGCGGTGTCGTTCGCCAAGCAGGCGATCGCTCCGTCGACGGCGCTCGCGGTCGGGCTCGTCTGCTTCACGGTGCCGTACCTGGTGCTGTCGAACGTCGCGGGCTTCCTCGGGGACCGGTTCTCCAAGCGGCAGGTCGTCGTCTGGTGCAAGTTCGCCGAGATCGTGCTGATGGCGATGGGAGCGGGGGCGATCCTGTCGGGCAGCGTGACGCTGCTGTTCGTCGTGGTCGCCCTCATGGGGGCTCAGAGTGCCCTGCTTTCGCCGGCGAAGCTGGGGGCTCTCCCGGAAATCGTCCGCGGGGACCGTCTGTCCGTCGCGAACGGCGTGATGGGCCTGTGCACGATCGTCGCCTGTGCGGTCGGATTCGTCGTCGGGAACGTCCTGTTCGACCGGATCGGCCAGCCGACGTTCGAGACCGTCACCTTCACGGGACTGATGCCCGCTACGGCGACGATCCTCGGCGTCGCCGTCGTCGGCTGGCTCGGCAGCCTGCTGGTTGTCACCCCGCCGGCCGCCGATCCCAGTCGGGCGTTCCCGGTCAACCCGGTCGGCGAGACCGGCCGGCAGCTCGAAGTGCTCTGGAACCACGGCCAGCTGTTCCGGGTCGTGCTCGGCATCGCGTACTTCTGGTTCCTCGCCTCGCTGGCCCAGACGACGATCGACCCGTACGGCATCGAGGTGCTCCGCGGCGGCCAGACGGAGGTCGGCGTCCTCGGTGGCGTGCTCGTGCTCGGCGTCGCGGCCGGCTGTCTGATCGCCGGCCTCTCGGCCGGAAAGGCGGTCGAGCTCGGGCAGGTTCCGCTCGCGGCGTTCGGCATCGTCGTCGGGGCGATCGGGCTGTACTGGGTCGGCAGCGGGGCGAACCTGCCCGAGGTCGTCAGCGGGGCGGCCGTCGAGTCCGCCATGTCGAGCGGAGCGTTCCGGTGGTCCTGCTTCTGGCTCGTCGTCCTCGGCCTCTCGGCCGGACTGTTCGACGTGCCGCTGGAGACGGCCCTGCAGTACCGCAGCCCGGCCGACCAGCGCGGGACCATTCTCGCCGCCGGCAACTTCGTCGCGTTCACGTTCGTGCTGCTGTCGGCCGGACTGTTCTACCTGCTCCGCGAGGTGGTCGGTCTCGACGCGAGCCGCATCTTCCTGGTCGCCGGCCTCGGCACGATTCCCGTGCTGGCGTACGCCCTGTTCGCGCTGCCGGACGCCTGGATCCGCTGCGTCTTCTGGCTCGGCATGAAGCTCGGCTACAAGGTCCGCGTGGTCGGGCTGGAGAACGTGCCGAAGGAGGGCGGGGCGCTCGTCGTCGCGAACCACGTCTCGTGGCTGGACGGCCCGATCGTCCTCTACGTCTGCGACCGGCACATCCGCTTCCTGGTCTACGGCGACTTCTTCGGCAAGGGCTTCCTGGGCTACCTGCTGAGCACCTACAACTGCCTGCCGATTCGTACGAACAAGCCGAAGGAGATGATGCGGTCCCTGCAGGACGCCCGCGAGGAACTGAAGAACGGGGAACTCGTGGGCATCTTCGCCGAGGGGCAACTCTCGCGGACCGGTCAGACGCAGACGTTCCAGCAGGGCCTGATGCGGATCCTCAAGGGCACGAGCGTGCCGATCGTCCCCGTCTACCTCGACGGGTTCTGGGGCAGCATCTACAGCTTCTCCGGCGGCGCGTTCTTCACGAGTCGGTCGGGGCCGTGGCCGCGGGAACTGATCGTCAACTTCGGCGAGCCGATCGAGGAACACCTCCCCCCCGCCCAGATTCGGCAACGCGTACTCGAACTCGGCAGCGAGTCGGTCATCCGACGAAAGGACCGCAGCATGATTCCCCAACGACTGTTCCTCCGGCAGTGCAAGAGCGCGAGCGGTCGGGCCAAGGTGGCCGACCCGTCGGGACTCGAACTCACCGGCGGCAAGCTCCTCACCGGAGCACTCGTCTTCCGGGCGCTGCTGAAGAAGCACCTCGCGGCGGACGAGAAGCACGTCGGCCTGCTGGTCCCGCCGTCGGTCGGCGGCGTGCTCGCGAACGCTGCCGTCTCCCTGTGCGGCAGGGTCTCGGTCAACCTGAACTACACGCTCGACGAGAAGACGGTCAACTTCTGCATCCGCGAGGCCGGGCTGAAGCACGTCCTCACCAGCAAGCGGTTCATGGAGAAGCGGCCCATGAACCTCGACGCGGAACTGCTCTACCTGGAAGACCTGAAGGAACAGGCGACGGGACTGCAGAAGGCGGTCGCCGCGTTCCAGGCGTACGCGATGCCGAGCGCGGTCCTCGAACGGGTGCTGGGGCTGACGAGCATCGACCCGGACGACCTGCTGACCATCATCTTCACGTCCGGCTCCACCGGCACGCCGAAGGGCGTGATGCTGTCCCACCACAACGTCGGCAGCAACATCGAGGGGGTTCAGCAGGTCCTGCAGTTCACCGAGGACGACGTCCTCTGCGGTGTGCTCCCCTTCTTCCACTCGTTCGGCTACACCGTTGGCCTGTGGCTCACGCTCACCTGCAACCCGAAGACGGTCTACCACTTCAATCCGCTCGACGGCCGCACGGTCGGCAAGCTGGCCGAGAAGCACGGCATCTCGCTGCTCGTCGCCACGCCGACGTTCCTGCGGACGTACCTGAAGCGTTGCACGAAGGAGCAGTTCCACCGGCTGCGGCTGTGCGTCGTGGGAGCGGAGAAGCTGCCCAACGACCTCGCGAACGCCTTCCAGGAGAAGTTCGGCGTGCTCCCGCAGGAGGGGTACGGCACGACGGAACTCGCCCCCGCCGCCGCCCTCAACATCCCGGACTTCACCGACGAGAAGGTCGTGCAGGTCGGGTCGAAGCTCGGTACGGTCGGCCGCCCGATCCCCGGCGTCTCGGCGAAGATCGTCGATCCGGACACCGGCGCGGACCTCGGGACCGACGCCGACGGACTGCTACTGGTGAAGGGGCCCAACGTGATGAAGGGCTACCTGAACCTGCCCGACAAGACGGCCGAGGTCGTCCGCGACGGCTGGTACGACACGGGCGACGTCGCCCGCATCGACGAGCACGGCTTCATCACCATCACTGGCCGGCAGTCCCGGTTCTCGAAGATCGGCGGCGAGATGGTGCCGCACATCCGCATCGAGGAGATCCTCGGCCGCATCGTCGACGCGGCCGACACCGCCTCGGGCGAGGAGTCCGAGGACGAGGCTCCGCCACAGCTCGTGGCCGTCACGTCCGTCGCCGACGACAAGAAGGGCGAACGGCTGATCGTGCTGCACGTGCCGCTGCCGCTCTCCGTCGACGAGCTGCTGCAGAAGTTCGACGAGGAGGACGTGCCAAACCTTTGGCGGCCGGGGCGCGAGTCGTTCCTCGAGGTCGAGGCGATCCCGATCCTCGGCACGGGCAAGCTCGACCTCGCCGGCGTGAAGCGAGTCGCCGAGGAACGGACGGCCCCGGCGAACGCCTGAATTCCTACTCGGCGACGTCGAAGTCGAAGGACGTGTTGCTCGCGGAGACGCTGGCGGCGAGCGGGGAGTCCTCGCCGAACCGCTCGGCGAACGCCGGGTCGGGCTGGGCGTCGGCGGACTGCCGCATCAACCTCACCTGGTACTCGCCCGGCGCCACGGTCGCGATCCGGTAACGACCTTCGGCATCGGTGATCCCCATCACACTGTTTCCCCCGTCCTCGGGGACGAACAGGACCTCGACGTCGCCTGCGGGCTTCGCGTTCTCGGTGATCGAGCCGGTGACTTCAGGCCAGTCGGCCTTCCCGGTCGCCGCCCCGCCTCCACAGCCGGAAGCACAAGCCAGGGCGACGACCACGAGGAGTCGAACCGGTGTACGGCACGCTTTCATCGGAGGTTCTCGTCTCGATTCGATCGTGGCTTCACACGACGCGTCCGGTCAGTACTCGCCGACCACTTCGCCACCCCGCGGCGTGCCGATCGCCCGCCAAGTCGATCCGCTGATGCTGTCGCTGACGAAGCGAACCGAGCCGTCGAGGAGGGCGACGTGGACGCCTCCCGTGTGGTAGCTGCCCACGGTCCCCCAGTTGCGGGCGTTGCCGGCGGAGACGCTGCCCCAGGTGACGGCGGGACTGTTCGGCGTGGCCGAGGTGTGCAGGGAGAACTGGATGTTGCCGTACCCCGCGGCCGGGTCGAACCAGCTGCGGCCCATGTTGTTCTTGTGGGAGGCGGGCAGAACGTAGTCCAGCCCCTTGGCGAACTCGCTGAAGGTGACCGTGTTGCTGGTGCCGTCGGTGACCATGCGAAGGTGCATGTCGGGGGCCCAGAGTCGACCGGACTCGGCTGAGCGGAGCCCCCACCGGGAGGCGAAGATGCCGTTCGTGTTGTCGCTCCCGTGCCGACCGCACAGGCCGTACCCGTGGCTCGACCCCGCGGTCGGGTAGTTGTGGTTCGCGTAGGTCGAGTCGGCGATCTCGGGGGCGCTCGGGCAGAGGAACGACGACACCCGGGTCCGGCGGACGCCCGCGTTGCTGGAGTGTTGCGGATCGTGGTCGAAGTCGACCGACTCGTACAGGTTGCTCTGTTCGAGGTACGGGAGCAGCATCGTGTAGACGGTGTGGGCGTACTCGCCGTTGTCGGTCTCGCAGCAGCAGTCGTTGCCGGTCGTGTGCTGCGAGGCACGGGGAATCGCGCCGCCCGTCGTGTCGACGTAGTTGTGGAGCGCGAGGCCGAGCTGCCTCAGGTTGTTGCGGCAACTCGACCGGCGGGCGGCCTCCCGAGCCTGCTGAACCGCCGGGAGCAGAAGGGCGATCAGGATCGCGATGATCGCGATCACCACCAACAACTCGATGAGCGTGAAACCGCGCGTGGACCGGCTGACGTGTCGCATGGCGTCCCTCTCTGAACGGGTTCGACGGACCAACCTGAGGGCGAGTGAGCACCCCTCGCGTTCGCGTCTCCCCGACGATTGAGCACGACACGTCGGCAGCTCGGGCGAAGCCTTTCGCGCGAGCCACCGACTGACACTGCAACGAGTGCGCCGCATGGATGGCGGACAGGCGTGGGGAAAGCCCTACTCGGGGACCGAACACGAGTTGGCGTCGGCCGTTGTGGTGTCGGGCGTTTCGAGAATCCGGTCGGACCGAGGGGTCGGACCGTGAGTCGAACGAACGTGCTGCGTACGAAGAACGCAGTGCTTCGCTCGTCGAGACGGCAGGTGAATCAAGGCAGCGTCACGCGGCCGCCGCTGGCGACGTACGTCTGCCCGGTGACGAAGCTGGACCGCTCCGAGACGAGGAACATCACCAGTTCCGCGACGTCTTCGGGCGTGCCGATCCGGCGGAGCGGCGTCGCGGCGATCCCGGCGGCGAGCCGGTCGTCGGCGATCTCGTGCACCATCTCCGTCTCGATCAACCCCGGAGCGACGGCGTTCACGCGAACGTCGTGCGGCCCGAACGCCTCGGCCGTGCTCTTCGTCAACGAGACCAGTCCCGCCTTGCTGACGGCGTACGGGATGCACCGCGGCCGGGGTCGCAGCCCCGCCACCGAGGTCACGTTGACGATGCGACCGAAGCCGCGTTCGATCATGCCGTCCTTCACCGCCCACGTCGTCAGGAACGCGCTCGTCAGGTTGTTGTCGAGCATCCGTTTCCAGGAGTCGAACGTCGTCTCCTCGTGTGGCACGTACTCGAACACCCCGGCGTTGTTGACGAGCACGTCGACCGGTCCGAGTGCCTGCTCGACCTCGGCGACGAGTCGTTCGACCTCCTCCGGCTGCGAGACGTCCGCCTGGACGACGAGGCCGTCCGCCCCGGCCTCGCGGACGGCGGCCAGGGTCTCCTCGGCGGCCTTCTGGCTTCCGCGGTAGTTGACTGCGACGTTCGCCCCGGCACGGGCGAGCTGCAGGCAGACCGCTCGGCCGATGCCCTTCGCTCCGCCCGTCACGAGGGCCGTCCGCCCGGCGAGTTCTCGTTCCACTTGTCCGGCTCCCAATCGTGTCGAAGTGGCTGCTGCTGCAGACGTTCGGCGAATCTCTCCGCGCCCGACAGAATAGGCGTCGGCGGTGTGGCGTTGCATCCGATAGACTTCCCATCGACAATCCGCGATGGATCACCGACACCTTCGGGGCGGACGCGTGGCGAACGGAACATCACGACGGAACTTCGTCCAACTGGGCTTCGGCGGGCTGCTGGGCACGCAACTCCTCGCCGCTCGCCGCAGCAGTGCGGCCGGGCCGCGCGCCGTTGGCGGATTCGGCCGGGCGAAGAACTGCATCGTGCTGTTCTCCTGGGGCGGCATGAGCCACCTCGACACGTTCGACCCCAAGCCGAACGCCGGCAGCGACGTCCGGAGTGCGTTCGCCACCGTCGAGACGGCCACGCCCGGGATCCGGATCGCCGAGCACACCCCGGAACTCGCGAAGCGGATGCAGGACGTCGCGCTCGTCCGCAGCGTGCACCACCAGTCGGCCGGCCACCGCTACGCGGCGTACTGGAACCTCACCGGTCACCGCCCCCAGCCGCTCTCGGGCCCGGCGTTGCCGCCCTCGCGTGACGACTGGCCGAGCCTCGGTTCGATGGTCGCCTTCGCCCGTGAGAACGACCCCCGCCGGAACCGCACGTTCCCGGGGACGTTCAGCCTGCCGTACCCCGTGGCCGACCGGGGCATTCTGAACGGCCAGTACGCCGGCATGCTCGGGATCGACTACGACCCGGTCTACGTGAAGCCGAAGAAGGGAGCGCCCTACGCGGGGGTCTCGCCGGACGCCGTGCCGTTGTCGCTCGACCCGGTGGCCGGGGTGACCGGGGACCGGATCGCCGCGCGGCGGGAACTGCTCGCACGAGTCGAGTCGACTGCTCCCGCCTTCACCCGGAACGCCGTGGACGCTGCGGTCGTGCGACAGTCCTCGAATCGCGACCAGGCGTTCGACCTCGTGTCCGGAGGAGCGGCACGCGACGTGTTCGACCTGTCTCTCGAGTCCGAGCAGACCCGGCAGGCGTACGGCGAACACGTCTGCGGGCAGAGCGTGTTGACGGCCCGGCGACTCGTCGACGCGGGCGTGCCGCTGGTGACCGTCTACTGCGGGGCCGGCGACCTGAACGGCGGACAGGGGGCGCACTGGGACACGCACGGCAACGGCTACAACCGGCTGAAGAACGACCTGTTGCCGCCGCTCGACCAGGCGAGCGGTGCCCTGCTCGACGACCTGAAGAGCACCGGGAAACTGGACGAGACGCTCGTCGTCTGGTTCACCGAGTTCGGTCGCACGCCGAAGCTCTCGCCGGGTGGCGGCCGCAACCACTTTCCCTCCTGCTACAGCGTCGCCTTCGCTGGCGGCGGCATTCGCGGCGGGCAGGTGTACGGCAGCAGCGACAAGATCGGCAGCGAACCGGCCTCCGGCGCTTGCGGCCCGGAGGAACTGCACGCCACGGTCTTCCACGCCCTCGGGATCGACCGGCAGACGACGTTCGACGACCTCCGCGGCCGCCCCCGCTTCCTCTGCGAGGCGGATCCGCTGCCGCTGTTCTGAGTCCCGACGACGGCACGAGAACGAAACGAGCCCGGCATCACGTGCGTGCTGCCGGGCTCGGTCGGTTTCGGTCGTCGGCGACGGACGTCTGCTGCGGGCCTCGCGTCACCAGCCGATCGACATGTTCGTCTCGATGATCCGCTGGGCCTCGTGGAGGTCCGAGCCGGTGTCGAGCATGTACAGACGAATGGCGTGCAGCTTGTCGCCGCGGGCGCGGGAGAGGCAGTCGCGGGCGATGTCGTTCGGCTCCACGCTCCCCTTGATGCCGAGCAGTCGCTTGGAGATGACCCAGATGTCCCGCGGCCGCTTCGTCAGCCGGAGGACGTCCTCGTCCGGGTAGTGCTCGTTGGCGATCGCCTTGGCGGCTTCCTCGTCGTTCGCCCAGCCGATCATGATGTGGGCGCTCGTCTCGATCTCGTACAGGGCCATGGCCGTGCGTTGCTCCGTACCGGTGGGTGAACGCGAGTAAAATTAGCGAACCGGGCCGCGTCCTGCCACTCGACGCGGCCCCGGTTTCGTCATTCGCCGGGGGCCGTTCGTCGCCGCTCCTCCCACTTCACCTCGGCCGAGCTTCTCCGCCGGTAGGCCGGCTCCAGAGAGACCGGGTCGGCCGTCTCGAGAGCGAGCAGTTTCTCGCGACCGAGGACCGCCACGGTCTCCGCAGACGGGTTCCACAGACTGGAGTCCACCAGTCGGCAGCGCTCGCGAAGCTGGTCGCCGAACCGCTCGCAGCCGGGGCCGGTGAGGACCTGCTCCTCGCTGCGTCCGGTGATCCACTCGTCGGCTGGCTCGACCACGAGCGGTCCCGTCGGTCGTGCCGAACCGTCGGCCACCTCGTACTCCTGCACGAACAAGTCGCCCCGCTGCGCGTCGTCGAGGACGATCAGCGTCGAGACGTCGCCGGCCTCTCGGGCGACCCGGAGGGCGAGTCCGGCGAACGTGTCGACCGCCAGCAGCGGCACACCCAGGACGTGGGCCATCGTCTTCGCCGCGACCACGCCGACTCTCAGACCGGTGAAGCTCCCGGGGCCGATGCTGACGGCCACTCCGTCGAGGTCGGCGAAAGGAGTCTCGCGGGACTTCAGAAGCTCGACGGTCTCGGCGAGCAGCGTCTGGGCGTGTCTTCGGCCCGCGGTGTTGAGCGTCCGAACGTGCAGGACGTCCGCGTCGTCGAGCAGCGCGACGCTGCCCAGCCGGCCAGACGTCTCGAGGGCGAGGAGCTTCGGGCTCGTGGTCACGGGCGCGGGGCCGAGGGCGTCGGTTGAGGGGGGCGGGTTCGGATGTTACACACCGGTTTCGGCCCCACGCCACGCTCCCGCGGTCCCCACGTGCTCGAACGCCTCGGTCGACTCCTCCCCGCACTGGAAGTGAAGACGACCGGGAAGTGGTTCCTGCTGTCGGGGCTGGTCGGCGTCGTGACCGGTCTGGGCGCGATCCTGTTCCAGTTGCTCTGCCAGATCGTCGTGCACTTCACGTTGGTCAGCCTGGCCGGGTTCCAGCCGGGCGAGGCCGCCGGCGAGTCGCCGTTGTTCGAGGCCCACGACGTCGTCTTCCGTCCGTGGGCACTGGTCCTGGTGATGGCCCTCGGCGGACTCGTCTCGGGGGTCATCGTCTACGCGTTCGCCCCCGAGGCCGCCGGGCCGGGGACGGACGCCGCCATCGACGCGTTCCACAACCGGCGGGGCGTCGTCAGGGCCCGTGTCCCGTTCGTGAAGACGATCGCCTCGGCCATCACGCTGGGGACCGGCGGGTCGGCCGGTCGCGAGGGGCCGATCGCACAGATCGGCGCGGGGTTCGGTTCGATGGTCGCCGGGGCACTCGGACTCAGCGACCGCGACCGCCGCATCCTCCTCGCCGCCGGAATGGGGGCCGGCGTGGGGGCCATCTTCCGGTCGCCGCTCGCCGGGGCGCTCTTCTCGGCGGAGATCCTCTACCGCGAAGAGGAACTCGAGTCGGACGTGATCGTCCCGGCCGCCTTCTCGGCGATCGTCGGCTACGCCGTCTTCGGGTCGTTCGGGCCGGGCGGGTCCGACTACCACTTCGTCCCGCTGTTCGGCGAGACGCTGGGCCGGTACCGCTTCGAGACGGCGACGGAACTGTTCCCGCTCACGGTGCTCGCGCTGGTGCTCGTCTTCGTCGGCATGCTCTACATCCGGGTCCTCTCCTGGACCCGCGAGGCGTTCGACCGCATTCCCGTCGTCCCGCACGTCAAGCCGATGATCGGGGCGACGCTCGCCGCGCTCGTCGGACTCGCCGGGTACTACGCCATGGGGGCCCACCCGCACGTGCTGTCGGTCCTCTCGACCGGCTACGGAACGCTGCAGGACGCGCTCGTCGGGGACTTCGACGAGGTCGGGGAGGGAACCTGGACCGTCGTCGGCGTCCTCTTTACCGTCGCGTTCGGCAAGATCCTGACGACCTCGCTGACGACCGGGTCCGGCGGGTCGGGCGGCGTCTTCGGTCCCTCCATGGTCATCGGCGGCTGTCTCGGGGCGGCCGTCGGACTGCTCTTCCGCAGCGAACACCCCGGCTTCTACGCCGTCGTGGGGATGACGGGCTTCTTCGGCGGGTGCGCCCACGCCCCCATCTCCACCATCATCATGGTCTCGGAGCTGACGGGCGAGTACAAGCTGCTCGTCCCGGCCATGTGGGTCTCCGCGCTCTGTTTCCTGTTGAGCCGTCGGTTCACGCTCTACTCGCGGCAGGTTCCCACACGGCTGGAGTCCCCCGCCCACCGCGGCGACTTCATCGTCGACGTGCTCGAGGGCATCCGCGTCGAGGAGGTCTACCGCAAGGACGTCGACGTCACGTTCGTGCCGGAACGGATGACGCTCGACCAGATCGTCCACGTCGTCGCCGAGACGCAGCAGCACTACTACCCGGTGATCGACGACCAGAACCGCTTCGTCGGCATCTTCTCGTCGGACGACGTCCGGTCGTACCTGTTCGACGAGACGATCTGGCAGCTCGCCGTCGCCCGCGACGTGATGGTGACCGACGTCGTCAGCGTGACGCCCGACGACGACCTGAACACGGCCCTGCGCCGGTTCACGGCCATCAACCTCGACGAGCTCCCGGTGCTCGACCCGAACGACCCGTCGCGCTTCCTCGGCATGATTCGCCGCAAGGAGACGATCGCCGCGTACAATCGAGCGCTTCTCGAACACAAGCAAGTGTCGGAGGCGTCCGTCACGGGAAGCTCGACGACCTCCACGTGACGTCGACCACTCGTCGTAGCGAGCCCCTCGATCGTGCCCTTCGGATACCACGGCCGCTACCTCCGCGTCGACGTGGCGGACGGATCGGCTCGGTCCGTCGCGATTCCCGAGGTCGTGCTCCGCGGGCACGTCGGCGGGGCCGGGCTGGGGACGTGGCTCCTGCTGCGGGAGACGAGCGGCGAGTACGACGCACTCGAACCGGCGGCCCCGCTCGTGTTCGTCTTCAGCCCGCTGGTCGGCACGCCGTTGACGACGTCGGCGAAGTTCGCCGTCGTCGCGAAGTCACCGCTCACCGAACGGCTCAACGACTCGCTCTCCTCGTCGCACTTCGCCGTCGCCGGGAAGAAGACCGGGTACGACGCGATCGTCGTCGTCGGCCGTGCCTCGAAGCCCTCGGTCCTGACGGTCGACGAGGACGACGTGCGAGTCGAGCCGGCGGGCGACCTCGTCGGCGAGTCGATTCCGCGGACCGAGTCCGCGCTGGCCGAGCGACTCGACGTCGGGTTCCGGGTCGCGTGCATCGGCCCTGCCGGCGAGCACCTCGTTCCCTTCGCGACGATCTCGCACGACGGTCGCCATGCCGGCCGCGGCGGCCACGGGGCCGTCATGGGCTCGAAGAACCTCAAGGCGATCGCCGTCCGCGGCAACCGACGCGTCGAGACGGCCCAGCCAGAAAGCCTGGTCGAGTACGCCCGCGACCTCTCGCGAAGGTCCTTCGGTCCCGCGACCGCCAAGTACCGCGAGCTCGGAACGGTCGCCAACCTGCTCGCCTTCAACCGCCTGCAGACACTGCCGACGCGGAACTTCCGTGAGTCCGAGTTCCCAAAGGCCGCTCGACTCGCGCCGGAGACCATCGCCGACTCCCGTGAGAAGACCCGCGTGTCGTGCGCCGCCTGCACGATCGGCTGCGAGCACGTCTACGAACGTCCCGGCAACCCCGACGACTCCGGCGTGCGGCTCGAGTACGAGAACCTCTACGCCCTCGGGCCGCTGTGCGGTGTCTCGGACCCGGACGTCGTCATCGAGGCCTCGGCTCGCTGCGACGAACTCGGGCTCGACACCGTCAGCACGGGCGGCACGATCGCATTGGCGATGGAGTGTGCCGAACGCGGCCTGCTCGACGCTCCCGGCCTCCGCTTCGGCAACGGCGAGGCCTTGATGAACGCCGTCGAGGCGATCGGCTCGCGAACGGGACTCGGCGAACTGCTGGCACTCGGCAGTCGAGAACTCGCGAACCACCTCGGTGGCGAGGCCGTGTCGCTCGCCGTGCACGTCAAGGGGCTGGAACTCCCCGGTTACGATCCCCGTTCGCTGCCGACGATGGCTCTCGGCTTCGCCGTCGGGGCCCGCGGGGCCGACCACAACCGCAGCGGCGGCTACGAGGCCGACTTCGCCGCCGACGCCGACCCACTCGCTCCCGCCGACGTGGTCGCCCGGGCGGCCGTCGCCACCGAGAACGAGGCCGTCTTGATGGACTCGCTCATCCTCTGCAAGTTCCTCCGCGGCGTCTTCGACGACCGCGTCGCCGCCATGGCCGAGATGCTCACGCTCGTCACCGGCTGGGACGTCACGGCCGACGAGCTCGTTCGATCGGCAGACGGCATCGTCACCGCGAAGAAGCGGTTCAACGCCCGGCAGGGTTGGCGGCCCGACGAGGACACGCTGCCCGACCGGCTTCTCGAGGGTGGTGTGCTGGACAGCGACCGCTTGGAGGCACTCGTCGAACGCTACAACACGCTTCGTGGCTGGAGTGCGGACGGTTGGCCAGCCGAAGAGTGACCGCGGGGCGTTTCCCGCGTTGCACGGGCCTCTTCGACGGGCGACAATCCTCTCAAGCTCGCTCAGGACTCGTTCCGCATGCCGCTCGAAGTGATTCTCATCCCCGGCCGGTCCAGCCGTCAGGGCACGACCCTCAACGAGGGGAAGTACACCGACGGCTACAAGGACGAGACGAGCACGCTCCGCGTGAACCCCGCCGACATGCAGCGGCTCGGCGTCGCCGAGGGGGACCGCGTCCGCATGTGGAACGACGTCGGCTCCGTCGAGGTGCCGGTGGTCGACGCGAAGGACGAGTGTCCCGAGGGGCTCGTCTTCATCTGCTACGGCGACAAGTCCAGCCAGTTGATGGCCGGCGAGACCCACGGCAGCGGCATGCCGACGAGCAAGGGCCTCGACGTGTTCCTCGAGAGGATCTCGTGACGGCCGTCAGTCTGCGGGCTTCGCCGGCGGGCTCTCGAGCCGGTTGGCGAAGCGGCTGGGATCCTCGCCGGCGTGAAGCCTGTCGATCAGCGTCGTCATCGGCTCGCCGACGAGTCCGACGTGCCTGTTGACCTGGCCGTGATCGAGATCGACGGTGTCGATCGCCCGAGCCGGTGTTCCCGCCTCGCGTAGCGACTTCGCGAAGGCCGGGCCGAACCTGTCGAGGGCCATTCGGTCGCCGGCGTAGAACAGGATCGTCGGGGGGATGGACTTGTCCGGGGCGACGTGCTGCTGCGGCGACGCGTCCTGACGACTGGCCGGGTCGCGTCCGAACGCCAGGTCGTAGAGCGCCGTCATGCCACGGCCTTCGACCGAGTCGAGGTAGCCCGGCACGTCGATCGCGGCCGGGTCGAGAAGTACGACGCTCTTCACGACGTCGAGCGACTTCTCCTCGGCTCGGAGAAAGCGGTCGTTCGTTGTCACGAGGGCTGCCAGGTGTCCGCCTGCCGAGTGACCCATCACGTGGATGTCGCCCGGGTTGCCGCAGTACTCGGCGACGTGGTCGTGGAGCCAGGCGATCGCCTTCGCGCAGTCCTCGACGTGGACGGGGTGCTTCAGTCCGTCCTTCGTCGGTTCCGCGGGCGACAGTCGGTAGTTGACCGTGACGTAGACGGACCCACGGCCGACGAAGTGCCGCATCTTGGTCCCCACGATCGCCGGGCTCGACTTGTCACCGCCGCGCCAGCCTCCTCCGTGAATCATCACCACGACCGGCCGCTTGCGCATCCCGTCCGAGTTCGAGTCGACGGGAACGTACAAGTCGAGACTGAGCAGGTTCGGCGCGACGCCCTCGACTCGGGAGTAGGGGACGTTGCGAAACGCTCGATGCGCGAGCTCCGCGGGAACGGGCCAGGGTGCCGGCTGCCCCCGTGGAACGCTCACCTCGGACCGTTGCAGGCGTCCGTCCCGATTCCGGTCGAGTCGCCCGAGCAGTCGGTCGAACCAAGGGGCGTTGCCGGTCTCCTCACGGGTCACGACCGCGTCGCGGTTTCGGTCGAGTGAGTCGAATCGCCGGACGAGTCGTTCGGAGTCGGCTTGGCCGAACGCGGCGAGGAGGAACAGAAGTGTGGACATCGGGCTCGGCTCGAACGGGGTTCTCCACTCGAACACCGTCGCCGCCGGCCGGTTCCGAGCGAGAAACCGGCTTCTGTCGGAATTCGAGCACGGGTAACATCGCTTCCTGAACCGTTCGACTCAGGACCACCTCCCATGAGCGTTGCCGAGCCGACCAGCGAGACGAGCGACGAACCGGTGCTGAAGGTCGTCGAGGACGCGACCTGCACGTTCTGCGGCTGCGTCTGCGACGACATCGACCTGACCGTCGAGAACGACCGCATCACCAAGGCGAAGTCCGCCTGCGTCCTCGGGAAGGCGTGGTTCTTCAACCACCACGTCGAGGACCGACCGGAGGCGACGATCGACGGCGAGCCGGTGACGTACGAGGCCGCGGTCGAGCGGGCCGCCGAGATCCTGACCAGCGCCCGCTACCCGGTGACCTACGGCCTCTCCGACACCACCAGCGAGGCCCAGCGGGTCGCGGTCGCCGTCACCGACTGGATCGGGGGCATCGTCGACACGACGACCTCCGTCTGCCACGGCCCCAGCGGCATGGCCTTCCAAGGCGTCGGCGAGGTCACCTGCACGCTCGGCGAGATCAAGAACCGGGCCGACTTCCTGGTCTACTGGGGCGGCAACCCGGCCGAGAGCCACCCCCGCCACTTCACCAAGTACAGCCTGATGCCCAAGGGGGACCACGTCCCCCGCGGCCGCAAGGACCGCTACGCCGTCCTCGTCGACGTGCGGAAGACGAAGTCCGCCAAGGCGATGGATCTGTTCCTGCAGGTCAAGCCCCGCAGCGACTTCGAACTCGCCTGGACGCTGCGAGCGCTCGCCAAGGGGATCGAGGTCGACGGGCAGGCCGTGCGGGACAAGACCGGCATCGAGCTCGACGTGCTCCAGGGCATGATGGAGCGGATGAAGGGCTCGAACTTCGGCGCCATCCTGTTCGGCATGGGCCTCACCATGACCCGCGGGAAGCACGTCAACAGCGAGGCCGTGCTGGCCCTCGCCCGCGACATGAACGAGTACGGCCACCGCTGGGTCGCCAAGCCCATGCGGGGGCACGGCAACGTCACCGGGGCGGACCAGGTCGTCAGCTGGAGCACCGGCTACCCGTTCGGGGTCCACCTCGGCCGTGGCTACCCCCGCTTCAACCCGGGTGAGTACACCACGTCCGACGTGCTGGCCCGCGGCGAGGCGGACGCCGCCTTCATCATCGCCAGCGACCCGTACTCCAACTTCAGTCAGCCGGCCCGCGACCACCTGAAGAGCATCCCGTCGGTCGTCCTCGACCCGAAACTCAGCGAGACCGCCCGCATCGCCACCGTCGCCTTCACGACCGCGACGTACGGCATCAACA
The DNA here is from genome assembly GCA_028284885.1 of Planctomycetaceae bacterium. Lineage (GTDB taxonomy): Bacteria > Planctomycetota > Planctomycetia > Planctomycetales > Planctomycetaceae > JANQQW01. Next base: position 17,272 of record JANQQW010000082.1, read on the forward strand.
CCCCCGGCACCGTCTACCGCATGGACGACGTCCCCATCCCCCTCCGCCCCGCCTTCGACTCGCCCTTCAAGAGCGACTACGAGATCCTGAAGGCGATCGAGACGAGCGTGCGCAAACGAGTTCGCAGTGGAGCATCGCGACCGTGAGCTTCGACGACGCGATCCAGGTCGATTCGGACGTCCTCGGTGGAACGCCCGTGATCACGGGCACGCGAGTGCCCGTGATCACGCTCATCGACTACCTCGAAGCCGGCGACACGATTCAGGACTTTCTGAGCGACTTCCCGTCCGTGTCTCGCGACCAAGCCGTCGCCGTGCTGGAGGTGGCTCGCGAAGCGCTCGGCGTTCGCCCGTGAGGATTCTCCTCGACGAGTGCCTGCCTCGGACGCTCGCGCCGCTGTTCGGGGAGCACGAGTGCGGTTGGGCTGGTACGAAGAACGGGGCGCTTCTCGCGTTGGCCGCTGAGGAGTTCGACCTGTTCGTCACCGTCGACCACGGTTTGCGCTTCCAACAGAACCTGGACGACTCCGGCCTGGCCGTTGCGATCCTGGTGGCACCGTCGAACCGTGTCGAACGCTTGGCTCCACTTGTCCCGATCGTACTGAGTGCGATCGAGAGCATGGCTCCCGGCGACGTTCGGGTGTTCGAGTTGCGTGAGGACTGAAGGAGCATCCGTCATGCCGTGGCTCGGCATCGAGCGCTTTCGAACGCTGCTGAAGGCATTCAAGCGCGGCGTCTACACCATCGGCGATGCGGCATTCGCGGTAGGTCAGTGTGCTATCGTCGAGGACTTCTTCGACTATCTCGACGAGATTCCCCCGGAGCTGCTTTCGGAGATACGCACGAACGCAGAACACGTCCCCGGCCATCCCGAGGACGTGTTGATCGTCGCCAGTTACTGCGGCGACGCCACCCTGGAGGAACTCGCGGAACAGGACCGCAAGGAGCGGGAGCGCCGCTACTGGTCCCGTCGGCTGCTTCAACAACACTTCTATCCCGATCGGCGGCCGGAACCGTTCGAGCCGATTCGGTCGATCGGACTCGTGGAGGAGACCATCGAGTACGAAAGCGAGGTCGTCGTGCTCGGCGACCTCAGCGACTACTTGGTCCGCTCGCATCCCGTGCAGCTCCACCCGCCTGCCATGCCGATGCTCGTCACGCGACTAGAGGGTGGCACTCGGGTGCTGAGAGACGTCGAACGCAACAGCGACGACTATGTATGGAAACGCAACGGTCGATCGGAGCTGGTCTTCGGTCCGGAGGTGCGCTCACCCGACGACGTCGCGCCCGGCACCGAGGTCTTCGTCGATCGTTCGGGGCTCCCGCCGCTACCGGACGAGCCGCCCGCGGAGTTGCTGGACTGAGTCGGTCGACGACGGCCCGCTGCTCACGGGGCACGGCGAGATCGCAGGCAAGCCGTTCTGTCCGCGGAGGTGGACTTCCAACGCTCTCGGGTTCTCGGCGAACGTTGCCGCGACTGTTCGGGTACGAGGACGGAGGTTCCTCTCTCTCACCGAAGGAGTGACGATGCTCTCTCGTCCCCTGCTTGGCCTCTCTCTGCTGGCCGTCGTCGGTCCCTTCACGCTTCGCGGCGACGAGCGCGCCGCAGCCCCGCCGCCGGACACCAGCGTTCGGGAGCGGCTCGACGAGAAGATCACCGTCGAGTTCCGCCGCACTCCACTGCACGCGGCGCTCGACGAGATCGGCGAGCTGGTGAAGCTGAAGATCGTCCTCGACGGAAACGCCCTGAAGCGGTTCGGCTACACGCGGAACATGGCGTTGAGCCACGCGTGCGAGAACGCCGCCGCCGGGAAGGCGGTCGCGGCGATCGTCGCGAAGCACCCGGGAATGACGTTCGTCGTCGACGAGATCGGCGGGCGGGTCGTCGTGACCACGTCCGACGGGGTGAAGGCGGTGCAGCCGCCGCCGCGGGACGAGAGGGAGGCCGCTGCGTGGCGAGAAGTCGTCTCGGCCGAGCAACTCGCCACCGAAATCCGGTACACGCGACGAGAGCTCGGCCAGTCCCTCGCGTCCCCCCGCGGTTGGCGGTCGCGAGAGGAAGTCGACCGGGCCGCCGGCCGCCTCGCCTGGCTCTTCCTCGTGTCGGCGCGCCATCCAGAGGGCCTGCCTCCCGCCGTCGCCGTCGACCTCGCGGCCGCGTCGCTTCGTCTCCAGTCGGCCGCCCGCTCGACGGCCGAGGAGGCCCGAGAGGACGCGAAGAAGGCCTACGCGTCGGTCAACGCGACTCTACGAGTCCACGCCGACTCGGTCACTTCGCCTGCCGTGAAGCCGAACGAGCCACGGGTCGTCCTGTCCGACGTGATGCCGCGGCTCGAGCAGGCGCTCAACGAGTTGAACGCCGCGGCGCGGCAGAACGAGATCCCGGAGGAGGCCCGTAGGCGACTCTCCCGTGAAGCGGCCGTCGCCGCGGCCGCGGGCCGGTTCGTCGTGTCGACCGGGAAGCACGCGGGCGACGCCGAGTTTCGAGAGCACGCGGAGATGCTGTCGTCGGACTTCACGGCCACGCGACGTGCCGTCGAGCGAGGCGACCACGAAGCCGTGCAGGCAGGGCTGGCGAGTGCCGTGAAACGCTGCGTGGCATGCCATCAGTCGTTTCGCTGACCCGTCAGCGGCACCGCCGACTCACTCCGGCGGAGCGAAGGAGTCGCCTTCCGAGGGCGGTTCGGCCGTTTCGGGCGCAGGCGCCGCGCCGGGGCGGGTTGGCGACTCGACGGGTTCGGCGAGTTCGACCTCGCCCCCGGACTCGTACAGTCGGCGAACCTCGGTCGTGTCGAGCGGCCGGTCGAAGAGCACGAACTCGTCCAGCAGCCCGGACCAGGCGTAGCCCGATCCGTCCCCGCCGAGGACGAGTGGTTTCGTCGTGTGACCGATCGGCTGGCCCATCGGACCGCCGGCCGACGCAACCGCCTTCGCGTCGACGGGCTTGCCGTTCACGAATGCCGTCAACTTTGCGCCGTCGAACGTGCAGGCGAGGTGGGTCCACTCCTTCGGCCGGACGGGGACCTTCACCGCCGAGTTGCCGTAGTAGTTCACGAAGAACTGCAGGTGGTCGGCGTCGCCAGAGACCCGGACGAGCCCGTAGCCCTGGTTCCACGACCCCGGGTTCGTCTTCGCGAACACGACCTGGTACGAGGAGGACGGCCCCGCCGGCCGGATCCAGAGGGCGACCGTGAACTTCTGCGGGCACAACTCCGCGTGGTGGTCGACGGTGACGCGGCCCCGGCCGTCGAAGTCGAACGCGCCGCCCCGCCGGCCCTTCTCGACCCACTCCACCCCGGTCACCTTCCCGTGGTGCCGGTCGGCCGCGTGGTTCGTCGCCGAGGCACCGTCGTCGAGAGCGTAGTACGCGACGAGCCCCCGGTGCGTCGGCAGCCAGCCGATCTGGTCCGTCGGCACGACCTCGACCGCCACGACGTGCTTCATCTCCAGCACGACTTGGCCGAAGATCGCCTCGACCTTCAGCGGCTCGGGAACCAGCCTGCCGGTGATCGTGTCGCGGTTCGTCAGCTCGATCCGCAACTCGCCCGCCTTCTGCGTCTTCGCCGCGCGACGAATCCGCTCCAGCGGCACCTCGAGTTCGTCGAACCCGATGTCCACCTTCAGCGACGTGTTCTCCGGCGTCCCGACGACTCGGGACCCGTCGACGAGATCGACACGAACCCGGTAGCCGGGTTCCTCGGCGAGTGCCACGGTCGCCGCGAGAAGCAGTGGAACGCAGAACAGAGGTAGTCGTCGCACGGTTCGTCTCCTCGGGGGCAACGTGAAGTTGAGAATACGACGCCACGCAACGGATTCCCGTTCCCGCAAATCCGCGGAGGGCTCTTCATACGTCGATGAACTTCTGAAGTTGCCCGACCTTCTGCCACCACGTTCGATCGGAAAGGCAACCTCTTCGCCGCTCGTGCTCCTCTGAGTACTCCTCAAGCTCGGTGGGCCCCCACTTCCTCTTTTCGGCGTAGGTCACGAACAAGGCGAACACGCTTGGGAACGATCGCCACGGGAGTAGACCGCAGTCGTGCAAGCGGATCTCGCGAATCTTGAGAGGCGTGCGAACTGCGTAGTCGACGAACTGCTCAACGACCTCACGGACCTCGCCCACGACTCGGAACTGGTCGAGGCCTGAGTGGGTCCGGCCATGTCTTGTCGAAACGTAGCGACTCCAGATGGGGGCACGCTCCTCGGACCAGAGTGCACCACCAGCCTGCGACAGCGTGTAGGTGGTCATGCTGTCGTCCCGGGTCTTGGATCCGAGCACACCTCGATTGCACAACGCTCTGAGCTGAGCCTCCAGTTCCGCGTCGTTGAAACCATGCGAGTAGGGGACGTTGAACTGTGGTCGAAACGTCTCTTCCCGCAGGAGGCGAAAGGGCACGTGGACCGAGAACATCTCGTCGAGCAGGACGAGTTGCGCGTCAGTGAGCCAAGTGGTGCCCGTGCGGTGCGGCAACTCGCTCATGCTTCCACGATCGACCGCATCTTCTCCAGCCCGAGTCGTGCGACCTCGTGCGGGTCCATCGCCCAGTACCGTCGGTTGAAGAGTTCGAGCGACAGGCAGCCGTCGAAGCCGGTGGCGGCGAGGAGTTCGCAGAAGCGGTTCAGGTCGACCACGCCGTCGCCCGGCATCACGCGGTCGGGGTCGTGCTGGAGCGGCCGTGGGGGAAAGGCGGGGGCGTCGTTGAAGTGGGAGACGGCGATCTGGTCGGCTCGCAGGGTGGCGACGTCCTCGATGCCACCGCCGCCGCGGAAGCAGTGGAACGGGTCGAGCACCGTCGTCGCGTCCGGTTCGCCACACGCTTCGAGGACCTGCCTCGCCCGGGCGATCGTGTTCAACTCCTGGGCGAATCCGAGGTACTCGAAGATCGGCTTCACGCCGAACTCGCGGCCCAGTCGCAGCAGGCTCGCGTACCGCTCGGCCCCGACGTCGAGGTCGACCAGTCCCAGTGGCGGCCCGGCGATGCTGTACTCCGCCCCCAGTTCGGCCGCCTGTGCGAGCTTCCGCCTGACGTCGTCGAGGGCCCGCCGCTCGACGTCGCCCGTCGTGTCCCACCAGCCCTTCAGGAAGATCGTCGTCGGGACGAACAGCCCGGCGTCGGCGACCATCTTCCGAACGTCGGCCACGGTCCCGCCGTCGGCGACGAACGCATCGACGTCCGCGTGCCAGATTTCGATTGCCCCGTACCCCACCTCCCCCGCGACGCGGATCTTCTCCGACAACGGCGTCGGCATGATCGTGCTGGAGTTGAGGCAGTAGGTGAACGGCATCGTCGCCTCCGGTGGGCACTCAACCTTCGGACTCCGGTCGCTCGTCGGACGACCGTTCCTGCGTCAGGAGGATTGCATCGAGCGTCCGCGCCGTGAACCGTCCCAGGACGCCCAGGTAGTAGAGACCGAACACCATTGTCAGCAACAGCAACCAGCTCAGGCTGGGCCCGTAGACGAAGAAGCTGCCGACGAGGCCGATCAGCATCAACGCGGCCAACACTTGCAGCACGCACCCGCCTCGCATCACCCCGTCGCCGTCCAAGGACATTGAACTGTTCAGCGGCTTGTCGACGCCTGTCACGGTCAACAGGAGATCCCCGACGGTGATCTCGCGGCCAACCTCGACGTGCACCGCCGCGATCCTCCCCCGACTCGGGCAGGGGAGTGTGACCCGTTCGTCGCCGTCCACGACCTCGAACGCGGGTTGATCGGCGACGACGTGGTCCCCGACCGCGACCAGCACGCGCTCGACTCGGGCGGTCGTGGCGAGCGGGCCGATCGGCTCGAAGTAGAGGTCGTCGTTCACGCCGGGTCCTCACGGTCGTCCAGCTTCCGGGCGTCTCGCTGGCGACGGAGTTCCTCCCAGATGAGCGCGACGTAGCTCAGCGTCGCGCCGCTGACGACCATGTTCATCCCGACGAAGAACGCCCCGACGGCCGCCGTCGCGTTGCCGTAGTACACGAACGCGGGGGTGGTGAAGAGGACGAGGGCTCCGCCGATCGACGCGAACAGGAAGCCGACGAAGCCCATCGGCCTACCCCTCGATCGCGAGGGCGAAGAAGTTCGACAGGGCGTGGTTGAGCTTCACGATGAAGCGGGCGGCGTCGGCTCCGTTGACGACCCGGTGGTCGTACGAGAGCGACAGCGGCAGGATGAGTCGGTTGACGAGCTGGCCGTCGACGAGGGCGGGCGTCTTCTGGTAGCGGGACATGCCCAGGATGGCGACCTCGGGCGGGTTGACGATCGGCGTGAAGGACGTGCCGCCGATGCCGCCGAGGTTCGTGATGGTGAAGGTCGCCCCCTGCAGTTCGTCCATGGAGACCTTGCGGTCGCGGGCGCGGACGGCGAGGTCCGTGATGTCCTCGGCGATCTCGACGACCGACTTCTTGTCGCAGTCCTTGACGACCGGGACGAGCAGGCCGTTCGGCGTGTCGACGGCGATGCCGACGTGGTAGTACTGCTTGAGGACGAGTTCGCCGCTGCCGAGGTCGATGCTCGAGTTGAACTTGGGGAACGCCTTGAGGCAGGTGACGCAGGCCTTGGCGGCGACGGCCGTCATGGTGATCTTGGGGCCGTTCTTGCCCAGCGTGTTCATGTACTGCTTGCGGGCCGCCTCGATGTCGGTCACGTCGACGAGGTCGTGCTGCGTGACGTGCGGGATGGTGTTCCACGCGTAGGAGAGGTTGTTCGCCGAGGTGCGGGCGATCTTGTTCATCGGCTCGCGGACGACCGGGCCGAACTTGGTGAAGTCCGGGAGCGGCGGGGCCGCCATGGCGGTGGTGACGCCGGGGGCCGCGCCGACGGTGGCGACCGCGCCGTTCCCGCCGGTGGACATGGCGGACCGCACGTACTCCTGCACGTCCTCGACCGTGATGCGGCCGCCGCGGGCCGACCCCTTGACGACGTGGAGATCGACGCCGAGCTTCCGGGCGAGGCGACGAGTCGACGGGGCCGCCGGGGGGGGCGGTCCGCCCGACTTGGACTCGGCCGTCGTCGCGAGGACCGTTCCCTCGCTGGTCGAGGCGGCCGTCGTCGTGGGGGGGACGGCCGCGGTGGGAGCGGGCTCCGGTTTCGCTGCCGGTGCGGCGGCCTCCGTCGACTCGCTCGGTGCGGGTGCCTCGGCGGGCTTCGACTCCGACGACGCGTCCTCCTTGGGAGTCCCGTCGCCCGGTTCGATCGTCAGCAGCGGTGCCCCGATGGCCACGCTGTCCCCCTCGGCGACGTGGACCTTCGTGATCGTCCCGGCGTGTGGGCACGGAAGCTCGACGACGGCCTTCTCCGTCTCGAACTCCATCACCACCTGTTCCTCGGCGACGGTGTCCCCCTCGCTGACGAGGATGCTGGCCACGTCCGCGGACTCGACGCCCTCGGAGACTTCGGGAAGCGTGAACTCGATGGACATGGGCGTTGGGAGATGAGAGTTGAGTGTTGAGAGTTCGGAGTCGGATCGCGGGGCGAGAGAGCCGTCCGGCACTCTCCACTCTCCACTCTCCTCACTCCACCACTACGCGATCGCGGCGTCGATCTGTTCGGGGTCTAGGCCGAGTTCCTCGACGACCTTCGGCAGCCGGTCCTTCTCGAACTGGCAGTGTCGCGAGAGGGCACTCAGCGCGGCGAAGGCGGTGTGCTCGGCGTCGACCTCGAAGTGACGACGGAGGTTCGGTCGCGTGTCGCTGCGGCCGAAGCCGTCCGTTCCCAGGACGACGTACTCGCCCGGAATCCACTCGCGAATCTGGTCGGCCACGAGGCGGACGTTGTCGCTGGTGGAGACGAACGGGCCGTTCACGCCGTCGAGAACGGTGTCGAGGTAGCTCTTCCGCGGCTCCTCGCCCGGGTGGAGCAGGTTCCACCGCGACGTGGCGGCGGCGTCGCGGGCGAGCTGGCTGTAGCTGGTGACGCTCCAGACGTCGCTGCCGACGCCGTAGTTGCCGGCGAGGATCTCCTGGGCGGCGAGGGCCTCGCGGAGGATGGTGCCGCTGCCGAAGATCTGCGGCCGGTGCGACCGCTCGGTGTCGTCGCCCTCGGTGCTGGAGATCTTGTACATCCCCTTGAGGATGCCCTCCTCGCAGCCCTCGGGCATCGGCGGCTGGACGTAGTTCTCGTTGTAGACCGAGAGGTAGTAGAAGATCTCCTCGTTCTCGGTGTACATGCGGCGGAGGCCGTCCTGCACGACGACGGCCAGCTCGTAGGCGTAGGCCGGGTCGTACGACTGGAGGGTGGGGACGGTCGTCGCGATGAGGTGGCTGTGGCCGTCCTCGTGCTGGAGTCCCTCGCCGTTGAGCGTGGTCCGCCCGGAGGTGCCGCCGCAGAGGAAGCCCTTCACGCGGGAGTCGGCCGCACACCAGATGAGGTCGCCGACCCGCTGGAAGCCGAACATCGAGTAGTAGATGTAGAACGGCACCATCGGGTAGCCGAGGTTGGCGTAGCTGGTGCCGGCGGCGATGAAGCTGCCCATGGCGCCGGCCTCGTTGATGCCCTCCTCCAGCAGCTGGCCGTCCTTCGCCTCGCGGTAGTACATCAGCTGGCCCTTGTCGACCGGCTCGTACAGCTGCCCCTTGCTGGCGTAAATGCCGCACTGGCGGAACAGGCCCTCCATGCCGAACGTACGGGCCTCGTCCGGGATGATGGGGACGATGCGGGGGCCGACCTCGTCGTGGCCGAGGCAGTCGCGAATCAACTGGCCGAGCGCCATGGTGGTGCTGGCCTCCTTGTCGCCGCTTCCCTCCAGCGACTTGCCGAAGTCCTCGCGGGACGGGACGGGCAGACCCTCGTCGTTCGGTTTGCGGGCCGGGACGAAGCCGCCGAGCGATTCGCGGCGTTCGCGGAGGTACTCCATCTCGGGGCTGTCGTCGGCCGGCTTGTAGAACGGCGCCTTGTCGACGTCTTCGTCCTCGACGGGGATGCCGAAGCGGTCGCGGAACTGCCGCAGCTCGTCCTCGTTCGCCTTCTTCACGTTGTGGGCGACGTTGCGGCCCTCGCCCGCCTCGCCGAGGCCGTACCCCTTGATCGTCTTCGCGAGGATGACGGTCGGGGCTCCCTCGTGCGCCATGGCGGCGGCGTAGGCCGTGTAGACCTTCTCCGGGTCGTGGCCGCCCCGTTTCAGCTTCTCCAACTGCTCGTCGGAGAGGTGGTCCACCATCGCCTTCAGTTCGGGCGTGTTGAAGAAGTTCTCGCGGATGTACGCACCGCCGGCGACGACGTACTTCTGGAACTCGCCGTCGACGACCTCGCTCATCCGGTGGACGAGCTTGCCCTCGGTGTCCTCGGCGAGGAGCGGGTCCCAGTTGTCGCCCCAGACGACCTTGAGGACGTTCCACCCGGCACCGCGGAAGGCGGCCTCGAGTTCCTGGATGATCTTCCCGTTGCCGCGGACCGGCCCGTCCAGCCGCTGAAGGTTGCAGTTGATGACCCAGGTGAGGTTGTCGAGGTTCTCGCGGCTCGCGAGCGTGATGGCCCCGAGGGTCTCCGGTTCGTCGGTCTCGCCGTCGCCGACGAAGCACCAGACCTGCGACTTGCTCGTGTCCAGCAGGCCGCGGTGCTCCATGTAGCGGAGGAACCGGGCGTGGTAGATGGAGCAGATGGGGCCTAGGCCCATGCTGACCGTGGGGAACTGCCAGAAGTCCGGCATCAGCCACGGGTGCGGGTACGAGCTGAGCCCCGTGCCGCGCGGGATCTCCTGTCGGAACTTCTCGAGGTGCTGCTCGTCCAGCCGGCCTTCGACGAATGCCCGCGCGTACATGCCGGGGCTGGCGTGGCCCTGGAAGTAGACCATGTCGCCCGTGTGGTCGTCGGTCCGGCCGTGGAAGAAGTGGTTGTAGCCGATCTCGTAGAGCGTGGCGGACGAGGCGTAGGTGGAGATGTGGCCGCCGAGCCCGTCGAACTTCTTGTTCGCCCGGACGACCATGGCCATGGCGTTCCAGCGGATGATGCTCTTGATGCGGCGTTCGAGCTCCCGGTTGCCGGGGAACCGCGGCTGCCGGTGCGGCGGGATGCTGTTGACGTACGGGGTGTCCGCCGTGAAGGGGAGTGCCACCCCGCGGAGGTAGGCCCGCTGCTGCAGTTGCACGAGCAGGTGCTGGAGCGGGGCGGGCCCGTAGCGGTGCAGGACGTCGTCGAGCGAGTCGAACCACTCCTCGAGCTCGACGGCGTCCAGGGCCGCGGGAACGTTCTCGGCTGCCGAGGGGTCGGCCATGCGGAATCTCGTGGGTTCAGTCGGGGGAAACGGCGGCTGAACGGGGGCGGTGGGACGACCCCGCTGGAGAATGCAGTCGGCGAACGTGGGCGTCGGGCGGACCCGTGGCGCACGTTCTCCGGGACTTCGACTCTAGTGGAGACGCACCCCGAATTCCAGCACCGACGGCGAGCTCCCCGCGACGACGGAAACCGAGTCAGGCGGAAGGCTTCAGTGCGTGCGGGTGGGCGGCCTCGTAGGTCGCGCGAAGGCGTTCGGTGCTCACGTGGGTGTAGATCTGGGTGGTGTTCAAGCTGGCGTGGCCGAGCAGCTCCTGCACGCTCCGCAGGTCGGCCCCGCCGTCGAGCAGATGCGTCGCGAAACTGTGCCGTAGGGTGTGCGGCGAGGTCTTGCTGCTGAGCCCGGCGAGCCCGAGGTACTTCTCGAGCATGCGGCCAACGCTGCGGGTCGTGATCCGTTTGCCGAAGCGGTTCAGGAACATCGCCCGGGCGTGGTCGGGGTCGTCGACCGGCTCGCGGACCGCGATCCAGTTCACGAGGGCCCGGGACGCGTAGCTGCCGATCGGGGCGATGCGTTCCTTGCGGCCCTTGCCGATGACGCGGACGACGTCGGCATCGCGGTTCCAGTCGTCGAGGTCGAGTGCGACGAGCTCGGCGACACGCAGCCCGGCGGAGTACAGCGTCTCGAGGATGGCCCGGTCCCGCAGACCCAGCGGCTCGTTCGCGGGCGGGGCGTCGAGGAGGCGGCCGACCTCGTCGGTCGTCAGGAAGTGCGGCAGCCGGCGGCCGACGCGGGGGGTGCGGAGTGCCTTCGCCGGGTCGTGTGTGACGCGGTTCTCCCGGAGCAGGAAGCGGAAGAAGCTCCGCAGGCTGGCGAGCCGGCGGGCGATCGTCCGCGGGGCGTACTCGCACTCGTGCATGTAGGCGACGTACCCGCGGAGCATGCGAGTCGTCACCTCCTCGGCCTCGGGGATGCCGGCGAGTTCCTCGGCGCAGTACTCCAGCAGCCGGTCGAGGTCCTCGGCGTACGCCTTCCGCGTGTGGTCCGAGGAGTTCCGCTCGATCCGCAGGTAGCGGAGGAAGGCGTCGACGTCGGCGTACATCGCCGCCTCAGGCCGCCTTGGGCAGCCGGTTGGTCACGGCCGGGGCGGCCTCCTCGGTCCTTCGGTCGCGAACGAGTTTGCGGACCCGCTGGCTGAGGACCGCGGCGTCGTACCAGGTGAAGCTCATCTCCTCGTCCGCAGCGTACCGGGCGAGCTGCCGGAAGAGCTCGTCCGGGCTCTCGTCGTCGAACAGGAAGACGTATCGCTCGGACTCCTTGACGAGTGCGAGCACGTTGACGGCTTGTCCCATGAGGTCGACTCTCCGTGTCGCGTCGGCCCTTCGCGCGCCGTCGTTGGCACGCCTCCGCGGTGGGCCGAGGTTCTCCCAACACGGTTATCGGCACGGCCCGCGAACCACTGCAGTGGGTTCGCGGGCCGTGGGGAGGTCCGGGGGACGGTCGGATCGGCTACGTTGGAGGATCACCACGAAGGGCACGAAGAGCACGAAGGAGAAGCCGTGGAATTCGACGAACTCTCGAACCGCGTCATTGGCTGCGCGATTGACGTGCATCGGGCGTTGGGGCCCGGACTGTTGGAGTCCGCCTACGAAAAGTGCCTCGCGCACGAACTAAGTGCGCGAGGCATCGAGTTTCGGCTGCAGCATCCACAGCCGGTCCGGTACAAGGACGTTCTGGTCGACTGTGGCTACCGAATCGACGTGTTCGTCGAGGATCACCTGGTCGTCGAGCTGAAGTCGGTGGATCGACTCGCGCCGATCCACCAAGCACAGCTCCTGACCTACATGAAGCTCGCCGGCTCGAAGGTCGGCCTGCTGATGAACTTCAACGTCACCAAGCTCAAGGACGGCATCAAACGCTTCGTCCTCTGATCCTTCGTGCTCTTCGCGTGCTTCGTGGTGAAGAACAACACCGCACGAGTCAGAGGCTCGGCTCGTAGTCCTTCTCCTTCTTCGCATCCGCTCCGATCGCCGCCCGGAAGTCCTTGGCGGCGGCCTCGATCGTGGCGTCCTGGCCGACCAGCTTCAGGAAGTAGATGCCCTTCCCCTCGATGGTGACGATCGCGCCGAGCAGTCGGCCGTCCTTCAGCGGCTTCGGGCGGCGGCGGAACGACGTGCCGATGTGCTCCCCCTTGATGTCCGCGAGCACGTACGCGCCCTGAGAGCCCTTCCCCTCCTTCAGCACCACCTTGCGGCCGTCGGTCTTGAACTCGCCGAGCCACCGGGGAAGGTTCCCCTTCACGCCACCACCGCCACCGGGAAACGAGAAGATGGCAAGCTGGGCGGCCTCGGAGTCTCCCTTGGCAGTCGGGATCTCGAACTGGGCGAGCCGCAGCGAACTCGCGGGCTTCGTCTGCTTCCAGCCCTCGGGAACGGTCAGCGTGAGGTCCTTGACCTCGACGGTCTTCTCCTCGGCGAACGTGGTCGTCGCGGCAACGGCGACGAGGAGGGCGGTCAGGGCGGTCTTCGCGGGCATGGTGGGGTGCTCCGGGTGGGTGTACAGCGTGAACGTGGATTGTCGCGGCGGCTCCGGCGCAATGCAAACCGGCAGCGTCAGCGATCGACGAGGGCCACGCGAAGATCCATCACGTTCGTGTGCGTCGGCCCGGTCTTCAACAGCCCGCCGACCGGATCGAGAAACGTGTAGGAGTCGTTGATCGCGAGATGCGGGGTCGGGTCGAGGTTCCGTTCGCGGGCCTTCGCGAGCACGGCGGCGTCGGCGACCCCGCCGGCGGCGTCGGTCGGACCGTCCTCGCCGTCCGTCCCGCCGGACAGCACCACGACGTGGTCGAGCCCGTCGTCCCAGAGCTCGACGAGGGCCGCGAGAGCCAACTCCTGGTTGCGGCCTCCCTTTCGCGGGCGGTCGGTCTCCGCGAGTCGAACCGTCGGCTCTCCACCGCTGAGCAGGCAGACGGGTTGCGGCGTCGTCTCATCGTCACGAATCCGCCGACAGTCGTTCGCAAGGTCCCGCCCCACCTCCGCCGCGATGCCGGCGTTCTCCGAGCCGAGCGAACGGACTTCGTAGCCGAGTTCGTCCGCCCGCTTCGCCGCGGCCGCGAGGGCAACGGCGTTGCTCCCGACCACGTGGGTCACGACGTTCGCCGGAACGCCTCGTGGCTCCGCACCGGCTGCGGCGGCCCGCAGAACCGCGTGGACCGAGTCGGGAATCGCCCCGACGGACGGGGCCAACCGGTCGAGGACCGCGAGGGCGTCGGCGGCCGTCGTCGTGTCGGCCACGGTCGGTCCGGAGGCGATCACGTCGAGCGGGTCGCCGATCACGTCCGAGATCGCCAGCGCGTACACCCGGCGCGCCCCGGCCGCCACGCGGGCGAGTCCGCCGCCCTTGAGCGCCGAGAGGTGCTTGCGGACCGTGTTCAACTCGTTGATCGTCGCGCCGGCGCTCGCGAGTGTTCGCGTGACGGCCTGCTTGTCGGCGAGGGAGATGCCGTCGACGGGAGCGGGCAGCAAGGCGCTTCCGCCGCCGGAGATCAGGACGACGGCCACGTCGCGTGGGCCGAGCGAGCCGGCGAGTTCCAGGATACGTTGCGTCCCTTCGACTCCCTCGGCACACGGTTCGTTCCGCCCGGCCGGGCGGGCGGCGTGCAGTCGAACGCGTGCCGTCGCACGAACGCAGTCGGCCGGGACGTTGACCCAGCCCGTCAGCCGGTCGCTCTCGCCGGCCGCGTCGAACACCGCCTCCACACCGGCGACCATCCCCGCCCCGGCCTTCCCGCCACCGACCACGACGACCCGGTCGATCTCGTCGAGCGGAATCGCCTCGCCGAGAACGCGGAGTTCCCCGTCCTGCAGCGAGACGGACTCGCGGACCAGGCGTTCGGAGTCGATCGCCTCGACCCCCGCCTTCCAGATCTCGACCGCTTCCGCTCGTAGATCGCGTGACACGACTCCCCCCGCCGTTCGTGGCCGTCGATCTCGGGCGCCGATCGACGGAGTTCCTGAAACCGTATCGCGTCCGGCCGAGTACATCGAGGAGAACCGTCCGTTGGTCCGGGTGCCGCCCGATGTCGCGTGATCTCGAACTCGCTCCCGTGGAAGTCGTCGCGACACAGGCCGTCGCCGAGGCGGAGGCCGAGTCGTCGGACGTTCCGGCGATCGACTTCGCGGAGCACGCGGACTTCGCCGACGAACAGGACGACACGTCCGGCGACTGGGCCGTACCGCCCTTCCCGTCGCCGTTCGAGCGACCGTTCGCCACGGTCGGGTGGATCGGAGCACGCTGCTACGGGATCGCGAGTCTCGTGCTGTTTCTGGCGGTCGTGGCGGCCGTTCCCATCCTGAACCTCTACGCTCTGGGGTACCTGCTCGAGGCGGAGGGGCGGGTCGGACGGAGCGGCCGCATCCGCGACGGGTTCCCGATGCTGGGGCTGGCTCCCCGGTTCGGTTCGATCGTCGTCGCCTTCGGGATGTTCCTCCTGCCGGTCGCCCTGCTGAACGCCGCTGCACGGGACGCCGCCGTCATCGACCCGTCGTCGCCTGCCACCGGGCGGATGGAGTCGTTCGCCGGGCTGTTCACCCTGTTCGTGGCCGTTCACCTCTGTCTCTCGCTGGCCCGCGGCGGCAAGTTCTCGAACTTCTTCCGGCCGATCAAGAACGTGCGGTGGCTGTGGCAACGGTGGCGGGAGCGGGACTACTGGGAGACGGCCGAACGGAACGTCGGTCGATTCGCCGCGGAGATGCGGCTTCGCCAGCGGTTCTGGCTGGGGGCCCGTGGCTGCGTCGTCGGGTTGGCGTGGTTGTTCGTCCCGGCGGCCCTGCTCGTCGCCCAGCCTGAGCATGCCGGGGCGACTTTCGTTCTCGCCGTCGTCGGATCGCTGTTGTTGATTCCCGTCGCGGCTTGGCTGCCATTCCTGCAGGCTCGGTTCGCGGCCGAGGACCGGCTCTCCGCGGGCTTCGAACTGAAGACCGTTCGACACGCGTTCCGGCGGGCCCCGCTCTGCTGGCTGCTGGCGGTGCTGGTCGTCTACGTGCTCTCGCTGCCGTTGTACCTGCTGAAGATCGCCGCGCTGCCGGGTGACGCTCGCTGGATGGCGACGACGGTGTTCGTCGTCAGCATGTGGCCGGCCCGGTTGATCGTGGGCTGGGCGTACGGGCAGGCGATGCTCCGCGACGAGCCGGCCCACTTCCTGTGGCGGTGGGGCGACTGGCTGCTGATGATGCCGCTGCTGACGGCGTACGTCTTCCTGCTCTACTTCACCCGTTTCGCGGCGGAACACGGCCGCTTCGAGCAGTTGCTGAACCACACGTTCCTGCTGCCGTCACCGCTGTAGGCCGAGATCGGAAGAACGGGTCACTGGTTGCCGTCGTCGCCGTTCGGAGCGACCGGAATGCGATCGAGCACGCCCGACTCCCCGACGACGACGAGCCCGCTCTTCCCGACCACGACGACCCGTTGGCCGTCCGGCGAGGGGACGACGGGGCCGGTGGCGGACGAGAAGACCGGTCCGAGCTTCCGGGTGACGACGAGTTGCTTCGTCCCGTTGGTCCAGGTCACCGTCGCGTTGTCCCCGATTCCCTCCACCTCGACGCTCGCGCGGCCGACCTTCCAACGGGGTTTTCGGGCAGTGTCGCGAACGCGATGCTCGGCCGTCCTCGCCGTCGTGTCGAATCGGTACTCCCGCTTGCCGATCACCGTGACGAGGGTGTTCTCGCTCCACTCGCCGAACGGCCATCCCTCCTCCGCATCGTCGTCATCCGACTTCGGCCCCTTCAGCAGATGCGAGTTCCCGTCCAGCGTGACGAAGTAGACGTCGTCCTCGTCGGAGTCGGCCGTCTTGGTGGCGAGGAACCCGGCTCCGTCGGGCCGCCACGGCGACGCCCCCAGCATGAAGGGCATCGCCGGGGCGAGTTCCTCGTGAACGGTGAACCGGCCTCCTGCGAAGTCGTGCAGCGCGACCGACGACTTGGTCGTCAACAGCACGTGCGACCCCTTCGGCGACCACTCCACGTAGGAGACCGTCGGCTCGGGCGTGCGGCTCTCGTCTTCGCTCGCCACCCAGACCAGGCTGTGCGTCCGCAGCGGTGTCCCGTCCGACTGGACGTAGTGCAGCGTCGTGCGGACGCGACGGCCGCCGTCTCCGACCGTCACCGACTCGGCGAACACAATCAGCCCGTCCTTCGCCCGCTGCGAGTAGACCGGCCAACAGTCGTCGCCGACCGCCTTCGTACGGACGACCTCCTTCGACTCCCGCGTCGCGACGTCGTACCGCAGGATGCGGCCGTCTTGGTGCGAGTACAGGAACGACTTGGAGTCCGGTGCCCACTCGACGTGCGAGGCACAGCCGGCGAACCCCAGAACGCACAGTCCGAGGCAGCTGGTCAGGACGCGACACGACATCGGAACGTCTCCGTTCGGAACGGTCCGATTGTACGTCGCTCAGCCGAGCAAGTCCTTCACCGTGTCCCGCTCCTCGCGAAGTTCGGCGAGCGTCGCGTCGATCTTCGCCTGGGCGAACTCGTCGTGCTCGAGGCCCTGCACGATGGAGTGCGTGCTGCCGTCACTGGTCAGCGGATAGCCGAAGATCAGCCCCTCGTCGACGCCGTAGCTGCCGTCGCTGCAGACGGCGTTGCTGAACGACTCGCCGGCCGGCGTCGGGTTCACCATGCTGACGAGGCTGTCGAGCGCCCCGTTCGCCGCCGACGCCGCGGAGGAAGCCCCACGGGCCTCGATGACGGCGGCCCCGCGCTTCTGCACCGTGCTGATGAACTCGCCCTTCAGCCAGTCGTGGTCGGTGATGACCTCGGGGGCGGGCGTGCCGTCGATGGTGGCGTGGAAGAAGTCGGGGAACTGCGTGGCCGAGTGGTTGCCCCAGATGGTCACGTTCTTCACCGCGGCGACCGGCTTGCCGGCCTTCTGGGCGAGTTGGGTCATCGCCCGGTTCTGGTCCAGCCGCGTCATCGCGTACCAGCGGTCGCGGGGGACGTCGGGGGCGTTGTGCATCGCGATCAGGCAGTTCGTGTTGCACGGGTTGCCGACGACGAGCACCCGCACGTCCTTCGCGGCGGCCGCCTGAATCGCCTTGCCGGCGCTGGTGAAGATCGGGCCGTTCACGCGGATGAGGTCGCCCCGTTCCATCCCCTTCTTCCGCGGCACGCTGCCCACGCAGAGGACGTAGTTGCAGTCGGCGAAGCCGTCCTCGAGGTGGTCGCTGTCCGCCTTGACCACGCCGGCGAGCGTCGGGAAGGCACAGTCGTCGAGCTCCATCTCCACGCCGTCGAGAGCCGACAAGGCGGGCGGGATCTCGACGAGGTGCAGGACGACCGGCTGGTCCGGCCCGAAGATCGCACCGCTCGCGAGGCGGAACACGAGGGCGTAACCGATGTTCCCGGCGGCTCCGGTGACGGCGACGCGAATAGGCGGCTTCATGGGACTTCCTTCGCTGGAACGACTCTCTGGGTGATGCACGGGGTCGAGCGCCGCCGTTTGTAGCCGCTGCCGAGTCGAGCGGCAACCAGCCACGGGCCCGGTTCGGAAGGTCCTGACGATTCGCGAACTTCCGCCGCGATTCCGTGTCGTTTCGGACGGCGAGAGCCGTTGTTCTCGCCCGCGAGGGTCGCTAGAGTCTCCTTCATGCCGCTGTAGCTCAGTTGGTAGAGCGGCGCACTCGTAATGCGCAGGTCAAGGGTTCAAGTCCCTTCGGCGGCTCTCTCGGCCCGTGGTGTCTCCACGGGCCCTTTTTCTGCGCAGCGAGCGGACACGAAGTCCGTGAGCGGAACGCGTGAGTCGAGTCGGCGTGCGGTGGCGGAGCCACGGGCCTGCCGAGCGAGACGAACCAAGAACCTCCGCGGACCCCAGGCAGCGACGATGTCCCTGTTCCGACCCGAGATCGACCGCATCGCGGGCTACGTCCCCGGCGAGCAGCCGCAGGAAACCGGCTGGACGAAGCTCAACACGAACGAGAACCCCTACCCCCCCTCGCCGCGGGTCGTCGAGGCGATCAAGCAGGCCGCGGAGGGACGACTGAACGTCTACCCGGACCCGCTCGCCCGCCGGTTCTGTCAGGTGGCCGCCGACCGGCTGGGGCTCGACCCCGACTGGATTCTCCCGGCGAACGGCAGCGACGAGAACCTGACGATCCTCGTCCGCTCGTTCGTCGACCCCGGTGAGACGATCGCCTACCCCTACCCCAGCTACGTGCTCTACGAGACGCTCGCCGACATTCAGGGGGCGAAGATCGAACGGATGAACCTGCGGCCCGACTGGTCCTGGGACCACGAGGCGGCCGCGGAGACGGTGGCCCGGTCGAAGCTGGTCTTCGTTCCCAACCCGAACTCCCCCTCCGGCAACCGCTGGTCCGACGACGACGTCTTGCGATTGTGCCCCGAGGCCGGGATGCTCGTCCTCGACGAGGCGTACGGCGACTTCGCCGACGAACCGCACCGCGGGGAACTGCTGCAGTCGTCGGTCGGCGACCGGCTCGTCGTCACGCGGTCGTTCAGCAAGTCGTTCAGCCTGGCCGGCATTCGGTTCGGCTACGCCGTCGCCCATCCGGACCTGATCCGCGGGATGCGGAAGGTCAAGGACAGCTACAACTGCGACACGGTCAGCATCGCCGCCGCGACCGCCGCCCTCGAGGACTTCGAGGGGATGCGGTCGAACGTGGAGCGGGTTCGGCTCACGCGGGCCCGGTTGGCCACGGCCCTCGCGGAACTCGGATTCGACCCGGTCCCGAGTCAGTCGAACTTCGTCTGGTGCACCCGGCCCGGCGGCGGGCACAGGGAACTCTACGAGGCGCTCAAGGACCGCAAGATCCTGATCCGCTACATGTCGTTCCCGGGAGCGGGAGCGGACACGGCGACGACGATCGACGGCCTGCGGATCACCGTCGGCACCGACGAGCAGATCGACACGTTCCTCGACGCGCTGCGGGAACTGGTCTGAGGTCGCCGCTCAGTCGGAGACGCCCATCTCGCGTTTGAGCGCGGCGAGTTCCAAGTCGATCTCGCTCGACGCCTCCGGAACCCGCGCGTCGTCGTGCCGCGCCGCGCCGGAGCGCGCGTCCGTGTCGTCCGCCTCGGGCGTGCCGACTTCCGCTTGCTTCCGCAGCGCGTCCGCCAACCGCGCCTCCAGCGCCCGGAGCGTCGTCCGCAGGTGGTCCCGGGTGGCGATCGCCGACTGCAGCTGCTGTTCGAGACCGTCGACGACGGCTTGGCACTCCTGGCGGCGAATCAACGCGTTCCGCGCCCCGGCCTCGTCGTTCTTCTCGACGAGTGCCTTCGCCTCGTCCGTCCACTGGCCGATCTGTTTGCGGACTTCGCCGACCTCGGACTCCAGCTTCTGCACGTTGCGGTCCGCCGTCCCGACGCTCCGCGTGGCTCCCTCGACCCCCTCCCGCATCTCGTCGGCGATCTCCGCGAGAGCGGCCACCGGATCCTCCTGCCCCTCGAGCAGGGCAGTCAGGTTGCAGGTCACGATCTCGGTCAGCCGGCTGAAGTAGGCCATGTGTCGCAGTCCAAGGCGGGGTTGTCGGTGTGCTCGGGGCCCCGAGGCGGGGGAACGGCGCGCGTCCGGCCGTGGATCACGACCACGTTGGATTTCCACGCGGACGTCGCTCGGCTCCTCGGGACAATTGTTGCAATCGGTCGTCTCGCGTCACGTGCCGTCCGCTCCGCTGTCGGTGGTGATTCCGTACCGAGCCAGCCCGGCTCGCAGCTTCTCGCGCGCGAGCCGCAGCCGGCTCTTGCAGGTCGGCAACGGCACGTCGGTCGCCTCGGCCACCTCCGGCAGCGACATGCCGCTCGTGTGGTGCATCACGAACGTGATTCGCTGCTCGGTCGGCAGTTGGCCCAGCAGCTCGTCCACGATGTCGGCCAGCTCCGAGCCGTGGGCGACTTCCGGCGGCGAGAGCAGGTCCCCGGCGATCCGGGCCATCGCGTCGTCGGACTCGTCGCGCGAGCCCTTGGCGGCGCGAATCAACGCGTCGTGCGACCGTTTGCGGTGGTCGTCGATCATCAGGTTGCGGGCCACGCGGTACATCCACGCCCGGAACTTCCCGCGGGGCAGGTAGTCCCAGGACTGGTTGTAGACCTTCAGCAGCGTCTCCTGCACGAGGTCCTCGGCCAGTTGCCGGTCTCGCGTGTTGCGGAGGAAGAAGCCGAACAGCTGGCCCTCGTAACGGCTCACCAGCGACGTGAACGCGGACTCGTCCCCCCCTTGGAGGGCGAGCATGTCGCGGTCGTCTTCGTTCAGCGGCGCGGCGGTCACGAACCGGCGGATCCGGGAAGCGGAGTGGTCGGCACTCGCCGGGCCGCATTGACCGCCCGACGACCGGTCCTACTATACGGCGAGACTCCCGTGGCGGGAACGTCCGCCCGATCCCCGACGACCGTGACCGAAGTGAACGCGACGAACCGACAACTCCACTACGGGCGAGGCAACTCGTTCCAGTGCGACCTCGAGGCGGACCGAGTGGTCGCCGTGCTCGAAGCCCCTCGAGCGGCGCCGCGGCTGGAGGCCGAGGTGGCGACGGCCCTCGAACACCCCGTGGAGTTTCCGCCCCTCTCCCGAGCCGTCGTCCCGGGCGACCGCGTGGCGATCGCACTCGACGTGGACACGCCGGGCGACGCCGAGATCGTCGCGGCGCTCTGGGGCGTGCTGTCGAACGCCGGCATCGAGGCGGAGGACCTGATGGTCGTCCAGCCGGTCTCGCCGCTGAACGGCCACGCCCCGGACCCGCGACGCGGTCTGCCGACCGACGTCCGCGAGGCCGCCCCCTGGATCCGACACGATCCCGAGGACCGCGACCGGCACTCGTACCTGGCGAACGCCGCCTCCGGCGAGCGGGTCTACCTCGCTCGCGAGATCGTCGAGGCGGACGTCGTGCTCTCCGTCGGAACGGTCGGGTACGACTCGCTGATCGGCTACCGCGGGACGAACAGCGTGCTCTACCCGGCCCTCTCGAACACCGAGGCGGCCGCCCGGGCCCGCGGTCGCGGGCACGAGGAACTCGACCCGGACGACCAGCGGCCGCTGCGGCAACTTGCCGACGAGATCGGCTGGCTGCTCGGCTCGATGTTCACGGTTCAAGTCGTGCCGGCGGCGGGCGACGGGGCTTCGCACGTCGTCGCCGGCGCCTGCGAGCCGACGTTCGGACTCGCGAAGCACTACCTCAACCAGCACTGGCGAATCGAACTCGACGAACGCCCGGACGCCGTGGTGGCCGCCGTCGACGCGGACGCCGGCGGGCACGGCTGGCGACAGGTCGCCGCCGCGGCCGCCGCTGCACGAAACCTCGTCGCCAGCGGCGGGAAGATCGTGCTGCTCAGCGAGATCGACGAGCCGTTCGGCGAAGGGCTGAACCTCGTCGCCCGCTGCGAGTCCCCGGGCGACGCCCTCCGCCCGCTCCGCGAACTGGCCCCCGACGACTTCGTCGCCGCGACGCAGCTCGCCCGGGCCGCCTCGTGGGCCGACGTCTACCTCCTCAGCCGGCACGACCCGGCCGCGGTCGAGGACCTCGGGATCGTGCCGCTCGAAGGCCCCGAGGAGGTCGACCGCGTGCTGGCCGCGGTCGACTCCTGCGTGCTGCTGCAGTCGGCCCAGCACGTCTGCGGACGCATCCGGGGCTGAGTGCGATTCAGTCCTTCTGCATCGCCCACCGCAGGTGCTCCTCGAGGAACGGGTCGAGGTCGCCGTCGAGGACCGGCTGCGGGTTGCCCACCTTGTAGTTCGTGCGGGTGTCCTTCACGAACTGGTCGGGGTGCAGCACGTAGTTGCGGGCCGTCTCGCCGCCGAAGCCGATCTTCGACTTCTCGCCGCGCCGGGCCGCGACCTCGGCCTCCTGCTTCTCGACCTCCAGCTGGTACAGCTTCGCCGTCAGCATCTTACGGGCGTTCGCCCGGTTCTGGTGCTGGCTGCGCTCGGTCTGGCAGTAGACGACCGTGTTCGTCTCGAGGTGCGTGAGCCGGATGGCGGACTCCGTCTTGTTGACGTGCTGCCCGCCGGCCCCGCCCGCCCGCATGGTGTCCTCGCGGACGTCCTTGTCCCAGTCGACGTCGATCTCGATCGTGTCGTCGAGGATGGGGGTCACGTCGACTGCGGCGAACGACGTCTGCCGACGGCCGGCCGAGTCGAACGGGCTGATGCGGATCAGCCGGTGGTTGCCGTTCTCGCCCTTCAGCCAGCCGTAGGCGTACGGGGCGTCGATCTGGATCGTCGCGTTGTGGATGCCGGCCTCCTCGCCGTCGGAACGGTCGAGCAGCGAGACCTTGTAGCCCTTCTTCTCGCCCCAGCGGAGGTACATGCGGAGCAGCATCTCCGCCCAGTCCATGCTGTCCGCTCCGCCCTCGCCCGCCTGGATGGCGACGTAGGCACCGTAGTGGTCCATCGAACCCGAGAGCATCGCCTGCAGCTCGGCCGCCTCGAGCTCTCTGTTCACCCGCTCGGCCGTTCGCTCGAGTTCCGGGACGCTGTCCGGATCCTCCTCGGCGAACTCCAGCAGCACGCCCATGTCGTCCGCGGCGGCCGAGAGGTCCTCCACCGGCTTGATCGCCGACTTCAGAGCGCTCAACTCACCCACGATCTTCTGCGCGGACTCCTGGTTGTCCCAGAAGTCCGGCTGGGCCATCAGGCCGTTGATCTCCTCGACGCGAGCCTCCTTGACCGGCAAGTCAAAGAGAGTCTCGCAGGTTGACGATGCGATCGATCAGGTCTTGGCAGGACTGCTTCAGTTCGGCTTCGAGCATGGTGGGGAAGTTGGTAGTGGGTAGTTGGTAGTGGGTGGGAGTTGGGTGCGGCGGCGATAGTGGGGCTTGCTACCCACTACCAACCATCCACTACCCACTCTTCAGTCCAATGCCGTCGTAGTGGAAGCCGAGGTCGGCCATCTTCTTCGTGTCGTACAGGTTGCGGCCGTCGAAGACGACCGGTTCCGACAGCTTGGACTTCACGACGTCGAAGTCGGGGTTCCGGAACTCGTTCCACTCGGTGCAGATCGCCAGGCAGTCGGCCCCGTCCAGCGTCTCCTCCGGCGTGTCGCAGTAGGTCACGACGTCGCCGATCTCCTTGCGGACGTTGTCCATCGCGACGGGGTCGTGCACGCGGACGCCGACCCCGGCGTTCAGGAGGCTCCGCACGAGTTCGAGTGCCGGGGCCTCGCGGATGTCGTCGGTTCGCGGCTTGAAGGACAAGCCCCAGACGGCGACGGTTCGCCCGGAAAGCTCGCCGCCGAAGTGCTCGTCGATCTTGCGGAAGAGGACGTGCTTCTGACGGGTGTTGACCGAGTCGACCGCATCGAGCAGGTGCGTCTCGTAGGCGTGCTGCTCGGCGACCGCCATCAGGGCCCGGACGTCCTTCGGGAAGCAGCTGCCGCCGTAGCCGACGCCGGGGAACAGGAACTGGAAGCCGATCCGCTGGTCGTGACCGATGCCGCGGCGGACGTCGTTCACGTCGGCCCCGACGAGCTCGCAGAGGTTGGCCATCTCGTTGATGAAGCTGATCTTCGTCGCCAGCATGCAGTTGGCGACGTACTTGATCATCTCCGCCGACTCGAGCCCGGTGACGAGGAACGGCCGTTCAGTTCGGAGGAACGGGGCGTGGAGATCGCGGAGCGGCTCGGCGTGGGCCGGGTCCAGCACGCCGACGACGACGCGGTCCGGCTTCGTGAAGTCGTCGATCGCCGCCCCTTCCTTGAGGAACTCGGGGTTGCTGGCGACCTTCTGCTCGCGGCCCGTCTCTTTCTTCAGCCGCTCGT
This sequence comes from Planctomycetaceae bacterium, assembly GCA_028284885.1. Lineage (GTDB taxonomy): Bacteria > Planctomycetota > Planctomycetia > Planctomycetales > Planctomycetaceae > JANQQW01. The sequence continues at coordinate 41,231 of JANQQW010000082.1, forward strand.
AGACCTTGCGATTCGTGCCGACCGGGACGGTGCTCTTGGTGACGACGAGTGCGTCCTCGTCGAGGTGCGGGGCGAGGGAGTCGGTGACGGACCAGAGACCCTTCAGGTTGGCGGCTCCGTCGTCTCCCTGCGGGGTGCCGACCGCGATGAACACGACCTCGGCTCCGGGGACGGCCTCGGCGTAGTCGGTCGTGAAGTCGAGCCGCCCGGCCTTGGAGTTCCGGAGCACGAGTTCCTCGAGCCCAGGCTCGTAGATCGGAATGCGGCCTTTCCGCAGCGACTCGACCTTGTCCGGGTCGATGTCGACGCAGGTGACGTGGTTGCCGCTCTCGGCAAAGCAGGTCCCCGTGACCAGCCCGACGTAACCGGTTCCTATGACGGCAACTTTCACGATGCGACTCTCGGAGGAAGCCCGAACTCGTTGGATCGCGGGATGATAGTGAGCGTGCTCGGCGGCGCGAAGAACAAGCCCGCGTGCGAACGGGCGCACGCAGAACGGGCTGGCGGAACGTCCGCCAACCCGTTCGGTGAGCTCACGGCGACGAGGGCACTCAGGCCTCCGGCTGCTCCTTCGTGGGCTTCTTGGGGGCGTTCTCCACCTTCTTGCCCGGCTTGCCAGGGGCGGGAACGGACGGAACGTCCTGGACCTCGCCGGGTTCGGCGGCCGCTCCCGTGTTGCAGGTCGAGCAGCCGGCGGACGAGCTACAGGTGCTGCAGGCGCTCTTCGAGCAGGTGTTGCAGCTGCTGTAGCTGACGGTGCGGCAGGAGGACTTGCAGGGGGAGCAGCTGCTGGTCGAGCAGGCCGCGGTCGTGCAACCGCCGGTCGAGCAGGCGCCGGTCGAGCATGCGCTCGTCGAGCAGGCGGAGGTGGTGCAGGACTTCGTCGAGCAGGCGTTCGTCGAGCAGGAGCTGTAGCGGACGTAGCAGCGCTTCTTGTAGCAGCGACGACCGGCCTCGGCGTCCTGGGGCAGGAGGAAGGCGAGGGCAGCCGCTGCGAAGAGCCAGTACTTGTTCATGGTCGAATCCCTTGTTCGAGTTCCCTGGTGAACGTCGAGGTTCAGCCCGGCGAAACCCACCGTCCACACGACGGCTGACTGCTTCGACGAGCAGGGGGACCTCCGTGTCTGGAAAGGCAGGTCGCCCCGAATTGCGGGACATGGTGGTGTCGCGAGATTGGGGAATCAACCGAAACGGCGTCAAACAGACCGAGATTGACGAAAATCCCGGCCGACGCGCCGCGACGGACCCTCGGCGCAAGCCGCATCGGAAGAACGGGTTCCGGAGACACCGATCAAAAGGTGTCAGTTCGGTTCCGCGCTGAGGAACCCGCTGAGGCGGTCGATCTCAAGGCGAAGATGGAAGATCGCCGTGATGTGGCCGGCGTCCAACCAGACGATCTCCGGCTTCTGCGGGAGTGCCTCGACCAGCGACATCGTCGATTTCCTCGGGACGATCTCGTCGTCCTTCGCGGCGATCATCAGGACGGGCCGCTTGTCGAGCCGTTGGGCGTGGGTCGTCGGTTCCACCGGCTTCAGGGCCTCGACGAGCGACGCCCGCGTGCCTCCGCGGGACTTCCAGTGCTTGCGGAAGCCCTCGGCGACCGGGTTCTCGTGCTCCCAGATCAGATCGGCGACGCCACCGCCCGCGAGGACGATCGCCGCGCGGCAGAACCGCGGCTCGGCAGCCGCTGCGACGGAGGCGACGAACCCCCCGAGACTGATGCCGGCCACCCCGATCCGGTCGGCGTCGATCTCCGGACGACCCGCCATCCACGCTGCCGACCGACGCGTGTCGAGAACGGCCTGCCGAACCGAAGCGACCGTCCAGTCAGGGTCGAACGAGATCATTCGTCGTGAGGACTTCTCGTCCCGTCGTTCACCGTAGAAGGGCATCGCAATCGCGAGTGTCGCAACCCCCCGACGGGCGAGCATGTCCGAGACGAAGTGCACCAGCCACAGGTTGCCGTCCAACTCGTGGAGCAGCACGCAGGCCGGGAACGGCCCCTCGCCGGCCGGCTGGAAGTACCGTCCGTGCACAACGTCGTTCTTCGCGAACCCGGTCCGGACGGGAGACGGCAGGGTGACGTCGTAGGAACGGACGGCTCCGACGGTCTTCAGGACCTTGGAAGTCGCTCCGAACTCGTGGTCGTCCAGCCGAAACCGGTCGGGAACGGCTCGCTCGCCGTCCGTCACCCGAAAACGGACGACCGACGACGGCTCGATTGACCGGAACGTCAGGCTTGGCGTCTCTGCCCGGGTGGGAGCGCACCAGGCCCCCAGAGCCGCCAACACCAGCAGCGTGCTTCCGGAAACGAAGTGTCGACGTGACATCGGTGCCTCCCACGAACGAACTGTCGCGTGTGCCGAGCGTCGAGTTATCAGGAGGTTCGAGGGCCGTCAATTCGATTCCGACGCAGGGGACGGTCCGACGACGGCTCGCCGCTGGTTGACCCACCTCCGGGACCGGTTCATAATACGCGGCTCGCTCCATGAAGTGACTTGGAATCGTTCCCGGAAGCGTCGATGTACAAAGCATCGGATCTCGTCGAGTTCAAGCAACTCCTCCTCGTGTTGCGTGCGCGCATCTCTGGCGACGTCCAGAACTTGGAACACGGCGCACTCGACCATGCCGAGGGGGCCGACTCTCGGCAGCCGACGCACCTCGCGGAGTTGGGGACCGAGGCGTACGAACAGGAGTTCGCCCTCCGCGTGGCCGCCAACGACCGGGACGTCATCGAGAAGATCGATGCTGCTCTATCCCGGATTTCGGATGGCAGCTACGGTGTCTGCCCGATGTGCTTGGAAGCCGGGACGACCCCGGCGAAGAGCCGTATCCCGAAGCCGCGGTTGCGTGCCATTCCCTACGCCGACCTGTGCGTCGAGTGCGAACGGAAGCGCGAGAAGGCGAACCGATGACCAAGCCGGCCACTGGCGAGAAAGCGTCCTTCCCGCCGAGTCGGTATCTGTTGTTCCTGTTGCTCGCCGCGGGCGGATTCGCGTTCGACGTCTGGACGAAGAACGTCGTCTTCGACGACCTCGGACTCAACGGTCGCAGCGACTGGAACCAGAGCCTGTTCGGCGGCTGGATGACGTTCTGCTTCCACACGACCTACAACAAAGGGGCGTTGTGGGGTCTCGGGCAGGGGTGGACGTGGCTGTTCGCCTTGCTCAGCGTGGTCGCCGTCGGGGGTGTGCTGCTGTGGTTGTTCGTCTACCAGGCGGCCAAGAGTGCCTGGCTGACGACTGCACTCGGGTTCGTGATGGCCGGAACGCTCGGCAACCTGTGGGACCGCATCGGCCTGCACGTCAACCCGCTCACCGGGAACCCGGAGTACGCCGTCCGCGACTTCATGTACGCGACGTTCAACTACGGAACCTTCCACTGGCCCGTCTTCAACTTCGCCGACGTCTTCCTCGTGACCGGGGCCGTGATGTTGGTGATCCAGTCGCTGTTCTTCGAGCAGCGCGCTGAGGAGTCGGCCGACCAGACCGCAGCATCCCCCGGAACGGTGTCTCAGGAAGAGACGTCCGGGTCGCCCTCGACGGCCGCCTAGCGACCGTTCAAGTCACGAATCCCCCTCGCCGATACGCTGAATACCCCCAGGGACGGGAACAGCGATGTCCAACTCCGCCGAATGGGCCTCGGGCCCGACCGAACTCGCTCTCGCCCCGCAGATGGCGACCCCGAGAGCCGACGACCTCGCCGACGGGCTGACCGCGGAGGAGCGTGCCAACCAGATCACGCACGGACTGGGCCTGCTGCTCAGCATTCCGGCGGCGATCGAGCTGTGCTGGGTGGCCTCGACCTCGCCGGACTCGCGGATCGTCTTCAGTTGCTGCCTCTACGCGGTCTCGCTCGTCCTGCTCTACGCCGCGTCGACTCTGTCGCACAGCTTTCGCAGCGGACGGGCCCGGGACCTCTCGCGGCTGCTCGACCAGGTCTGCATCTACCTGCTGATCGCCGGCTCCGTGACGCCGTTCGCCGTCGCCTACTGGCCGGCCTGGATGATCGTCGCGTTGCTCGGCGGCACCTGGCTCGTCGCGCTGCTCGGCATCTACCGCAAGATCTACGTCGAAGGGCCGAACCGCGTGGTGCTGTGGTACTACGTCGCCCTCGGCTGGTTCCCGGTGGTCGGCATCTACCACGTGCTCTCGCAGATGCCCGTCGACGGCGGGGCGATCGTCCTGATGGGCGCCTTCTGCTACACGCTCGGGATCTACTTCTGGCTTCGCGAGGGACGGATTCCGTACTCGCACGCCGTCTGGCACGTGCTGGTGCTGTTCGGCAGTTTCGGGCACTACGCCGCGATCCGCTGGTACATCGCCGTCAACTCGCCGCTCATCGGCAGCTGACGAAGGCGGCTTCGCTCAGGAGTCGGGTCGCTTCGGGATCGTGACCTCGAAGGTCGTTCCGCGAACGCCGTCGGACTCGATGCGAATCGCGCCGCCGAGCGTCTCCAACGTCTTCCGAACGGACGCCAGTCCGATGCCGCTCGAGTCGGTGCGGGGGGCCAGGGTCTCGAACATACCGAACACGCGTTCGTGGAACTCCTCCGCGATCCCCGGCCCGTCGTCCGACACGACGACCACCCAGCGGTCCTGTTCGTCCGCGGCCGAGACGACGACGAGTCCGGTGTCCCGGTCGTGGTGCTTGACGGCGTTCGAGACGAGGTTCAACAACACCCGGTCGACGGCGGACCGCGGGGCGTGGACCGTCGGCAGCCGTCCGTCGCCGCGAACCACGATGCCGGTCGGCGGGGCGACGAGCTCGACGACCTCGGCCAGACACTCCTCCAGGTCGACGGCGGTCGGCTGGCTCTCCTTGCGGCCGATCCGCGAGTAGCCGAGCAGGTCGGTCAGCAGTCGGTCCATCAGGTTGATCCGGTCGAGCATCAACCCGAAGTGCCCGCGGACCTCGTCGGTGAGCTCGCCGATGTCCTCCATGATGAACTGCGCGAGCGTCCGGACGTTCAGCAGCGGCGTTCGGAGGTCGTGGGAGGCGGACCGGGCGAACTCCTCCAGGTCCTCGTTGCTCCGCGTCAGCTCCCGGTTGCTGAGGACGAGCTCGTCGCTCTTCTGTGCCAACGCGAACTCTGCGTGCTTCAGGTCGGTGACGTCGGTCGCGACGACGAGGATGCGCGTCAGTCGTCCGAACTCGTCGGGGAGCGGGATCTTGTCGGTCCGGACCCAGCGACTCCCGCCCGGGGTCTCCATCGGCTCCACGATGCCGAGCTTCGGCTCGCCGCTGCCCAGCACCTCGAGATCGTCCGCGTGGTAGCGAGCGGCGTGCTCGGGGTAGAACCGCGCGCTCGGGGCCCCCTCCATCTCGCTGGCCGGCACACCGAGCGAGTCGCTGACGCGCTGGTTCACCCGCAGGATGTGGTCGTCGACGTCCTTGAACCAGACGTAGGCCGGCAGGTGGTCGAGGATCGACTGCGTCTCGGACCGTTGCCGCTCGCGTTCCACGGCCAGCCGGTGTCGCTCGGAGATGTCGTGCCAGACGACGAGCAGCGCCGGACCGCTGGAGAGCGTGACCGGTGTGAGGGTCACCTCGCACGGGAACACCTCTCCGTCGAACCGCTTGTGCATCCAGTCGAAGCGGTGAAAGCCCTTCTCGTGCGCGAGTCCGTCCATCTCGAGACTCTTCTCGGCGGAGAGCCTGCCGTCCGGCTGTCGCTCCGGGGAGAACTCGGCGGGATGCCGCCCGATCACGTCGGCCTTGTCCTTCGCCCCCAGCATCTGGGCGGCCGCGTTGTTGCAGGCGAGGATGCCGGCCCCCTCCTCCACCGTCCCGGCGAAGATCAGGTGGGCGTCCGAGGACTGCTCGAACAGCACCCGGAACAGCTCCTCCGCACGACGTTGTTCGGTCACGTCGCTGACGACGACGTGCAGCCCGCGCACCTGACTGTCGTCGTCGCGGTCCGGAATGTACCGCACGTCGATCTCGCGCTCGGGCGTGCCCGGCAACCGCGTGTGGAACGACTGCTCCTCGCCGCCGAGCGCCCGGTCGAGACGCGTCCGGATCTCGTCGAACGTCGGCCCCAGGATCTCGGAGACCGCGTGGCCGACGACCTCCTCGCGCGCACGACCGGTCAACGACAGGTAGGTCGCGTTCGCGAACGTGAACTTCAGCAGTCGGTCGACGTAGGCGAGCCCGACCGGGACGGCGTCGACGATCGACTCGATGGAGGGCGACGAGTTCGTGGACATGGAACGCGGTCTTGGAGGAACGGGTGACTCCGGCCGGTCGGCGGCCCGAGTGCCCCTCGACCTGCCGAGGAGCACCGCATCCGCTACTCCGGCGTGGCCTCGATGCGGTACAGGTGCGTCTTCGTCCGGACGAAGAACGCCTCTCCCGCGACGGCCGGGGAGGCCATGCAGCCGGCCGCCAGTTCGTTCTCGGCGAGCTTCTCGAAGCCGTCACGGCTCGCCCGGAACACGACCGACTTGCCCTCCTGGTCGAAGGTGTAGATCCGGTCGCCGACGAGCAACGGCGAGGCCGAGTACTCGCCGCCCAGCCGGTCCCGCCACAGGACCTCGCCGCTCTCGGTGTCCATGCAGCTGGCCACGCCGTTGTCCGTGACGACGTACAACGTGTTCCCGTCCAGCAGCAGGGCCGGCTTCTTGGGGGCGTTCCGGTCCACCGACCACAGCACTTCGCCCGGGCTCTCGCCGTCGACTCGCACGGCGAGCAGCCGTGGCTCGATGAAGCTCGTGGAGACGTACGCGACCCCGTTCCCGACCACCGGTTTCGGGACGGTCGAGAACCCGAGCTTGCCGTACCGGGCCTTCCAGAGTTCGCGACCGGACTCGGCGTCGTAGCCGTAGACCCAGTCGCTCGCCGGCGAGATCACGACGGCGCGGCCGTCGATCTCCGTGACGGTCGGCGTGCAGTACGCCTTCTGGAACTCGCGTCGAGCGGGGAGTTCGCCAGACCGCGGGATCCGCCAGGCGACCTTGCCGTCGCGCTTGTCGATCGCGGCGAGGAACTGTTCGTCGATCCCGTCGTACGGGACGATCAGCAGGTTCTTCCAGAGTTCGGGCGAGGCCCCCGGCCCGTTCTGGTGGTCGACGTGCAGCGTCTGCTGCGTCCAGACGAACTCGCCGGTCTCGGCGTTCAGTGCCGCCGTGCCGTAGGAGCCAAAGTGCAGGTAGACGCGGTCGCCGTCGAGGATCGGCGTCGGCGAGGCGTAGCTGTTGAGCGAGTGCAGCGGCTCGGGCTCGTCGACCTGGAACACCTCCACGTCGTGGAGCAGTTTGCCGTCCTCGCGGTCGAAGCAGACGGCGCGGAGTGACAGGGCACCGGCGATGCGGATGCCGCGGGGGTTCGTCTCGAGCTTCGCCAGTCGAGCCTGTTCTTCTTCCTCGCTGAGGTCCTCGACGAGAGCGGTCGTGAGCCAGACACGGTTGCCCGAGACGACCGGCGACGAGTGGCCGCGGCCCGCGACCGGCGACTTCCAGACGACGTTCTTCGTCTCGCTCCACCGGAGCGGCAGGGCGTTCGCGTCGGCGTGCCCGTCCCCGCGTGGACCACGGAACGCCGGCCACTCCCCCTCGGCGTACAGGTTCGGGCAGCAGGCGAGGACGGCGAGAACGGTGAGGCTCGTGCGCAAGAGTCGGTCTCCGTGTCGGTTCGGTCGCATCAGCGTATCCACCTCTTTCACGGTTCGCCAACCGCGCGGTGGTGAAGGTCTCGGAGACTGGTCGGGTCGTTGACTTTGGCCGATCGCGACCGGTACAAGGGATTGAGGCGACTTGCCCGATTCCAACCCTCGAGGTGCCCGGTGAAGCCCACTCTGCATCTGTCCGTGCTCCTGTTCGGCGTTCTGGCCCTGCAGGTTCCCGATACCGCGGAAGCTCAACTGTTCGGTCGCTGGCGATGGTCCGGCTACTCCACGCCGACGACGACCTACTACTACAGCGGGTACGGGTGGGGAACCTCGTCCTGCTGCCCGACGACGACGACCTACTACGCCTCCTCCTGTTCCAGTTGCGGGTGCAACCCCTGCGGATGCACGACCGCCTGCAGCCCCTGCTCGAGTTGCTCGTCCTGTTCCAACTGCTCGACCTGCTCCAGTTGCACGACGGGCAACTGCGGGTTCGCGTCGGCGACCGGAGCGGACCTGAAGCCGACGCCTGACGACGGCCCTCCGCAGACCTACGCTCCGGAAGGGACCGAGGAGGGCCCCGCCGAGACCAACGGGTTCGAGGGCCGAACCGAGCCCGGTCCGGACGAGTTCGACCCTCCGTTCGACGGCGAGGACGGGACGACCGAGGCGTTCAAGCCTCCGGTCGGCGAGGGCGAGCTCATTCCGATGAAGAAGCAGCCCCCGATGCCGAAGATCGACGAGGAGCCGGCTCGCATCGTGCCGCTGGACGACTCGCGTGCCTTCACCTGGACGCTCACGCCGGTCCCGTCCCGCGTGCGGATGCAAGCTCGCTTCGGCACGCCGGTCGTCGCCCGCACGACGATCGACCCGAACGCCGAGTGGGAGTCCGTGCCGGCCACGCAGGTCGCGAGGAAGTAGCAACCGCGGGCCGAACCGAACACAATCGACGAGGTGCGAGTTCGACTCGCGCCTCGTTTTTTCTTTGGCCGCCCACTCGAGGCCCCCGTGCAGAACGCGACGATCGCCCGACTCTTCGAGCAGCTGGCCGACCTCCTCGAACTCGACGGGGCGAACCCCTTCCGCGTCCGCGCCTATCGCAACGCGGCCCGCAAGATCGAGTCGCTCGCCGACGAGGTCGGCGGGCTGATCGAGTCGGGCGTGAAGCTCACCAAGCTCGAGGGGATCGGCAAGGACCTCGCCGCGAAGATCGAGACGATCGTCGAGACGGGCGTGCTCCCGCAGCTGGAGGAGATGCGGGAGAAGTTCCCGCCCGACGTGATGAAGATGCTGCAGCTGCCGGGCATCGGCCCGAAGAAGGTCGCCGTCCTCGTCGGGGAACTCGGCGTCGAGACGTTGTCCGACCTGAAGGAGGCCGCACAGAACGGTCAGGTGGCCGCTCTCTCCGGATTCGGCAAGAAGACCGAACAGACGATCCTCGAGAACGTGGACGAGGTGAAGGACGCCGAGCAGCGGTACTACCTCGCCGACGCGAAGGCCGAGGCGGACGCCGTCGTCGCCGACCTGCTGGAACTCGACTCGGTCGAGAAGGCAACCGTCGCGGGGAGTTGTCGACGTCTGAAGGAAACGGTCGGCGACCTCGACGTGCTCGCCGTGGCCGCCGACTCCGCCGTCGTGATGGACCGCCTCGCCGAGAACCCGGTCGTCGTCAAGGTGCTCGCCCGCGGCGACACGAAGCAGCGCGTCCGGCTCGCCTCCGGGATCGAACTCGACCTCCGCGTCGTGCCCCGGGAGTCGTACGGGGCGGCCATGCAGTACTTCACCGGGTCGAAGGAGCACAACATCGTCACCCGCCGCATGGCCCAGGAACGGGGGCTCAAGCTCAACGAGTACGGCCTGTTCCGGGACGACGAGTACGTCGCCGGCGAGACGGAGGAGGACGTCTACGCCGAACTCGGGCTGCCGTGGGTCCCGCCGGAGCTGCGGGAGAACCGCCGCGAGTTCGAGTGGGCCGCGGAGAACGCGTTCCCCCAGTTGATCGAGCGGGACGACCTGCTGGGCGACCTGCACATGCACACGACGGCGACGGACGGCACGGCCTCGATCGCCGAGATGGCCGAGGCCGCCAAGACCCGCGGGCTCGAGTACGTCGCCATCACCGACCACTCCAAGCGGGTCGCGATGGCGAACGGCCTCGACGCCGACCGTCTCCGTGAGCACTGGGAGAACGTCCGCAAGGCGAACGACGAGGTTGACGGCATCGAGATTCTGTGCGGCATCGAGTGCGACATCCTGGAGGACGCCACGCTCGACCTCCCGGACGACGTGCTCGCCGAGGCGGACTGGGTCGTCGCCGTGCTGCACTACGGACTGAAGCAGCCTCGCGAGAAGATCACCGAGCGGCTGCTGAACGCCATCCGCAACCCGCACGTGCACGCCATCGGCCACCCCACCGGGCGGCTGCTCCTCAAGCGACCCGGTGCGAGCGTCGGCTTCGACGACGTCTACAAGGCGTGTGCGGACGAGGGCGTGTTCCTGGAGATCAACGCCCACCCCAGCCGGCTCGACCTCGACGACGTGCACGCCGCGGCCGCCAAGGAGCACGGCATCCCGATCGTGATCGACTCCGACGCCCACTCCGTCGACGGTTTCGACGTGCTGACCTACGGCGTCTACCAGGCCCGCCGTGCCGGACTGAGCCGCGAGGACGTCGCGAACACCCGGCCGCTCGGCGAGTTCCGGGCGATGCTGAAGACCTCGTGACCGCCGGACGAAGTGCGAAGATTCGATGAATACGCGGGCCGCCGTCCGGCCGTTGCTCACGCTCCCCGACCGGTCCGAATAGCATGGCCGTACGGCAATCGGACCCCGACCCGCTCGACTGAACCGCCATGTCCACCACCGGCCCCGAGCCCCTCGTCGACGTCGAACTCTGCGGCGGCCAGTACCGCATCGTCGACCTGCTCGACACGAACGCCTTCTGCCGGACGTTCGTCGCCGAGACCGACGAGATTGGAGTCGACGTGCTCGTCCGGTTCCCCACCGAGACGATCGCGGGGAACGACGTCTTCCGTGAGCGGTTCCGGCAGCGAGCCGAGCGGCTGAAGCTGGTCCCGAGCCCGCTGTTCACGCGAATTCTCGAAGTGGGCGAGCACGAGCGAACGCCGTTCGTGGTCTCCGAGTACGTCACGGGGGGCACGCTCGAGGACCGTCGGATGCGGGACTACGAGGGGCACGCCGCCCCGCTGGACCCGTCTCATCTGACGGGTTGGCTGGTGGAGGTGGCACGGGCGCTCGACCAGATTCACTCGGACGGTCTGGTCTACCGGGACCTGCGTCCGGCGAACGTGCTGTTCGACATCGACGGCCGGGCCCGCCTCGCGGAGTTCTCGATCCCGTACGCGGTCCACCAACACGAGGACGAAGAGGGGCCGAACCTCACCGACGACCTGATGCCGGTCGGGACGGCGGAGTTCATGGCGCCGGAGATGATTCTCGACGGCCTTTGCGACGGCTTCAGCGACCAGTACGCGTTGGGCGTGCTCGTCTACGACTGCCTCTGCGGCCGTCCTCCGTTCAGCAAGGGGGCCCGGAGCGCCACGTTGGCCGCCCACACGGAGGAGGACCCGCCAACGCCCGAGCAACTGGGGCTCACGGTCCCGCGGACCGTCGCCATCGCCCTGGCCACGGCGCTCGCCAAGGAACCGGACGAGCGGTACCCGACCTGCTCCGACTTCGCGACCACGTTCGTCGACGCGCTCGCCGCGGGCTCGGTTCGAGTCGCCGTCCCGGAGAGCGCTCCGCAAGCTGCCCCCACGGAGACGTTCGACGCGCCGGAGAGCGAAGGCGAGTCGGCCGACGACGACGCGTGGTCGAACGAGGGGGACGACTGGTCGGACGACGATTTCGACGAAGAGGTGACCGACTACGAATCCGACCCGGCCGCACCGGCGGCCGCCGAGGAACCGGACTCGCCCGCTGCCGGGGAGTCGGCTCCGCAGACGTCCGGGTCGGGCGGGGCTCCGCTGTGGAAGCGGCCGTTCGTCGTGGTCTCGGCGGTGGTCGTCCTGCCGATCCTGATCGTCGTGGGGTACTACGGCTACGTCCTGTTCCTGAAGCCGGAGGACGAGTTCGGAGCCAACCCGAACTTCGCGCGTCGCGCGCTGGGAAGCGGCCCTGCCGCCACCGAGACCCCAAGCGAGGCCGATGGAGGAAACGGGGGCGCGGGTGTTCCCCCGGCAGCCGTCGGCCAACCGGGTGGAAGAAAGCCCGGCCCTCCGGCGAAACTGGTCGGCAAGTTCCCGCCCGGCCCGCTCGCCCAGTGGATGCAGGCCACGAAGGTCACCGTCGACGTGAAGGCCGACGGCCCGCTCGACGCGTTGCAACAGGTCCTCGACTCCCGCGACGCGGAGGACAAGACGCTCACCGTCGACGTCGCCGCGCTCGCCACGCTCGACGCCTGCGGCATCACCTTCGAGAAGCAGTACGAGGACACACCGCTGGCGGCCGTGGTCCAGGAGATCGGGACGCGGGTTCCGGAACTCTGCGTCGCGGTCACGGCCAAAAAGCGAGGACGCGTCACCACCCGGTCCGCTGCAGCGCTCGGCGGCTGGGGAACCGTCGGCCTCGTCGCACCGAAGAAGAGGCCCGCGCCGGCCGAACTAGCGAAAACGGAGGTCTTCGTCGATCTCGCCGGGCAGAAGCGTGAGTCCGCGATCACGATCGTCACCGCCAAGGCGGGCATCGACCTGCGAATCGAGCCGGAGGCCTCCGCCCTGCTGCAGGACGTGCTGCCCGCCGACTTCTACGTCCGGGCGGACGAGGCCCGTGTCATCGCCGCTCGTCTGCTCGCGGGGACTCCGTTCGTGATCGCGCACGACGTGGAGGAGCCCGACGTGATGCGGCTGACGACGGTCGCGGCCGCCGAGCGAGCGGGGATGAAGTTGCTGCACCCCGAACGTGCCAGGCTGCTCGTTCGACTGGCACGAACGGCCGCCGTCGTCCCGGAGGACTTCGACCCGGCCGCCGACGACTTGGCTGCGTTGTTCGAGGACTTCCTGAAGGCTGCGAACGCGGAGGCGTCGATCGAGGTCGAGCCACTCGAGGACGAGGCGCTCGTCGAACCGCTGCGGGCCCGGTTCCTGCGGATCGCCACCAAGCTGCCCCGCGGTGAGGCGGGCGAGCCGCCGGCCGAGGGTCTCGCGCCGTGGCAAACCGTGCTGGGCGTTCTCCACCTCCTCGTCGAGATGGAGCCCGAAGCCGTGTTCGTGGTCGACGGAGAGGCGAGCAAGGTCGTTCTGACGACGAAGGCCGCCGTCGCCCGCGACGGTCGCACGGCGTTTCCCGTCGCCGACGCGTTCCGCCAGCTGGAGCACGCCGAAGCCGCGGCATCGGTCGAGGCGAAGTCGAACTCGTTGAAGCAGCCGTTCGTCACGGTGCCGGCCGGCCGCACGTGGATGGGAGCGGCTCGCGAGGACGTGTTCGCCGAGGAGGACGAACGACCGCGGCACGAGATTCGGCTCACGCGGCCGACTCTGATGCTCGCCCGCGAGGTGACGCAGTTGGAGTTCGCGGTCGTGACGGGCCGGAACCCGAGTGCGTTCGCGACGACCGGCGACGAGGCGGCGACCGTCTGTCGGGTCGACACGTCCCGGCTGCCGGTCGAGAACGTCACCTGGTTCGAGGCCGTCCAGTTCTGCAACGAGCTCAGCCGCCGGGAGAAGTTGTCGCCGTACTACGAGTTCGGCGACCCGCGGTACGCCGAGGACGGTTCGCTCGTCTCGGCCGACGTGACCTACCTGGGCGGCGACGGCTACCGGCTGCCGACCGAGGCGGAGTGGGAGTTCGCGGCCCGCGCGGGCGACGAGTTGCCTTGGTCGTACGGGCACGGCTACGGAGCCGAGTGGTACGCGTGGTTCGACGCCAACGCCGGCGACCGTCCTCGGAGGACGGGCACGCGGCGACCGAATGCGTTCGGTCTGCACGACCTGCACGGCAACGTGGGCGAGTGGGTCCAGGACCACTACAGCGCGTCGTCGTACCCGGGCACGCAGATCGACGACCCGACGGGCGAACGGTTCGGCCGCGACCGGGCGATCCGCGGCGGTGCTTTCGACACGGCGGCCACGGAGACCCGCAGTTCCGCTCGACGTGGTGCCGATCCCACGTCACGGAGCAAGTCGGTCGGCTTCCGAGTCTGCCGAACGCCCGTCGAGAAGGACGCGGTTGAGCCGCCGAAGTAGGCAGAAGAGCGGCCGAAAAAGTGACGGAGAATTCGGCTTGACCCGTTTTCGGGATCTCCGTACCTTCCCGCCCGTCGTCGTCACGGCGACTCCTCACGGGCTCTCCGAGCCCTGCCAACTTCCCGCCGTTCCGGCGACCGATTTCCCCCTGAACCACGAGACCTCGACCAACGCACTCGTGCGTGGCCTTCGCCTGCGCCCTCGAGTGTGACGATATCCGCGCCCCGGAAGCCACAGGAGTCTTTCGCCCCCCTGAGACCCTTGGCTTTCGGGGCATTTTCGTGCGCCGACGGAACGGCTTGCAGGCGGGGGACCACGGCTGCGAGAATTCGGCCACCGACCCCGACGAGCCCACACGATGTCCGCCGACGCTGCCTACCAGACCTACATCCTGCCCGAGGACGACTCGCGGTTCGCCGTGGACGAGATCGTGCCGGTCGATCCGTTCGCCGGTCGGCTCGTCGACGTGGAGTACGACTGGGACAAGGTGCCCGTTCCGTCGTCGCTGCGGGAGCTCGAGTCACGATGGTACACGCGACGGAACCCGCTCGACCGGTCCGGCGTGTGGCGGTTCCGCGAGCTGCTGCCGTTCGCCACCGACGAGCAGATCGTCACCATCGGCGAGGGGCAGACCCTCCTGCAGCGATGTGACGAGATCGCCCTGGACGTCGGGCTGAAGGCGAACGGGCTGCACCTGCAGTACGAGGGGATGAACCCCAGCGGCAGCTTCAAGGACAACGGCATGACGGCCGCGTCCACGCACGCCCGCATCGTCGGGGCGACGAGCGCGGCCTGTGCCTCGACCGGCAACACGTCCGCCTCGCTCGCCATCTACTCCTCCGCCACCAAGCTGTTCCGCTGCTTCGTCTTCATCGGCAGCGGCAAGATCGCGTACGGCAAGCTGTCGCAGGCCCTCGACTACGGGGCCCACACCATCCAGATCGAAGGGGACTTCGACGACGCCCTCGTCCGCGTTCGCGAGGTCTGTGCCGAACTCGGCATCTACCTCTGCAACAGCGTCAACCCGTTCCGTCTGGAGGGACAGAAGGCGATCATGTATCGCATTCTCGAGGAACTCGACTGGGAGCCGCCGGACTGGATCGTCGTGCCGGGCGGCAACCTGGGGAACTCGTCGGCGTTCGGCAAGGCGTTCGCGGAGCTGAAGCACCTCGGCCTCGTCGATCGCGTCCCCCGGCTCGCCGTGATCAACGCCGAGGGCTCGAACACGCTGTACGACATGTACGAGCACCACGGCATTCGCTGGAACGACGGCCGGCCGCCCCTCGAGGACGTCGACTCGTACTTCGAGACCATGAACGCCGAGGACCGCCGGGCCTCGACGATCGCGACGGCGATCGAGATCAACCGGCCGGTCAACCTGCTGAAGTGCCTGCGAGCCCTCGAGACGATGGACGGTGTGGTTCGCGAAGTGTCCGACGAGGAGATTCTCGACGGCAAGGCGATGGTCGGAGCTCACGGGTTCGGATGCGAACCCGCCAGCGGAGCAACCATCGCCGGCGTCCGCCGCCTGCGGGAGGAGGGAGTGATCGCCCCGAGTGACCGCGTGGCGTGCGTACTGACCGGGCACGAGCTGAAGGACCCGACGGCCACCGTCTCGTACCACTCTTCCCCCCCGAACTCGCCAGACGACGTACTCACCGCACGCGGTGTAACCCGAACGCCGCTCGCCAACCGCCCGGTCGTCGTCCCGAACGACTTGAACCGACTCGTGGAGGTCGTCCGCGGAATCGGGTAGACTCCAGTCTCGCGGAGAAGGGGTGGGGAAGCTGAACGGAGTCGTCCGATGATGAATCGCTTCGAGGAACTGGAGTACCTGGCGGACTTCATCCCCGACGAGGGGGAGTCGATCGTCGTCACGCGCCGGCACGGCGAGTTGCTGTGCGAACCCGCGCGAACCGAGACCCAGGAAGCCCCTGTCGCCGAGTTCGACCCGGCGATGTACGGGCGACTCGTGCAGTCGAACGAACGGCTGAACGCGGTCGGCTCGATGCCGATCTTCGTCTGCGTGACCGCGTGGTTCTGGACGTGCGTCGCCACGCACCTCGTGACCGGGCTCGGCTGGCAGGCGTGGTATCTCGACGTCGGCTTCGCGCTGATGGCCGCGATGGCCTGCCACACTTGGATTCGACGTCGGCAGGCACGGCTGTTCCGTTCGGAGATTCGCCCGGTGCTGGCCCGCATCGCCTACGAGCGCGGCGTCGACCAGTTCGCCATGATGGGGGCCATGCGGCAACGTCCCGAACTCCGCACGTTGCTCGACGACATGGCCCGCTGGATCGACTGACGGCCGGTCCGTTCGGAAGGTTCTCGCAGCCGCGTCCCGGTTTGGTCGCACCACGTCCGTGGCGAGTTCGCCCGCCGCCCTGCTCGATTCGACGCATGTCCCACTACGCGACCCGACTGCACGACGCCGTCCGCCGCACCGGAACGCCCGCCCTGGTCGGGCTGGACCCTCGGTTCGAGCGTCTCCCGGCACCGGTCGTGCGGGCGGCCCGCGAGCGGACCTCGACCGACCTCGCCGTTCGGGCGGCCGCGTTCGAGGAGTTCTGCAAGCGGATCGTCGACGTCGTCGCGCCGCTCGTTCCGGCCGTCAAGCCGCAAGCGGCGTTCTTCGAGGAACTCGGTCCGGCGGGTTGCACGGCTCTCGAACGCGTGATCCGCCATGCCCGAGCCGCCGGTCTCGTCGTGATCTGCGACGCCAAGCGAGGCGACATCGGATCGACGGCCGAGGCGTACGCGCGGGCGTATCTCGCCGGAGCCGACCCGGACGGAGCGGTCTGGGGGGCGGACGCTCTCACGGTCAGCCCCTACCTCGGGGCAGACACGCTGCGGCCCTTCGTGGACGTGGCCGTCGAACGGGGGGCCGGCATCTACGTCCTCGTCCGCACCAGCAATCCGGGAGCCGGCACCTTCCAGGACCTCCGGTTCGAGGACGGCGAGTCGCCGAAACTCGTCTACCAGCAGGTTGCCGGTGTCGTCGAGGAACTGGCGGCCGAGACGGCCGACGACCAGGGCTACGGCTGCGTCGGCGCCGTCGTGGGGGCAACCTATCCGGCCGAACTCGCCGAAGTCCGGTCGGCGATGCCGCACGTGCCGCTGCTCGTGCCCGGATACGGCAGTCAGGGCGGCACGGCGTCCGACGTCGCGGGCGGCTTCGACCAGAACGGTCTCGGTGCCGTGGTGAACTCGTCGCGGGCGATCAACTTCGCCCATGCCGCCGAGCCGTACGCCGAGCAGTTCGGTGACGACCGCTGGGAAGAGGCCGTGCTGGCGGCCACGAAACGAATGGTCGCCGACCTCTCGGCCGTCGCGAACTGACGCCAGCCGCCGTCGTCAGCGTTTCTTCTGCAGCACGTCGAAGACGAACAGCAACGCCATCGAACCGAGCACGGCGAGGCCGATGCTGCGGAAGTCGAAGCTGTTCACCGTGCCCCAGCCGATGCGGGTACCGATCCATCCGCCGAGCATCGAGCCGGCGACACCGACGAGGATCGTCCAGATGATGCCGCCCCCCTGCCGGCCCGGCAGGAGGTACCGCGCGAGTCCGCCCGCGATCAAGCCAAGCACGGCCCAGCCAATGATGCTCATCGTCTTCTTCCGTTCGGGTGTGTGGAGACCGCCCGCCGTCTGATTCTTCGCAGCGCCTTCGCCGCGTGTCCACGCAGCACGCTCGTCGAACGGCGATTTTCACCAACCTCGTCGCGGTCGCATCGAATCACTCGCTCGCATTGACGTTCACCCAGCGAGTCACCGGAATCCGAGCCGCGAGGCCCGGGAAGTCCGGATCGACCAGCCCCGCCGAGGCGGCCCCCTCCCAAGTCCCCTCGTTCCGGTCGCAAGACTTGAGCAGGACGAGCGTCTCCGCCGGCCAGCGTTGTGCGACCCACGCGGCGATCGAGTCGCTCGTCACGTCCCACGTTCTTGGAAGGGGCAGTCCGCCCGTGCGTGCCACCGCGGCCTCCTCCAACTCGAGGAAGGCGGGCGTCGCGAGAACGGCCGGGCGGCCGGAGTCCCAGAGGGTGGTCGCCGCGTGTCGAGTCGAGCAGGTTTCGGTGCCGAGCCACCCGGCGACCATCGTCGCCGTGACCCCCATCGCCTCGACCGCGAGCCGATGAGCGAGTTCGTCGCCCAGCCCGTGGGTCCGGTCCCACCCGCGGACGACGTCGACGAGGGCGCCGCCGCCGACGACCACCAACGCACGGAGGCTCTCCCGAACCAGTGCCGGCAGTCGGTTCGAGAGATCCGGCTGCTTCAGCAGGCTGCCGCCCAACTTGTAGACCACGACCGACATGCGAGCATAGTACCGCGACGCAAACGGTTCCGACATATCACCTTGCGGACGCCGTTGACCCTTTCTCGCCGTCGCGAATAGACTCCCGTCCCTTCCCTAGCCGCTCGCGACCCCTCGGCGCGTGCGGATCCCCTACTCCGTCAAGGGCGACGGATGATGAACTCCGCGGAACAGCGGATCGTCCCGTTCGACCAAGTCGAGCAGCTTCGCGAGGCACGAGAAGTCCTCCGCGCCGAGGCCGCGGCCGTCGAAGCGGTCGCGTCGAGGCTCGACACCGGGTTCTGCGAGGCGGTCGAACGACTCCGCACGTCCTCTGGCCGTGTGGTCGTCACCGGGATGGGCAAGGCCGGGCTCGTCGGGCGCAAGATCGCAGCGACGTTCTCCTCGACCGGCACGCCGTCCCACTTCCTGCACCCGTCCGAGGGCGTGCACGGCGACGTCGGCTGCGTCGGCGACGGCGACACGCTGCTGTGCCTCTCGAACAGCGGCGAGACGGACGAGGTTCTCCGGCTGCTCCCGATCGTCCGTCGCCTCGGTGCGACGGTCGTCGGCGTCACGGCCTCGCGGACGAGTTCGCTCGGCACGGAGGCGGACGTCGTCGTCGAGCTGGGCCGACTGACCGAGGCCGGTCCGTACGGACTCGCTCCCACGTCCTCGACGACCGCCATGCTCGCCGTCGGCGACGCGTTGGCCCTCGTCGTGGCCCGCGCGACGGGCTTCACGCCCCACACGTTCGCGTTGTACCACCCGGGCGGCAGCCTCGGCCGCCGGCTCGCCCGCGTACAGGACGTGATGCGGCGGGGTGACGACCTTCGTATCGCGGGCGGCACGGCCACCATCCGCGAGGTCTTCGTCGGCATCGCCCGTCCCGGCCGTCGTACCGGGGCCGTGATGGTCGTCGACGACGACGGCCGTCTCGCGGGTCTGTTCACCGACAGCGACCTCGCCCGCCTACTCGAACGTGAGACCGCCTTCGAGCTCGCCCGACCGATCGGCGACGTGATGACGCGCGACCCGCTCACGGTCGGTGAGGACGCCGTGCTCGAAGAGGTCGTCGAGATCCTCTCGACCCGGAAGTTCAGCGAGCTGCCCGTCCTCGACGCGAACCGCCGTCCGGTCGGGCTCGTGGACATCACCGACGTGATCAGCCTCCTTCCCACCGACGGCGACGACTGACCGTTCGCACGTCGTCGAACTCCCGGACCCCCACTCGAACCGAGCCGTCCCGTGTCGGACGTGACAGACGACAGCCCAGAGCAGTCGAACGCCCTCGGAGGACTCTCTCCGATGACGCGGCGGACGATGCTCGCGTCGTCGACGCTCGTCGGGCTCTCCGGCGTGTACGGGCTGTACGCGGCGATCGTCAACCCGCTGATTCAGCCCCCCATCCCGTCGGCCCCCGTCGGCCAACGGCCGGTCACGCCGCCGCCGCGGAACAGTGTGCTCGTGGCCGAGCAGTACCTGAGTGCCGCGCCCTGGGCGGCGGAGGCCCAGTACCAGTTGCGGACCAAGGAGGCGTTCGTCTACTTCGAGAACTGGAAGCGGGTCGACGAGCACTCCGCGGTGCGGTTCTGGCCGTTCGCCATCGTCTGGATCCACAACGACCGGGCCCTCGAGGAGGGGCCGGTGACGTTCGTCTCGGACTCGGCGATGGTGAAGTTCGCCCGCAAGTTCGAGATCACGAACGACCCGGGGCGGGTGATCGCGGCGGCGCTGGAGGGGGACACGGTCGTCGGCGGGCCGAACAACCTCGACGTCCGCGGGCGGAACTTCACCTACTCCGAGTCCGCCATGCGGATGTGGAGCGACGAGCCGTTGACGTTCGCGTACGGGGAGAACAGCGGCCGTTCGACCGGGATGCAGGTCGATCTCGTCGCCCAGAAGGACCTCGACGACAACAGCCTCGCGGTCGCCGGCATGAGAGCCGTGCACCTCAAGCGGGACGTGGTGATGAACCTCGTGTCGGAGGGGGACCCGAACGCCCCCGAGACGACCAAGCCGACCAAGCCGACACACGCCAAGGTCACCAGCGACGGCAGCTTCACCTACGACGTGGAGACGATGGTCGCGTTGTTCCGGGAGAACGTCCGGCTCGAGCGGCCGACGAGTCCGGAGACGCTCGACCTGTTGGAGACGGACGTGTTGGAGATCACGTTCGCCTCCGCCGTGTCGTCGGCCGCCGAGGTCGAACGACCGCCGCCGCAGACGCCCCCCACACCCGAGACCGGCCGGTTTCGCGGGTTCGAGACGGACCTCACGTTCCGCAAGATGCACGCCTCCGGGGCGACCGTCCGGCTGCACTCGGCCGAGCACGACGTGACCGCCTTCATGACGGAGCTCGACTACGACACAGAGTCGCGGGTCGTGGAGTTCCGGCACGAGGACCGCGTCCGCGTCCTGCACGAGGGCAGCGAGCTGTGGTCGCCGCAGATCACGCTCGTCCATGCCCGCGAGGGGGGCGACCTCGAGTCCGTGCTCTGCCTCGGCAACGGGCAGATGCGACACGTCGATCCCGACTCGGGACGGGTCGACCTCGAGGCCAAGTGGGGCGAGCGGATGCAGATCCGCCCCGACGACGAGTCGAACCTGCAGATGCTCGAACTGGAGAGCGACGCCGTCGTCCGACAGGTGGCCGAGGGATCGGCCATGCAGGCGAACTACATTCGGCTCTGGTTCGACAGGGACGAGAAACGGACCGGAGCCGGCGGCGACGAGACAACCGCGTCGGCGTCGGCGATCGAGCCCCGCAAACTGCTCGCGCTGGAGGACGTGGTGATGGTCGCCGACCGCATGGTGGCGACGACGAAGCGGCTCGAGGCCTGGTTCGACCCGGCGGAAACCTCGGCCGACCGACGACCCGTTCGGACCTCTTCCTCCGCACCGCTGCGCGACGGACACTGGTCGCAGTCGCTGGCGGCCGTGGACGACGAGTCGGCCACGCTTCGCACGGCGAGGAAGCCCGAGCTCCTCGCGAACGACGACGCCGACGGACCAATCGAGTTCTCGGCCGACCTGGTCCGAATTCGGGCCGTCCGCAGTGAGGCCGGACCGGACGACACGAACGCTCGGCTGGAGGTGCGGGAAGTCTGGAGCTTCGGCAACGTCGACGTCCGACAGCAGCACGGCGACGGCGAGCCGCCACTCCAGGTCACCGGACGGCAGCTCCACGTGGTCGCCGGGCAGCCGAACGAGGAGGTCATCCACGTATACGGTGTGGCGGCCACGGCGGACACGGCGGCGGTCCCCGCTCACGTGCGGGACCGCGGCGTGCACATGGAGGGCCCGGCCATCCACCTCGACCGCGGCGAGAACCGCGCGTGGGTCGACGGCGGTGGTCTGCTCCAACTCCCGGTCAAGCAGAACGCCGACGGCACGACACTCGACAAGCCCCAGCTGCTCGACGTGTGGTGGGAGGACCGAATGGTCTTCGACGGTCTGACGGCCACGTTCGTCGGCAACGTCAAGACCGTGCTGCAGGCGGACCGCATCCACTGCTCCGAGATGAACGTCAAACTGACCGAGCGGATCGACTTCTCGCAGAGCCGCGAGGAGGGACGGTCCGGCGGACGCGAGGACGGCGAGCGCGTCCAGCTCGCTCGTGTCGTCTGCCGGGACGGCGTCCGGCTCGACGGTCGCGCCTACGAGGGTTCCAAGCTCGTCGGCGTGCGGCAGGCCGAGTTCTGGCAGTTCGAACTCGACCAGATCACCGGCGACACGCTCGCGAAGGGGCCCGGCTGGCTCGTTCTGTGGCGGCGGGGAGGCGGCCGTGGAACCGACCTCGACACGCCGGCCGTCGTCCGCACCAATGCCCGGGCGGCCGCGGAACAGACCGACTGGGAGTACACCCGCATCGAGTTCGACGGCCAGACCGAGGGCAACGTCAACGACCGGACCACGCGGTTCGACGGGCTCGTCGAGATCACCTACGGGCCGGTGGCGAAGCCGCTCGACGTCGTCGACCCGGACGCCCTGCCGGAGAACGGCGGCTGGATGCGGAGCGAGTCCCTGGATCTGCAGCAGGTCGAGAAGACGGAGAGTCGCCCGGCGTACTTCACGGCGTTCGGGGAGGGCAACGTCTACCTCCGCGGCCGTGAGTTCTTCGCACGTGCGGACGAAGTCGCCTACGACGAGTCGAAGGACCGATACGTGCTCCGGTCGAAGGGGACGCGGAACGCCACGATCTGGCGAGAGAAGCCGGGCGGCGGGTACGACGTCGCCCCGGCGAAACGGATGGAGTTCGTCCCGTCCCGCAACGTCCTGAAGCTCGACCGCGCCTCGGCGCTCGACGCGTCGAACTGACACGCGAGGGGCGGCTCAGGCGGGTGCCGGTACGGACTGCAGCAGTCGCTCGGCCGCGAGTTGTCCGCTCCGCACGCAGTCCGGCAGCCCGACCCCGCGGTACCCGCTGCCGGCGAGGGCGAGGCCGCGATGTCGCGCGACCCGTTCCTCGATGCGGTCCACCCGGTCGAGGTGGCCGACGTGGTACTGCGGCATCGCCCGTGGATATCGGACCACACGCTCGAACGTCGGCTCGCCGCGGACGCCGAAGATTCCGGCCAGTTCCTCGCGAACGAGTGCCAGCAGCTCGTCGTCCGACCGCTCCAGCAACTCGGGCTGCAGCGCTCCCCCCACGAACGTGCGGAGGAGGGCGTGGCCGTCCGGTGCGCGTCCGGGGAACTTGCGACTCGCGACCGAGACGGCGAGCACGTTCCGCCGCTCGACCCGGGGGACGACGAGTCCGAAGGCCTCCAGCGAGTGCTCGGACTGGCTCAGCGGATACCCGCTGCAGACGACCGCACTCGACGCGTACTCGATCGCCCCGAGCTCCTCGGCGAGTGACGCGTCGAGATTGGCGACGAGTGACGAGGCGACGTGCGTCGGCACGGCGAGGACGACGGCGTCGTACGGCCGCGACGTGCCGACTCCGAAGTCCAGTCGGTACGTTCCGTCATCCTCGGCATGGACTCCGGCGACCGACGTCGAACGCCGGACGTCCGCGAACTCGCCGACACGCGACTCGAGTGCGTCGACCAGCGTGCCCAGTCCGTTCCGAAGCGACACGAACAGGCCGTACCGCGCACCGCTCTCGGCCGCGTTCTCCTGCTTCGACTTCGCCGCCTGCACGGCGGTCGCTCGCGTCAGGCTGCCGTGACGGCGTTCCATGTCGAGAAATCGCGGCAGTGTCGCGCGGAGGCTGAGCTTCTCCGGGTCGGCGGTGTAGATGCCGCCGACAAGCGGTTGCACGAGCCGCTCGAAGGCCTCGTTTCCGAGTCGGCGACGGCCAAACGACGCGAGGCTCTCGTCGTCGACCGGGCGTGCCGGGACGAACCGCTCCCACGCCAGCCGCAACTTCCCCCACGGACTGAGAACGGGCGAGACGACCACCGGCCAGACTCGCGACGTCGACATCAGCGTGAACCCGGGCGGCACCGGCTGCGGCCGGCCTCGGTGGAGGACGAGCGACCGGCGGTGCGTCGGGTCGGTGCTGATCAGCTCGTCGCCGAGGCCGAGTTCCTCGACGAGTTCGACGGCCCAGGGCTTGTCCGTCACGAACATGTCCGGCCCGGTCTCGACGAGGAACTCGCCGATTCGCTCCGTGTGCACCGGGCCACCGAGACGATCGCCGGCCTCGAGCAGGTCGAGTGCCAGCGCGGCTCCGGTCGAGTGGCAGGCCGTCCCGACGCGGAGTGCCGCGGCGAGCCCGGAGATGCCCCCGCCGACGACGGCAACGCGCCAGGCCGAGGAGTCCGCTGCGGTGCCGTTCACGATCGGTGGGTCCTCGTCGAGGAGGCGATGGTCGAGGAGACGACGTTCATCGACTGCCCAGTTCGTGGACCATCTCGACGAGCGCCTTCACGTGGTCCGGGTCCATCTCGGGCGTGACGCCGTGCCCGAGATTGAATACGTGCCCGGGACGTCCGCCAGCGGCGTCCAGCACGTCGGCCACGCGTTCGCGGAGCACCGGCAAGGGGGCGAAGATGGAGATCGGGTCGAGGTTCCCCTGGACGGCGCGGTCGAAGCCGAGCGCCTCCCGGGTCGAGCGGAGATCGACCCGCCAGTCGAGTCCGACGACGCGACCGCCGGCTGCGGCTTGGAGCGGGACGAGGGCCGGGTTGCCGGTGAGGAAGTTGACCACGGTCGCCCCCTCGGGCAGCGAGTCGATCAGCGCCTTCGTGTGGGGTTGGACGTAGCGGGCGTAGTCGGACGGCGAGAGGCAGCCGGCCCAGCTGTCGAAGATCTGGACCGCCTGGCAGCCCGCCTCGAGTTGGGCGACGAGGTACCGGGAGAGGCTCCGCACGAACTTGGACATCAACGCGTTCCAGACCCCGTCGTCGGAGTACATCAGCGTTTTCGTGCGGATGTAGTTCTTGGAGCCGCCCCCCTCGATGGCGTAGGAGGCGAGTGTGAACGGAGCCCCGGCGAAACCGAGCAGCGGGATGTTCGCGGGCAGATCACGGCGAATGAGCTTCACGGCGTCGAACACGAACTGCAGCGAGCCGAGTTCCTCGAGCTCGACGACCCTGTCGACGTCCTCCGCCTCCCGAATCGTCTGGTGGATGACCGGTCCCTCGCCCTTCAGGTACTCGAGCCCGAATCCCATCGGCTCCAGGATCGGCAGCAGGTCGGCGAACAGAATGGCTGCGTCGACGCCGAGGATTCGCTGCGCGTCGAGCGTCACCTTCGCGGCGAGCTCCGGCGTCTTGCAGAGCTCGAGGAACGTGACCGTGTTGCGGACCGCCCGGTACTCCGGCAGGTACCGCCCCGCCTGCCGCATGATCCAGACGGGCGTCGTGTCGACGGCTTCGCAGCGGGTGGCCCGCATGAAGCGGCTGTCGTGAAGTTCGGGTGTCAATTCATCGCTCCGGCGGTCGTTTCCCTCATTCTAGAGGGTTGGCGGGGGCATCGGAACGAGGCCGCCCCTCGACGGACCCGGACCGCCCCGCTTCCATGGCGACTCTGACCAACGGGCCCATCTTCGGGGGGGACGCCTCGACCGTGACGTGCAGTCCCGCGTCGCGGAGGGCGTCGCTGCAGGTCGGCCCGACAGACGCGATCACCAGTCGGCCGGACGACTCGCGGAAGGCGTGTTCGACTCCCTCGTCGGAGGCCGCCTTCAACACGTTCGTCACCTGTTGCGCGCTCGTGAACATCAGGACGTCGAAGTCGCCGGCGACGACGGAGTGAACGGCCGCGAGCAGCGGGCCGGGCTCCTCCGGGAACCCCCACCGGTAGACGGGAACCGGGAGCACCTCGGCCCCGCGGCGCTCCAGCTCGAAGTAGAACTCGCCGTTCGGCAGGCCGTACTCCTGAACGGCGATCGCCTTCCCGGCCAGATCGAGCGGGTGGGCCTCCATCGCGGCGAGCAGTTCCTCCCAGGTGTTCGGCTCCGGGGCCCGCACGTCGACTCGTGTTCCCCACTCCTTCAGCACGGCCGCCGGCTTCGGCCCGCGGATGCAGACCGTGACCCGCTCCAGTGCCGCGAGAAACTCGTCCCGCGAGTGTCGGGTCGTCACGACATCATGGACCGCACGGGCCCCCACGCCGGTGAAGAAGACGACCACGTCGATCTGCCCGGCGAGCAGCTTGTCGGCGAAGGCGTAGACGGCCTCGTTCTCGTCGAGTGGAATCTCCCGCATCGACGGGGCGACCGTCGCGACGCCCCCCTGCTTCTCGATCAGCTTGGCGATCTCGACGGACCGACGGCTCTCGAAACTGCAGACGCGAACGGAGGACATCGAACGGGGCTCGGGCGGAAGTGGCAGGGGCGGGGCCGGACGACTGATTCTTGCAGTGCAATCGGTGCAAAGCGAGCCGTGAGGAGGATTCCGCAGCGGCAACGCCTGAAGTCCTGCAGCGAATTCGCCGATGGAGGCAGAGTTCGCTGACGCCGATCGACACTACCCCTCGAGACCAGCGCGAGGTCACGATGGTTGCCTCCACGACGTCGGCGGAGGGCGTTCAGCACCTCCGCCGTCACACGCCCGGCTGGCGTGTCGGAACGGGCTTGCCCGTCTCCCTGCCCCCCGGACAGTACGCCGTGACCGACGAGCAGTCGGACGGCGAGAACTCCTACCTCGTACTGGACGAGACGTTCCGCGTTCGGAAGCGGTCGGTGCACGACGGCTGATCCGTCGTCACCGTTCAGTCGCCACCACTCAGTCGTCGCCGAACGGGTCCGCCTTGGGGGCGTTCTGCAACAGGTCGGTGACGTCGCGATCGACGCGGGCCGCCGTTCGAGAGGGTCGCTTCGGTGACTCGACGGGTGTCGCTTTCGCCCCGGGATCGTCTTCCGTCCGGTCGGGTTCGGCGGTGACGAGGTCGTCCGGTGAGAACACCGGGATCTCGTCCGAACCGAGGTCGCCCCCGAGTTCCGTGACGAGCACGGTTGGGTCCGATCCCATCTTGTGTCGTTTGGCCGGCGACGGCCGTCCGCTTGCGACGGGGATCGGTGGTGGGGGTGGCGGAGCCACCGGTGGCGCGGCCGGGGTGGTCGCGGCCGGGGTGGTCGCGGCCATCGTCGAGGTCTGACCCGCCTTGCGAAGTCCGGGGTTCCGCTTGACGAGGACGACCGTGCGGCCGTTCCCTTCGACGTGGACTTCGTCGAGGTGGTGCACCGCCTTCCAGCCGTTTCGCTCGACGTCCGCGGAGTCGAAACCGGGACCCTCGTGGCGAATCACGAACCGCGCCCGAGCCGAGTCCACTCGGGCCTCGATCTGGACGCGACGCCCGGAGTAGGGACGCTCCCGCTGACGGCGGGCGGCAAGCTCGGCACGGTCACCGTCGTGGACCTCGAGGTTTCCGTGGTAGATGGCGTTCGCCACGGCGGCCGACAGGGCGGACCGGAGCAGGAACGCGTCGCGCGGCGAGAGATGCCAAGCATCCGTCAGGCCGACGAGATCGGCAGCGACCGACTCGATCAGAGCCGGCTCGTTCGGCAATTCGAAGGTCGTCCGCCGCTCGATGCAGTGCTCGAGCGTCATGCGGCGAACCGACTCCGGCGGGCAGCGAATCGCGTGCTGCGTGACGAACCGCAGGTCCTGCTGCCAACGCGAGGCCTCGATCGCGACGACCGACGGTTCGCCGAACAGACAGGGAAAAACCGAGGTGTCGGCCAGCGAGTCGGGGGTCGGCACTCGCAGCAGAAACGCCGACTGCCGTTGGCTGGTGACCAGATCGACGACGTCGTCGTGGTGAAGACCTGCCGGCGTCCCGACTTCTGTGACGACGGCCGACACGTTGGTCGAGGTCGCCAACGCCTTCACGCTCGCAGGGTGGGCTCCCACGGTGTGAACCGAGAACGCGTCCCCGAGCAGCGAAGCCGTTTCCCGCAGGAAGTCGGCGGAATCGTGGGCGACGAGGACCGTCGTGGCGTGGCTGTCGGCGGCATGCATCGCTAGATGACAGACGAAGTCACCCGAAATGTCACGCGAGGGAGCGTGAAGATTCCGTGAAGCCGACGGCTCCACTCAGTTCATTGCGACGAGCTCGTCCGGGTAGTCGGTCGTGTGCTCGACGATCCAGCCAGAACCCAGGTGTGCCTGCAACTGCTCGCGATTCGCCTCGGGGTCGATGTTGGCGGGCGACCAAACCGACAGGATGTAGTGACGGTCCTCGAACGTCTCCAATGCGCAGAACTGCAAGTCCGTGCCGACCAACGCCTCGCGGGCCTGACACTCGACGTCGTCCAGTTGTTGTCCGTCCACCTTGCACTCGAAGATGCGGACCGTCACCGGTCCGGGATCGACGAGTGCTTCCTCGTCGAGCGCGGTGTCTGGTACTGGTAGGCAAATCGCCATCGACAGAGCGATGATGCTGATCGAGGCGAGGAGTTCGGCCATCGTGAAGCCGCAGCGGGGGTGGGTCTTCATCGTGTACGTTCCGGCGGGGCGCACCCTCATCGCGAGGGGGCAGGAAGGAGGAACACGGGAAGGGAGGGGATCCCTTCGCTTTCAGGCGGGCCAGCACGAGGCAGGGAGCGACGTACTGCGGACTGTTGGCATCGTCAACAAACGAACGATGTCCGAGGGAGGAACGTTCTTCTCTTTTTCGGCAAGTGCGAAAGATCCTCCGTGCTGTCGCAGGCGATCGGTCGCACGTCCTATGCCATCGGCACCTGCCGATACCTGCTTCAACGCTGGTAGATGGGGAGATACCCGTTACCGATCTGGAGAATGGTCGCGTTGATGGCGGACGTGTAGACGGGGCCGATGTAGCCTTCACGCCACGATCCGTCGGAGGACTGCTTGCGGAGGATCATCGGTCCGATGTCGCCGATGTACTCCGCCCACTCCTTCTCGCCTTGCCGGTACTTCGCCTGCGCGAAGTAGTAGTGCGCGTAGTGCCAGTGGCCGGAAACGTTGCCTGCATTGCCCTTTGCGGGCCAGACGTTGTTCTCGCAGTACTTCAGCATCTTCTTGACGATCTCGGAGTCGTACTCGCCCGAGTTGAACATCGCGGCGATCGCCGCGGCCGTGATCGGCGGCCTCGCTCCCCCCTGGCGGGCATAGCTGTAGCGAATGCCGCCGTCCGGGGTCATGCAGTCTCTGATGTACTTCTGGGCCCGTTCGATCACGTCCTTGCGCACGGGAATACCCGCATTCCGGCAGGCTCGCAGCCCCTGCACCTGGGTGATGCACGTCGAGCCCTCGTCGAAGTCGTTTCCGTCCTTGGCCGAGACATAGCCCCAGCCGCCGCGTGAGGTTTGAGCGTTCACGCTGAACTTCACAGCACGCTCGAGGACGTCCTTGAGTTCCTTCCGGCGCTGCAGGTCGTCTTCCTCGCCGTAGACCTGCGAAAGGAACAGCATCGAGAATCCGTGGCCATACGTGTACCTGTAGTCCTGCTCGTAGCCGATCAGACCATTCGGTTTCGACATGCTGACGAGGTAGTCGACGGCCAGCCGGACGTTCTTGGCGTACCGACCACGGGTCGTGGTGGACCCCTCGGCGACCATGGCGGTCCCGGCGAGGGCCGTCATCGCGACGCGGTACTGCCCTTGGTTCGCCTCCCAGTACCCCTGGCGACGCTGCTCGCGGGCGAGGTAGTCCAAGGCCTTCTTGGCAGCCAACTTGACCTTCGGGTCCTTGTCGAAGTCCTTGGCGTGGGCGGCCGTTCCGGAGAACAGCACGGACAGGGCCGCGAGGAGGAGGAGGGCAGTCGTTCGCATCGAACCGTTCCTTGCTTCGTCCAGAAGACGAGGGGTGTGCGCAGAAGACGGCCGGGCCGCCTTCCTCCAACAGGACGCACGGTCGGCTCAAATCGAACAGAATTCGACCGACCGACCTGTCGCTATTCTACCAGACCGCCAGCCGGCGGTGTCAGTCGGCGGGAGATTCCCGGCATTTCGAGCACGCGCGGTTTTCGCCGACGAGCGGCCGCACGACTTGTTCTCGGTGCCTACAATCGGGCGTCATGCAGGACCTGACCGTCATCCCGTCGCGACCGATGCGGCCGAGCGTGTTCGCCCGGCGGTTGATCGTCACGTCCGCGGCGGTCTACGCGGTCGCGGGCACCATCGCCGTCGGCTTGATCGAGTTCGGCCGCTCGTTCGTCGCCGACCACGGCGCGTTGCCCACGGCGGGCCCCATCCCGCCCGCGCTCTGGGCCGGGACCGTTCTGCTCGGCACGGGCAGCTGGTGGATGCAACGGTCCGTCGGCTACGTGCGGCGGGAGAAGCAGCGGCCGTTCCGACGATCCCTGCTGGTGGCCCTCGTCACCGGAACGCTGTTCGTCGGCGTCCAGAGCTTCGGCCTGTGGTGTCTGTTGACGCAGCACTGGCATCCCACCGAGTTCGGCAACACCACGGTCGCAGCCGTGATGTTCGTCGGACTGCACGCCCTGCACTTCCTACTCGCGCTGCTGGCCTTGGTCTACGTCAGCATCCTCGCGAGCGCCGACCGGTACGACCACGAGTACTACTGGGGCGTCTCGGCGTGTGCCGCGTTCTGGCACTTCCTCGGAGTCGTCTGGATCGTGCTGCTGCTGGTGATGGGACTGATCCTCTGACGAGGCTTCCGTCTCGACCGGTCTTCTCGGATCGGTCATCATCCGGCGGTCATGTTCGGCCCGTCCCCCAACAACTCGACCGTGCAGCGGACGATCGTCGCGTCGGACGAACTGCAGTCGCTCGCGGACGAGGAACTGCTGCGTCGCTCGCGTGAACTCCGCTGGCGGGTCCGTGCGGGTGAGCCGCTCTCGCGGGCGCTCGTCGAGTGCGGGGCGCTCGTCCGCGAGGCGTCCCGTCGCTCCAAGGGAATGGCCCAGTACCCCGTCCAGTTGCTCGGCGGGTTCGAGATGCTCCGCGGCCGCATCGTCGAGATGCAAACCGGCGAGGGGAAAACGCTGACGGCCGTGCTCCCCGCGTACGCCCGCGCACTCGCCGGCAAGGGCTGCCACGTCCTCACGGTGAACGACTACCTCGCCGAGCGGGACGCCGGCATCATGCGGCCGGTCTACGAGGCGCTCGGCCTCACCGTCGGATGCATCGTCGCGGAGAAGACTCCCGAGCAGCGGCGCGAGGCCTACGCCTGCGACGTCACCTACGGCACCGCGAAGGAGATGGGGTTCGACTTCCTCCGCGACCGCCTGAACCAGGGGGCCGAGGGGACGGACTCCACGCCCGACGACGTGCAGCGGGGCCACCACTTCGCCCTCATCGACGAGGCGGACAGCATCCTCGTCGACGAGGCCCGCACGCCACTGCTCATCGGAACGCAGATCCCCAACGACCCGGAGAACGTCGCCCTGTTCCGGTGGTGCCACCGTATCTCGTCCCGGCTGCAGCCCCTCGCCGACTTCACCTACGACCCGAGGAAGCGGCAGGCCCGGCTGACCGACCAGGGCTGTCGCACGCTGCTGCTCTCCGGCAAGCCCTCCCTCATCTCCGGCGTCGACGTCGATCGCATCTACGAGCAGACGGAGAAGGCGCTCGTCGCCTTCCACGGCTTCCAGAAGGACCGGGACTACGTCGTGGTGGACGACGAGATCGTCATCGTCGACGAGTCGACCGGCCGGGTGATGGAGGGCCGCAAGTGGCAGGACGGGCTGCACCAGGCCGTCGAGGCGAAGGAGGGGGTCCCGATCACCGCGGCCACCGGGTCGGCTGCCCAGATCACCATGCAGAGCTTTTTCCGCAGGTACACGCACCTCGCCGGGATGACGGGGACCGGTATGCCGGCCGTCGGCGAGTTCCGCCGCGCGTACGACCTCCCGGTCAGCGTGATCCCCACACACCGCCCGTGTCTTCGTGAGACGTTCCCCACCCGGGTGTTCGCCACGCAGCAGGCGAAGGGGGCCGCCGTCGTCGAGGAGTTGCGGACGATGATCGAGGCGGGCCGTTCGGTCCTCGTCGGCACCCCGTCGGTCGAGGCGTCCGAAAAGCTCTCCGAGACGCTGACCGCGGCCGGCATCGATCACCAGGTGTTGAACGCCCGGAACCACGAGGCGGAGGCGGCGATCGTCGCGGAGGCGGGGCAGCCGGGGCGGGTCACCGTCGCCACCAACATGGCCGGCCGCGGGACCGACATCGAACTCGACGACGCCGTCCGCGAGGCGGGCGGCCTGCACGTCGTCGCGACGGAGATGCACAGCTCCAAGCGGATCGACCGCCAGCTCTTCGGCCGCGCGGCCCGCCAAGGCGACCCCGGCTCCTACCGCGTCTACCTCTCCCTCGAGGACGAACTCCTCCGCGTGCTCCCCCCGGAGAAGCGAACCACCCTCGCCCGACAGGCCCGACCGACCGCCGACGGCTGCATCGCCGCGAACTGGGAGGCGTTGTTCCAGAAAACCCAACGCCAACTCGAGAAGATGCACCGCAAACAGCGAAAGGGCCTCTTGAAGGCCGAGAAGGAACGCGCCAAGAACCACCGCCGCATGGGCCTCGACCCGTACCTGGAACTGGTCGAGAGTTGAGGTTCGAGGTAGTCAGGGTGCCGGAGTCACTCGAACCCAGAACCACACTGGCCCCTCTCCCTTTGGGAGAGGACCGGGGTGAGGGGCCTGCAGGCGTGCGGTTCTCGATTGTGTCCGACAACGGCAGAAGCGGACCGACATCGACCGCGTCATCGCGGGCCCGCTGCTCGCCGCCCCCGACCGGGTCTTCCCTACGGTCGAGACCGGGCCACTCCGCCGGTTCCCGTTCACGTTGGCCCTCGCGTCGCTTAGACTTGGGCAGACGGAATAGCGGGCCGCTCCCCAGCCAGGGGTCTCATGGTGACGAGCGAGAAGCGTAAGCGGTTCGGGACGACTGAGGAGGCGCCGGAGGGGTACACGCCGCCGCCGCCACCGCCGGACGACACGTCCAGCGAGGTTGTGCGCACGCACGACGGGACCGGGAACCGGCCGAAGCCGGAGGAGTGGATCGGCCGTTCGCTCGGCAAGTACCGGATCACAGGGCAGCTCGGCGCGGGTGGGATGGGGCTCGTCTACGAGGCCGCCGACTCGATGCTCGACCGAGACGTGGCCATCAAGATCCTGCCGGACGACCTGGCCCGGAACGAGCGGACTCGCAACCGATTTCTCGCGGAGGCCCGGGCCGCCGCCCGGCTCAACCATCCACACGTCGTTCAGATCCACGAGGTGGGAGAGGTTGACGACACGTACTTCATCGTGATGGAGCTGGTTCGCGGGGGGAACGTGGCCGAACGGGTCGAACGGGACGGACCGCTGGGCCTCGAGGAGTCGACTCGCATCTGCATCGAGGCGTGCGAGGGGATGCAGGCGGCCCACGAGGCGGGGCTCGTACACCGCGACGTGAAGCCGGCGAATCTGATGCTGACGTCCACGGGGCAGGTGAAGATCGGCGACTTCGGACTGGCGAAGGGGGCGACCGCCGTCTCCGTCGAGCTGACCCGCGAAGGAACGGCACTCGGAACACCTGCCTTCATGAGTCCCGAACAGTGCGAGGCGCGGCGCGTCGATCGACGCAGTGACGTCTACTCGCTTGGCGGGACGTACCACAAGCTACTCACGGGTCGCGATCCGTTCGCCGGGGCGGGCGACGCTCTGAAGACGATGTACGCCCACTGCCGGTCCCCCGTACCGGACCCACGCGAAGTCGATCCCGCGATTCCGGTTGCCTGCACGCGAGTGATCGCCCGGGCGATGGCGAAGAGGCCCGAGGACCGTTTCCCGACCGCGATCGCGATGCGGGCCGAGCTTCAGGAGATCCTGTTCGCCGAGTCGAACACCGTCATCGGGGCGAATGCCGTCCCGGCCGGCGAGTCGGCGGTGGCCCGCGGCCACGCAGTGGGCCGACACAGGGCCTCCCGGCTTCCGCCAATCCTCGGTGCCGTCGGTGTCGTCGCCGTCGTGCTGGTGGTCGCCGCCGTCGGTTGGCTGCCCGGCGTGGGGAACTCGAACGAGTCCCCGGCGAGCGACGACGCGCCGCCTCTCGACCAGGGGATCACGGCGGACACGATCACGCTTGGCACGAGCACGGCGTACTCGGGAGCGAGCCGCGACCTCGGTGTGAACATGGTGCACGGGCTGCGGGCCGCCTTCGAGGAGGCGAACGCCACCGGCGGCGTGCACGGGCGGGACGTTCGGCTGCTCGTCCTCGACGACGGCTACGAGCCGGCACGCGCACTCGCCAACGTCGAGGAGTTGGTGGAGCGCCGCAAGGTGTTCGCGATCGTGGGAGACGTCGGCACGGCGACCGCGGAACTGACCGCGCCGTACTGCGTCGAACGGCGGCGGCTGTTCTTCGCGCCGTTCACCGGTGCGCGCTTCCTCCGCCGGAACCCACCCGACCGATACGTGTTCAACGTGCGGGCTGGTTGCGCCGACGAGACGGCCGCCATCGTCCGCTACTTCGTCGAGGTGGCCAAGGTCCCGCCCGACGAGATCGCCGTGTTCGCCCAGGACGACTCCTACGGCGACGACGGGTACCACGGTGTCGTGCACGCCCTGCGGGCGTACGGCGTCGAACCCGATGACGTCCTCCGCGTGGGACACGCGAGAAACTCGATTCGCGTGGAGAAGGCAGTCGAGACCGTCGTCTCGTACGGCGGCGACGTGTCGGCGATCGTGATGGTGTCGACCTATGGGGCGACGGCCAGGTTCGTCCGCGGTGTTCGCGACGCCGGCGTGAAGGCGGAGTTCGCGTCCGTCTCGTTCGTCGGAAGCGAGCTGCTTGCCGAACGGTTCCGAGAGATCGGATCCGAGTACGGCGAGGGGGTGATCGTGACACGCGTCGTACCCGACACGAACTCCAACTCGACCGGGGTACTGCGCTACCGGAACGCTCTCGCGAAGTACGTTCCTGAGGCGAGTCCCGGCTCGGTTTCGCTCGAGGGTTACATCGCTGGCCGGGTCCTCGTCGCGGGGCTCCGAAGAGCCGGTCGCGACCTCGACACGGAGACTCTGGTCGACGCCCTCGAGGACGTCCACGACCTCGACCTCGGTATCGGCCCGGTCATCCAGTTCGGCCCCTCACGGCACCAGGCGTCGGACGAGGTCTGGGCGTCGCAACTCGACGACGAAGGCAACTATCAGCCACTCGACCTCGACGGCCCCTGACTGCGATCGGAACGCGCCAACGGGCCCGGTGGGTTGGGGCGGACGGCAAGGTGAGCGAGTGGCTACTCGTCACCCCGGATCTTCGCCAAGGCCTCGCGTGCGGACTTCTGAACGCGTTCGTTCGGGTCCTCGAGCAGCTTCTCGAGAGCCGGGACGGCGTCCTTGGCGGCG
>JANQQW010000098.1 GCA_028284885.1 Planctomycetaceae bacterium
GTCTACCAGGCCGGCACGCTCTCCGGGAATCCGATCGCGATGGCCTCCGGCATCGCCACGCTCCGCTCGCTGAAGGAGGTGAACCCGTACGCCGCGATCGACCGGCAGACCGAGAAGCTCGCCGCGGGACTCGCCGCCGCAGCGGAGGCGGCCGGGCTGCCGCACCAGATCGCCCGCGTCGGCAGCATGTTCACGCTCTTCTTCAACCCGGAGAAGGTCGTCGACTACTCCGTCTCCGCGAAGAACGACACGGAGCGGTTCGGCCAGTACTTCCGCGGCATGCTGGAGCGCGGCTGCTACCTGCCCTGCAGCCAGTTCGAGGCGAACTTCGTCTCGGCCAAGCACGCGGACGACGACGTCGAGCGGACGATCGCCGCCGCTCACGAAGTGCTCGCCGAGATTGGCTGAGGTCGGGGGCAGGAGGCAGGGGACAGGTGTCCGAAATCGACAACGGCCCGGACGCTCGAGACGTCCGGGCCGTTGGCTTCGATCGTGGCTCAGCCGGTCAGGCGGCGTCGGCCTTCTTCGGCTTCTTCTTGCCGCCTGCCTTCCGGCCGGGGAGCTTGGCCTTCTGCTCGGCGGTCAGCAGGCCGTGGAGCTTCTCGCGAATCTCCTTCATCAGTTCCTGCCGCTCGCCCCACGCGGCCTTCTGGTCGTCGGAGAGGTTGGCGGCGGCGAGGGAGGCCTCCATCGCCGCGGGCCCCTTCTTGCCGTCGGCCATCGCGGCCTTGCGGGCCTCGACCATCGCCTTCCGCTGGTCGGGCGTCATGCCGATCTTCTTCGTGACCTCTTGAATCTTCTTGCCGTACTCCTTCCGGAGCTCGGCGACCTGCCCCTTCTGGTCCTCGGACAGTTCGATGCCCTTGGGCAGCCGGAACGCCTGGCCCGCGGCGGCGCGCCGTTGGCCACGCTGCTTCTTGTCCTTCTTCGCGTCGTCGGCGAGGGCCCCCGTCGTCAGGGCAGCGGCCACGG
This sequence comes from Planctomycetaceae bacterium, assembly GCA_028284885.1. GTDB lineage: Bacteria > Planctomycetota > Planctomycetia > Planctomycetales > Planctomycetaceae > JANQQW01. The sequence continues at coordinate 973 of JANQQW010000098.1, forward strand.
CGAGCGTCAGCAGTCCACGGAACGTCTTCATCAGCGGCTTCTCCAGTTGTCGGTCAGAGAGGTAGGGAACCGGGCCGAGAGAATTCGGACCCGGTGAACGTGTCTGGCAACAGAAACACTCGCCGTCGCGAGAACGACCGTTCGAATCGCCCTCGCGACGGCGAATTCCGAAGCTCGCCGTTCGCTCAGGCGAACAGCGGCTTGACGACCTTGCCGTCGCGGACGATGGTGATCGGCCGGCCGGTGTTGGAGTGGTACTCCTTGGTGTGGTCGATGCCGAGGGCGTGGTAGAAGCTCGCCGCGGCGTCGTCCGGGGTGATCGCCTCGTTGCGGGGCAGGGTCGCCTTGTCGTCGGACTCGCCGACCACCTGGCCGCCGCGGATGCCGCCGCCCGCCATCAGCATGAACATGCAGCGGGGGTAGTGGTCGCGGCCGCCCGGCTCGCTGCGGTCGTTGATCTTCGGCGTGCGGCCGAACTCGCCCGTGACGAAGACGGCGGTCGAGTCGAGCAGGCCCTTCTCCTCCAGCCCGGTGAACAGGGCCGAGAGCCCGGTGTCGAGCGTGGGGAGCAGGTTCTCCTCGAGCTTGGGGAAGTTGTCGCGGTGGGTGTCCCATCCGCCGAGCGACAGCGAGACGAAGCCGACGCCCGCCTCGACGAGCCGGGTGGCCAGCAGGCAGCTCGTGCCGAAGGCCTGGTCGCCGAACTTCTCGGCGAACGCGGGGGACTCCTTCGAGATGTCGAAAGCGTTGCGAGCCGCCTTCGACGTGATCATGCGGTAGGCCTGCGTGCCGAACTCGTCGAGTCCGTCGAGCAGCTGGTTGTCCTTCTCGAAGCCCGAGAAGGTCGTGTCGAGCCCGGCGAGCAGGTTCTGCCGCTTCTCGACCTCCTCCACCGTGAGCCCGTTGCCGAGCGACACGCCGCGGACGCTGAACGGAGCGCCGGCCCGCGGGGTGCCGGAGACGAGCGGGGCGTACTTCACGCCGATGCAGCCGGGCCGCTGCTGCGTGCGGCCCACGGCGACGAACGGCGGCAGGTCCAGCGGACGGTCCGAGCCGAACTCGCGGGTCGTGACCGCCCCGTAGCCCGGCATCTCCAGCGACGGAATCGGCCGCGTGCCGGTGTTGACGTACTCGGTGCCGAGCTGGTGAGCGCCCAGCGTGTGGGAGACGCCGCGGAGGATGGCGAACTTGTCGGCACAGGTGGCGAGCTTGGGCAGGTGCTCGCAGAACTCGACGCCGTCGACGTTCGTCTTGATCGGGTTGAACAGCCCGCGGTACTCGGCCGGGGCCTCGGGCTTCAGGTCGAACGTGTCGAGGTGGGTCGGCCCGCCGTTCAGGTTGACGAAGATGCCCGACTTCAGCGGCTTGCCGTTGTTCTCGGCGGCGCTGGCGAGGCGGAGGTAGTTCGAGAGCGTGAGCCCGACGCCACCGACGACGCCGACGCGGAGAAAGTCACGACGGGCGACGCCGTCACAGGTGCGGTGGAGAGCCATGGGGACCTTTCGGTGGGAAGTGGAAGTTGAGTTCGTTGGTCTGAGGCGTTTGGACGTGGCGGTCAGCGATCAGCGTTCGGCAGTCAGCATCTGGGCTGACAGCTGATCGCTGACGGCTGAAAGCGCCGTCAGTGGTTCACGATGAACTCTTTGGTGTTCAGCAGGGCCCAGAGGAGGTCGCGGATGCCGGCGACGGTGTCGTCGGACTCCTCGATGTACCGAACGGAGCGGTCGAGTTCGTCCTTCCGCGGCGGGCGGCTGAGCGTGCGGAGGTACGCCTCGCGGACGATCGACTCGGCGTCCATCGTCTCCACCTTCTCGCCCCGGGGCTTCTCGGTGTCGCCGGCGTCCTCGGCCAGATTCTTGAACCGCTTGCGGTACTGGGCGATGCGGGCCTCGATCCTCTTGGCCTCGTCGGTCTTGCCGTTCTCGCGGAGCCGCTTCGCCTGCTTCTCGGCCTGGGCGATGCGGGTCTTGAACTGCCGCTGCTGGTTGGCGCGGGCCCGGTCGTTGGTGGCCGTGGTTCCCGGGAACTTGGAGCCGATGCGTTTGGCGACGTCGGACAGCCAACCGTCGTTGCGGCGGTCGATCAGGCGGCTGACGTCGCTGTCGTTCCGCAGGTAGACCGTCTGCAGCAGGCTCGCCTCCATCGAACGGTCGCAGTCGCAGTTGCTCTCGCGACGGCTCTGCCCGAAGATCCCGAGGGCGTAGTTCTGGTTGTTCCGCGGCGGGCTGGCGACGGCGATCGCCCGGCCGTCGAGCGAGGTGTGCTGCTTCTCGATGGCCGCGTCGGAACCGGTCGCGGCGGTCAGGGCGTCGACGGCGACCTCGGCCGGGATACGACGCGGAATCGCGTGGCTGAAGTTCCGCTCGTCCTTCCGGTTCGTCTCGTTCGGCACCCAGCTGAGCTGGTAGGTGCGGCTGTTGGCGATCTCGCGGTGCAGCCACTTCATGTCGAAACCGCTCTCGACGAAACCCTCGGCGAGGTGGTCGAGCAGGGGGGCGTTGCTGGGCGGGTTCGCGAGGCTGAGGTCGTCGGACGGTTCGACGATTCCGACGTTGAAGTAGTTCGCCCAGACCCGGTTGACGAACGCCTTGGCGAACAACGGCTCTTTGCGGAGCCATTCCATCAACGGCTGGCGGTCGTCCTCGTGCTTCGAGAGATCGACGGCTTCGCCGCCGAGCAGCTTGGCCCCCACGGCGGCCTGTTCGAAGCGGGCCTTGATGCCGTCCAGACGACGCTGCGACCGCTCGAGCTGCAGCTTCACCTGATTCGCCTGCGTGTCCTTGCCGTCCTTCTTCAGTCGGGCGATCTGCTTCTTCAGCTGATCGACCTGCTGCTTGGCCTGCTTGAGCTGCCGCTCGAGACCGGCGGTCGACTGGTTGCGGGCCGGGCCGGAGTAGAGTTCCTGGTACGGGACGACCTTGCCTTCACGAGCGAGCTCCTGCAGCTTCCGTCGTTGGTCGCCGCCGCGGAGGTCGGCCACGCCGAGGTCCTTCAGCATGGCCTGGTACTCGTCGCGGACGGCCGGGTTGTTGCCGAAGTTCGTGGTGGTGAAGAAGCCCTGGAACTGGGCGAAGTCGTCCTGGGTCCACTGGTCGAACGGGTGTTTGTGGCACTGGGCGCACTGAATGCGAATGCCGAGGAAGGTGTACGCGAAGCCGATGACGCGTTCCTCCGGCTGCCGGAAATTCCGGCGGGCCCAGTAGAAGGGCATGGAGTCGCGGTCGGCGAAGTCGCCGTCGCCGCGGGCGATGGCGGACATCTCCTCGCAGTACTCGGCGTAGCTCTCGCCGTCGTCGCGGCTGTTGGCGACGACCATCCCCTCGACGATCGCGTCGTACGGCTCGTTCTTCTCGATCCGCGTGCGGAGCCAGTCGTACCAGCCCTGGCTGGCCTGGCCGCGGACCGGGGTGACGTTGTTGAGGAACTGCTCGTTGTTGCCGGTGTAGTCGGCGAGCCGCGTGGCCCACCAGGCGGCGTAGGCCGGGCGTTCCAGCAGCTCGTCGATCTTCTTGGACCGCTTGTCGGGCGAGCCGTCGGCGAGGAACGCCTCGATCTCGGCCGGTGCGGGCAGCGTGCCGGTCAGGTCGAGGCTCACGCGGCGGAGGAACTCGCTGTCGGTGCAGAGTTCGGACGGGACGATGCCGAGCTTCTCCAGCTTCTGGACGACGAGTTCGTCGATCTTCGTGGGCGTCGGCACCTTCGGGTACTTCGGGCCGACGGCTTCGGAGACCGGCTGCACGACGGGAATCGGCACGACGCCGTTGTCGTAGAAGACGACGACGTGGGTGTCACCCGGCTCGACGGCCGTGACGAGACCGGCTTCGTCGATCTCGGCCTGCGTGGTGCTGTTCGACTTGAAGCGGGCGAACGGCGTGACGTCCTCGCGGCTGCCGTCCGACCACTTGGCGACCACCTTCAGCTGCGTCGTCTCGCCTGCCTTGCCGAAGCGAATCTCCTTCGGCGTGACGTCGAGCCCGACGAAGTCCGGGTGCCCCTCGGGGACGTTGTTCGCACCGGACTCGATCCAACGGACGAAGAGGTTGTACTCCCAACTCCCCTCGTCCATCCGCTTGCCGCCGCGGTGCGGCATCTCCAGCGTCGGCTTCAGCAGGGCGAGGCTGTTCTCGGCGAACTCGGGATCGACCCGCGGCTCGTCCCCCTTGGCGAGGCCCTCGTGGTCCATCTCGAAGTCGTAGCCGAACAGCGAGAGCTGGAAGCCCCCCTGGCCCTGGAACGACCCGTGACACGCCCGGCCGTTGCAGCCCAGCTTGCCCAGCAGCGGGACAACGTGCTTGCGGAAGGACGGGACCTCCTCGGTCTCGCCGGCGTACCGCTTGTCCGCCCGGTCGAGCACGTCCTCACCGAACGCGGGGGCGGCCAAGAGCAGCAGCAGCATCGAGAGAAGGGGCAATCGCAAGGCAGGTCTCGTCAACGTCTCTCTCCCGGTGATGAGCGACATGGGGTGGGCCTTCGGCCGAACGGGCTACTCGTCCGACGCCGACTTCCGCGGGGCAGCCGTCTTCACGGTGTTCCGCGGGTTCGGCTTCTGGGTCGCGTCCGGCTTCCGTTTCGGCGGCATGCGGACGCTGCTGATGATTCGCTTGGTCTCGCGATCGACGAACGACTCGCGGTCCCCCTCGATCCGTCCGACGGTCGTCTGGATCCGGTCGAGCCGCTTCTCGAGCAACTCGCGCTCGAGCATGTACTGCTGCAGTTGGTTCTCGACGCGCTGCTCGACCAGTTCGCGGATGCGGTCGCGGAGGGCCTCGTCCTCGCCCATCGCCAGCCGGGCCGACAGCAGCCGGAGTCGCGAGTCGATCTTCCACTGTTCGAGCTGCAGGCCGTACCGCTTCGCGTCCCGCGTTTCGAGGCGTGCGAGCCGTTCGCGGACGACGGCGATCTGCTTCACCGCCTGGTCGTACTCGCGGGGGTTGCGGTCCTGCAGGTGCGACAGCAGTTCGGCGAGCTCGGGGTGATGCGTCTCCGCGAACGCGATCGCGGCGGCGCGCCGCTTCGGCGAGGACTCGGTCTTCTTCGCAGGCTGGGCCGACGCCGAGTGGACGGCGACGGCGAGCAGCAGCAGAAGCGTCGAAGTCGATTTCACGAGGGAGCTCTCCGCCGAGTGGCTCGGCTCTCGGAGGTCAGTTGCTGGAGGTCTCGGGGAGCGTGTCGCCGGCCTCCTCCATCATCTCCTCCATCCGCTCCGGCTCGAGCGCGGCGAACATCCAGCCCGGGACGACGAACTCCTCGTCCGACGACTCGGCGAGATCGACGCTCTGGCCGAGCAGCCCGTCGAGACCGATCTCCGGGTCCTGTTCGACCGCACTCTCGGCCCACATGGCGAGCACGTCCTCTTCCGCGATGCCGTCGATCGGAGCCGGGGTCGGGACGACGGCCTCGTTCGTGTCGGCCAGGCCGTTGTCCGCGTGCGGCCCGAACCGCGCGGCCACCGCCAAGAGGAGCCCCAAGGCAACCGCGACGGACGCGGCGAACAGCCGGCCGCGACGCGGGGTCACCGCGGGCGGGGCCGAGGTCGTGACCGTCTGGGACTCGACGACACAGACCGCCTCGCAGGTCGTCACGAGGTCGGCGACGAGTTCCCGCAGCGACTGGTCGTCGGCGAGTTCCGCCTCGAAGGCCTGTTCCTCGTCCGGCGTCAGCTCACCGCTGACGTACTGGAAGGCCTGCCAAGTTCGTTCTTCGGACATGATCGTCACGCGTGGGCGTGCTGGTGTTTCGGATTCGCGTCGTTCTTCAGTCGGCCGCGTCGTCTTCGAGGTGACCGGCCAGTTTCTTCATCGCGAGCCGCATGCGGGTGAGGACGGTGCCCAGCGGGCAGCCGAGTTCCTCGGCGATGACGGCGAACGTCTTCTCCTCGTAGATCCGCATCCGGACGACTTGGCGTTGGGGGTCCGGGAGCTTCGTCAGTGCCTCGCGAACCCGTTCGACCGACTCTTCCCGGAGGACGTTGTCCTGTCCGCTTCGGCCGTCGTGCTCGTCGAGGTTCCAGGCGAGCCGCCTCGTCGACTTCTGGTGGACCTTTCCTCGTCGTTTGATCCGCATCGCCTCGTTGTAGGCGACGCGGAACAGCCAGCCTCGGCGGGACTTCTCCCGCGACTCGTGCCCCACCTCGGCCGCCCGCACGAAGGTCGCCTGAACGACGTCCCCCGCCAGGTCGGCGTCTCGCAGGACACCCACGAGGAACGCCCGCAGGTCCGAGGCGTGTTCCGCGTACAGGGCGGCCACCACCTCGGGAGACAGGCGTTCCGTCTCGTCGGACGGGCGTGGAGTCTCCGGATCGGCTCGGGGTTCCCCGGACTCGGGGGACCGGGGTCGAGACTGTTCCGGCACACTCAACGAGTTCCGTCCTCGCCAGGGAAGTCGCCTTCCTCAGCGTCTCACGGGAAACGATGCGCGACGCTCGCCCGATATTCTGCCGTCCACGGGATTTCGCGGCCCGGCCACGCGTCACGTCAACGGCGGCTTGCCGGACAGGCTACCCGTCCCGCAGCCCGCGAAACAGCGTGCGGCCCAGCCGAATCATCGTCGCCCCCTCGGCGATCGCGGCTGCGAAGTCGTGACTGGTGCCCATCGAGAGTTCCGTGAGCGGAAGTCGGCCGTCGGACAGCGCCTTCAACTCGTCTCGCAGTTCCCGCAGGCTTCGGAACGCAAGTCTCTGCTCAGCAGGGTCTTCCGTGAAGGTCGGCATCGTCATCAGACCGGCCACGTCGACGTGGTCGCAGGCGAGAACGTCGGGCCACGACGCCCGGACCGACTCGACCGAGAAGCCGTCCTTCGACGCCTCCCCGCTGACGTTCACCTCCAGCAGCACCCGCGGACGTAGCCCCTCCTCACCGGCGATGCGGTCGATCGCCTGCAGCAGCCGCATTCCGTCCACCGAGTGAATGCACGCCGTCGCGGGGAGCGTCCGGCGGACCTTGTTCCGCTGAAGATGCCCGACCAGGTGCCAGTCCACCCCCTCGAGTTGCTCGGCCCGTTCGACGAGTTGCTGCGGCCGGCTCTCGCCGAGGGACCGCACGCCCAACTCGAGCAACGGCCGAACCCAGTCCAACTCGGCGTACTTCGTGACGGCGACCAACTCGACCTCGTCTACCTCTCTTCCCGCGTGTTCGCAGGCATCCGCGATCGACGCACGCACGCCGGCGAGGTTCTCCGCGACGGTCTTCCGGACGTGGGCTTCGTCGAACATGCCCGCATTCTAGCGGCCCTCCGAGCCGTGGCACGCGTTGGCCCCAGTGCGGATCGGGCCGAATGTGCCGGATGCACGGGATTTGCGAAAGAACCGGGTGGGGAGGGCCGATAACCCCTTCGTGACATCACACTCCGCACGTCACGACGGCCCTCGCAGGACGAGGAAGGAACCGATGAACCAGAAGTCTCGCAGAAAGCTGGCCCCTTGGCTGGTGCTCGGCTTCGCCGGCCTGCTCCCGATGGCGACCACCGGTTGCCAGTCGACCATTGCCGGACAGACGCTGCCGTCCGCCTACTACCTGACGGACGACGTGCAGTACTTCCCGGCCGGTCCGGAGTTCAAGCTGTCGAACCAGGTCCAGGCGATCGAGCAGTACAAGCTGCAGCAGCAGCAAGACGACGCGGGCGCTGGCTTCTGAGCCGACCCGAGACAATCCGAACCCCCCCGCCACGGCGTCCTTCGAGCGGTCACGTCCCGATCGAGACACGTGCGATCACGTCGTCGTCGCGCTCGACGATCCACGATCGTCTGGCGTGACATGGGGGGGAGACGACCCCTTCGCGAGCACCACGTTCGACTCCTCGGAGTCGACGTGGTGCCCGCCGAAGGGCAACTCGCTGCGCGCGTTCTCGGTGCCCCGCGCTCGTGTTCCGCCGTCCTGCCGACAAGGTTCGGAGATCGAACAATGAGGTTCGTCGCCCCGGCTCGGCTGGTGATCGGCCTCGCGCTCTCCGCCAGCGTCGGGTGTGCATCGCTCAACCCGTTCTCCTCGACCTGCTACGACGAGGCCTACGAGTTCAGCACCCACGCTCCTCCCTCGCCCGAGCAACTCGAGGCGATCGAGCAGTACGAGCGCGAGCAGGCAGCGATCGACGACCCGGCCGCGTTCTAGACGACATCCCGCGATCGTGGGAAACGTCGGATTCCCGCCGATTTCTGTAGGGGCCGGACTCCGTGCCGGCCCTGAGCGCTCTCGCGGGCTTCGAAGTCCGAGGCAATAGCGGACATCGACGTGATGCCGTTGGTCTCGACGATTCGGGACGTGAACGGAGTGGAGACCGCAGGGCCGCCACGGAGGGCGGCCCCTACAGAGTCCGTGACCCACCTTCGTGCAAGGTCACTCAGATCTTCTTCGACAGCCGCTTCGCCAGACGGCTGAGGGCCGGGCTGACGTCGTGTGGGTCGAGGTGGACGTTCAGCAGGCTGAAGGCGTTGTCGTGTTCGACGGCCGCGCGGAGGGCCTGGTCGAGTTCCCCCTCGGTGTGGACCTCGAAGCCCCAGCCGCCGCCCAGGAGGTCCGGCAGGCGGTGGTAGTCCCACTCGCGAACGTCGTTGAACGGGCCGTCCGCGAGGAACCGCTCGGTCGTGTAGCCCTTGTTGTTGAGGACGACGACGATCGGATTGAAGCCGTGCCGGAGACTCGTGGAGAGTTCGAGGCACGTCATCTGGAAGGCCCCGTCCCCCACGAGGACGAGCGGACGGGCCTTCTTCCTCGCGACCTGCACGCCGAGCGCCGCCGGGATCGCGAAACCCATCGACGTGTAGTAGGCCGGGCTGACGAACTCCGTGTGCTTGTGGATCGTGAGGTCGGCCGAGGCGAACAGCGAGTCCCCCACGTCCGCGACCACCACCATGTCGTCCTCCAGCATCTCGTTGATGCGGGCGAACAGCCGGCTCACCTTCAGCGGCGCGTCCGGCTCCGGGACGAACTTCGCGTCGCGGGACTTGTCCGGCTTCGGCGGCTTCCGCTTGGGCACCTTGAAGCCCGCCTTCGCGAGCTTCTTGACGAAGTCGTCGAGGCGGACGTCGAGGAAGTGGTGGTGGCGGATGCGGAGCTTCTCGCTCGTGGCGTAGATGCAGTTGCCCGCGTCGAGCCGGGCCGTGTTGATGCCGAGGTTGATGTCCGACATGAACGTGCCGAGCAGGATGACGCAGTCGCTCTCCTCGACGAACGTCTGCACCGTCTCGCGACCCATCGCCCCCTCGTAGACGCCGACGTAGAGAGGGTGCCGCTCGCTGACGACCGACTTGCCCAGCAGCGTCGCGGCGATAGGAATCTGGTGTCGCTCGGCGAACTCGAGCACCTTCTCCCGCAGGCCGAAGCGGTGGACCTCGACGCCCGCGAGGATGACGGGCTTCTTGCAGCCGGAGATCATCTCGGCCGCCTCGTCGATCGACTCGCGGAGGGCGTCCGGGTTGCTGCGGAAGATCTCCTTGACCGGTTCGTGCGGGAACAGCGACTGCGTGTCGACCCGGTCCCGCGGGAGTTCCAGGTAGACGGGCCGCTTGAACCGGACGGCCGCCTCGAGGCAACGGTCGATCTCGCGGAACGCAGTGAGCGGATCCTCGAGCGCCGCCGAGGCGACGGTGATCTTCTCGAACACCTCGCGTTGCGTGGAGAAGTCCCGCACGCGGTGGTGCAGCAGCGGGTCGTGCTCACGCTCGCTCATGCCCGGCGCGCCGCTGATGACGATGACGGGCGACTTCTCCGCGTACGCACCGGCGACCGCGTTGACGAGGCTGAGCCCGCCGACGCAGTAGGTGATGCAGGCGGCCCCGAGTCCGTGCACGCGGGCGTAGCCGTCGGCGGCGTAGCCGGCGCAGTCCTCACGGGTGCAGCCGACGACGTTGATCGGGCTCTCCTCGAGCATCCCGTAGAAGTTGAGCACGTAGTCGCCCGGGATGCCGAACAGGTCCCGCAGCCCGTGGGCCTGCAGCCGTTCGATGAGGTACCCGCCGATCGTCTGCGAAGCCGTCTTCCCGTTCGCCGAGCGGCCCTTCACCAGCGGCGGCTTCGTCGGCTTGGGGACCGACTTCTTGCGGCTCGTCGTCTTCTTGCCTGTGGCCACGAGGCGTCCTCCGAGAACGAGAATCGGGTCGGGTCGAGGCACGCACGATGCGGAAGACGAACGAGAAATCCGCCCGCCGCGGTGAATTCTCCGGCCGCCCCTCCGAACCGTCAACGGCGTTCGTCGGCCGTTCACGCAACCCGTTGTCAGCGGGACTCTCGCGGTCGCCGGAGCAGCCGCCACCAGGACCGACTCTCCGTCGAGTCTGCCGGAGGGCTCGGCTCGCGTGGTCGGTCGGTCGGCGTGGCCGGCTCGTCGGAGCGGAACCGCTGCAGCGACGGATCGCGGGTCCACTCGCCTTCCAGCAGTCGTCGAGCATCGGAGAGTCGTCCCTCGTCGAGGGCGAGACTCGCGGCGGCGAACGTCTTCTCGAGCGAGCGGACTCGCTCGGCCGTCACCCGGACCAGTCGGACCGAGACGTCGTCGACGTGCAGCCGGCCTTCCCCCGAGAGCTCGAAGCCGATCCTGCCGCGGTCGTCCGCTCCGATCACGACGTCCGAGACGCGGAACGAGTGACGCTTCCACTCCGGGGTGACGGCGACGCTCGCGAACCGTCGCCGCTCACGTCCGCGGACCGAGGTCTCGAACACGAAGCGGACCTGCGTCTCCTCGCCCGTTGCGCGGAGCCACGCCGAGACGACGGCACGCGACTCGCCGTCGAACGGGACCGTCGTGAGCGCGGTGACCGTGCTCTGCTCCCCGGCGGACAGCCTCAGGGCACGTTCGCCCGCGTGGGTGACCACCGTGTCGATCTCGGCACTCGCCCGGCCGGCGGCGTCGACCGTCCAGCCCGGGACGTCGCCCTTGCCGACCGGAGCCTGCTCGAACTCGGGGTTCTCCAGCTCGGCGTCCTGCGGTGCGACCCCGCTGCGGACGCCGGCGATGACGGCGTCCAGTTCGCGAAGACGGCGGCGGAGCTCGACGAGGGCCGCGGGCGAGGGCTCGACCTCGACACTCTCGACGACGACCTCCGGCGAGTCGACCGAGAACCCGTGGAAGTCGAACGGCTCGAGCGTGAGCGGAATCGTCGACTCCCCGTTCACGTCGAGATCGGTGTCGTCGAACCGGACTCGCTCGATCGTCCGCGCCGCCGGAAGCTCCTCGCGGGTTCGTGTCCGCAGTCGAACGTCCACCGCGTACGGGAAGTCGTTCACGACCACGAACCAGGTGCGGCCCTCGACGACGGCCCGGCGAACGAGAACCGGCTGCGGAACGTCGGGTATCTCCTTGAAGTTCGCCGTCGGCAGCGACGCGATTCGTCCGCGGATCTCACGCACCTCAGGCTGCAAAACCGGCGGGCAGGCGTCGCCTCCGACGAAGACCATCCCCCGTCCGGCCGCCACCGCAGCCACCGAGGGGCGGCGGGCCCGTGCGGCGACCTCCGTCGTCCGTGCGGCCAGCCAGGTGTGAGCCGGCTGCCACGGGGACACGGCGTCGAACGACGGCAACCGCGTCGGCGTCGAGGCGGTCGACTGGACCGCACCCCGCGGCCGGACGTCGCCGTCGACCTGGGCGCGCGACGGCCGCGCGCGACGCAGGAGGCTCGTCCGCTCGGGCCAACCCGTCGCGGGTGTCCGGGGGGCGGCGGCCGCCGCGTCGTGCAACAGCACGCAGCGGAGATCGGCACGTTCGGACATGACGGCTTCGGCGAGACGGCCGTGGAACTCCGCAATCCGGTCGCCGTCCCCGAGCGGGACTCCGTCGGGTGACGGCTTGGGGACCAGGAACGTGTCCGACCCGACGTCGATCACGACCGCCCCGAGCGAAGGGTGGTCCGCATAGCGGCGGGCGAACGTCGCGACCGCCCCGAGGACGGCCTCCTGCACGTCGGGATCGAGCGGATCGTATCCGTTCCACTCGCCCGGCAACGCGTCGTCGTCGCGGACGGCGGACGCCTCGACCGACTCGACCTTCACCGCTCGGTGCGTCTCGTCCGAACGGTCGGCGTTTCGACGCATCGCCTCGAGCGACGGGATCGGCGCGTTGAACCGCAACATCGGCAGCAGGACCAGCCCCTCCCGGTCGCAGCGTCGGAGCAGCAGCTCCAACACGTCCTTCCGAACCGGATCCTGCCCCGTCGAGAACTGCGTTCCGCAGTCGAAGCGAGCCGTCGGTTCGAGCTCGGGGCACGGGAAGACGGCGCTGCCGTCGGTCAGAACGCACACGAGCGCGGCGTTGCTCGACGTGTGGTGGAGGTGGTCGACGAACCCGTCGATCGCCGACTCGAACGTCCGCCAGTCGTCCAGGCTCCGTCGCGCGGGCTCGTCGAGTCTCTGCCCGACCCCGAACGTCGCCGGCAGCGTCGGTCGCTCGACAAGCGGGCCGACCAGCCACGTGCTCGCGGTGCGGTCGACGGGAGGCAGCGGCCGCGGCGTCGCCAAGGTCTCCTCTTGAAGCTCGATCCGACGAACGTCGATCCTGCCGTCCTTCGAGTGCAGCAGGACGACCGGCCGCGACGTGCGCGGCTGGAACCGGACCACGTGTTGAACGGTGCGGTCCGCCTCGACGTTCGTCGGAGACGGTGGAGGGATGCGGACGCCGCTGTCGATCCCGTTCGGCACGAGGTGCCCCAGCGCGTTCGGTTGCAGCACGCTGATGCCGACGGTCCGCGGTCGCTCGGCGTTCAGCTCCACGACGAGTCGGTGCGGCCGACTCTCGTCCTCGACCTCGAGCTCGAAGGCGATCCACTCCGGTTCGTCCGACCGGTTCGACGAGTCGGTCGAGAACATGCGAGAGACGGCGTCGACGTGGCCGCGGAGGGAACGGAGCCCCGACCGGCGGTGCAGCCGACGCGTCTGGTGGGCCACGGTCGGCTCGACGAGATCGACGAGTCGGGCCGCGGCAGCGTTCGTCGGCTTCGTCGGTTCGTCAGCTGGTCGCGGTGACCGGTCGGCGACGACCAGCTGAATCCGCCGCACACGTCGTACGGACCGCGACAGCATCTCGAGATCGAGCTCGTAGACGCCGGGCGACTTCGGCAGGGTCAAGCGGAGCGGCACGGTCGTCGGAGCCTGCCCGGTGGGGCTGATCGTGAGCAGTTGCGCCCCCTCGGCCAGCACGGCCCCGTCGGCTCCGGCCGGCCAGAGCCTCCAGAGAAGCCGTCCGGTCCGCGGTTCGATCGACCGCGTCCACGGATCGACCTCGATGCGGCAGTCGAACGACTCGCCGGGGTCGAACACCAGATGCGGCCGTTCCGTGAGCAGCCGCAGCGAGTCGCCGGGCGTTCGCCGCAGGCTGAGGCGGTCGCCGGCGTCGCCGATCCTGAGCGCCCGGTGTCCGTCCGCGAGGTCGCGGAGCGGAAGCGAGAAACTCGTCCGCAGCGGTGGCTCGTCGGCCGACTGCAGGGTGACGCGGAGCCTGGCGTCCGGCGCGGCCGTCACGGTCGCGTCGATCCCGTCGTACCGTCGCTTCGAGCGCCGCCGAATCCGGAGCGCGGACTCGTCCGCCCACGCGGACCCGGGCAGATCGGCCTCGACGCCGAGCGGTTGCGGGTTCTCGAAGCGGCCCCGCTCGATCTCGAGCAGTCCTCGCCAGGTGCGTGGCTTGCCGCCACCCCACTCGAGGCGCACGCGCATCGTCGCCGCGGGCTCCGTGGCGGAGCACGCGCAGGTCAGCGCGAACAGCAGGGCTG
>JANQQW010000119.1 GCA_028284885.1 Planctomycetaceae bacterium
CGGCGTGCGAGTCGGCGACGTTCGTCGTCTCGCCGACGTCCGCGTCGAGGTCGTACAGCTCGTAGGACGTCTTCGCCTTCGGACCCTTCCGCGGCTGCAGGATCCGCAGCTTCCAGCGACCCATTCGCAAGGCTTCCACGCGGCCGTTCTTGTAGTAGAACAAGCCGTGCTCGTCGTGCGGCGAGGCGGTCTCCGGGTCACGCAGCAGCGGCGAGATGTCGTGCCCGTCGATCGGGTGCTCCGGCAGCTTGCCGCCCGTGATGCGGGCGATCGTCGGCAGCAGGTCGACGGTGCCGGCGACCTTGTCGGTGACGACGCCCTTCGGAATCACACCCGGCCAGCGGAAGATGCCCGGGACCCGCATGCCCCCCTCGAACGTCGTTCCCTTCCCGGCCCGCAGCGGCCCGGCCGTCCCGGCATGGTGCTTCTTGCTCAGCCACGGGCCGTTGTCGGACGTGTAGACGAATAGCGTGTTGTCCGCGACGCCCGCGTCGTCGAGCGCCTTCATCACCTCGCCGACCGACCAGTCGACGTGCTGCATGGTGATGCGGTACGCCTCCTGCGGATCCTCCACCCACACGTCGTCCGTCACGAACAGCGGCACGTGCACCATCGTGTGCGGCACGTACAACAGGAACGGCTTCTTCGCGTTCGCCTCGATGAACTTGACCGCCTCCTCGGTGTACCGCTTCGTCAGCGTGATCTGGTTGACGGGCGACTCCAGGCTCTCCTCGTCCTTCAGCAGGTCGTTGTTGTAGATGTCCCACTTCTTCAGCTTCCAGATCTTGTCGAGGTCCGGGGCGTTGTTCCCCCAGCCCTTCTGGCGAGCCATGTCGTTGGAGTACGGCAGGCCGAAGTAGTGGTCGAAACCCTGGTTGGTCGGCAGCGTCTGTGGCTTGTCCCCCACGTGCCACTTGCCGATGCACATGGTGGCGTACTCGTTCTGCTTGGCGACCTCAGCGATCGTCACCTCGTTCGGGTGCAGCCCCACACTCGACCGCGGCCCCAGCACGCCCGGCATGGAGAGCCGGGGCTGGTAGCAGCCCGTCAGCAGCGTCGCCCGCGACGCCGAGCAGACACAGTAGCCGGAGTAGAAGCTCGTGAACCGGGCTCCCTCGCTCGCGAGCCGGTCGATGTTCGGCGTCTCGATCTCCTTCGACCCGTAGCACGAGAGATCCCCGTACCCGTGGTCGTCGATGAACACGATCACCACGTTCGGCGTCTCGGCCGCCGCGGCGACGGGCGGTTGGACGAGGCCGAGCAGGACGACGAGCAGGGACGAGCAGCCGAGGGCGAACCGCATGCGAGGACTCCGTGAGTGTTCGAGCAGCGGTGATCCTACCGTGACCGGCGGAGGATTCGCACCCGCGCGGCGGCGAGGGCTGTCGTTGTCCGTCAGCCCCGTCGATGCGTCCGTTTTCCGTTGCACGCCCGGGTTCGATCGGCGACACTTCGTTGTGACGGTTTCCCAGGGGTTCCCCGCACGGCCGTCGCGAGTTCTCGTCTCTTCCCGTCTCAGCCTTGGAGTTTCCGTCATGCACCGATCGGTTCCAGTTCGTCGCCGCGGCTTCACGCTCATCGAGCTGTTGGTGGTGATAGCGATCATCGCGATCCTGATCGCCCTCTTGCTTCCTGCCGTCCAGCAGGCGCGCGAAGCGGCCCGCCGCTCGGCCTGCAAGAGCAACCTGAAGCAGTTGGGCGTCGCAGTCCACAACTTCCACGACACGTACTCGCACTTGCCGCGGTGCTGGCACGACGGTTCGTACGGAACGGGTAGCCGCGGATGGAGCTGGATCGCCCAGATTCTTCCGCAGCTGGAGCAGGGCAGCCTCTACGACGCGATCCGGCCGAACCAGGGTGCGAACGCCTTGCAGATGAACGCGAACGTCAACGGTCAACCGGTTCGGCAGATCATCCTGTCGGCCATCTCCTGCCCCAGCGACATCTCGAACGGGCAGCTCGCGCCCTCCGTTGCCAACAGCTTCAACAACTCCGCCGTGACGAGCTACAAGGGCGTCAGCGGCTCGAACTGGGCTTGGGGCGGGCTCAACATCAGCAACCCCGGTGGGAGCAACCATGGACTGGACAACGGGAACGGCCTGTTCGACCGGTTCGGTCGGCACACCGACCCCAACAACACCAGTGCCAACAACGACGAGCACAAGTTTCGCGACGTGACGGACGGGCTCAGCAACACGTTGATGATCGGCGAGTCGACGAACTCGATCTCCAACCACACCGGTTTCTGGGGGCACTTCAACCACACGACCGGCACCTGTGCCCAGCCGATCAACAACGACAACGGAAACCGCGGCGACTGGGGTCAGAACTACTCGTTCCACAGCCTGCACACCGGCGGGGCGCAGTTCACGCTCGCCGACGGAGCGGTCAAGTTCCTCTCGGAGAACATCGACCTCGCCGTCTACCGCGGCATGGCCACGCGTGGCGGTGGTGAGGTCGTCGAGATCCCCTGATCGAACCAGCCAGGTGACCGCGTAACTTCGTGGCCCGGTTTCGACCGGGCCACTTCTCTTTCCGTTGCCGCCCTTGAGTGGGCCGTTGAAGGAACCGACCATGCCGTCGAATCGTGCTCTCCCGCTCGCCCTGGTCGTACTTCTCCCGTTGAGCGGGTGCGGGGGATCGTCGCAGGTCGAGACCGTCTCGGTGAGCGGGACCGTGACCTACGGCGGGCAGGGCGTCGAAGGAGCGCTCGTGAGCTTCTTCCCGAAGGGAGGAGGACGCGTGGCCCGCGGCACGACCAGTGCCGACGGCAAGTTCGTCCTGACCACCTACGACGACGGGGACGGGGCGGGAATCGGCGAGTACGAGGTCACCGTCGTCAAGGAGACCACGGTCGAGGGCAACACGCCCGAGGACCTCGCGAAGCAGGCCGCCGGCGCGCTTCCCGGGAAGTACGGCTCGACCGAGACGTCCGGGTTGACCGTGAAGATCGAGGAGGCGACCGACGCGATCGAGTTCGTTCTCGAGTGACGCCGAAATCCGACTGGGCGTGCGCGGGCGGTCGGCCAAGAGTGACGAAGTGTCACTGCCCGTGCTGGATGCCCGAACGATGTCGCTCGGACCGTTGCTCCTGATCCAACTTGCCGCGACCGCCGCGATGACGGGGCTGATCTGGTTCGTCCAGATCGTGCACTACCCGCTGTTCGACCGCGTCGGCCGCGAGGCGTTCGCCGTCTACGAGAAGGACCACCAGCAGCGAACCGGGCTCGTCGTCGCCCCGCTCATGGCCTTGGAGATGGCAACCGCCGCGTGGCAAATCGTCATTGGAGACCAAACGGCCGTCGTGCTCACCGCCTTCGGCCTGTTGCTCGTCGTCTGGGTGACGACCGCGTTCGTCTCCATCCCCTGCCACCATCGGCTGTCCCAGGGATTCGACGAGTCGGCCCACCGGCGGCTCGTCGCGACCAACTGGATCCGCACGGTCGCGTGGACGGGTCGGACCGTGCTCGTCGGCTGGCAGATGTTGCAACTCGGCACGGCGTAGAAGCCGGGTCAGTCGTCGCAGCTTTGGCCGTCAGACGCCGACCGAGTTCTGATACGAGTTGAGCACCACGTCCGGGGTGTCGGCGACGTGGACCCAGACGTGGACGTGCGGCTTGCCGCGGAAGTACCAGACGAACGACGGGCCCTCCAGTCGCCAGTTGTCCCACACGCCGTCGTCGCCGAGGTCGCCCTCCTTGTAGAACGCGAGGGAGCAGGCATCGAGGCCGCCCTGCACCTTCAGGCAGCGGGTCACCTCGTCGCGGTCGCTCTGCCGGAACGGTTCCAGCAGCAGCTTGAGCACGCCCTGCAGGTGGCCGCGTTGGTCCTTGGTCAGCTCGGTGACCGGGATGCCGTCGAGCGGCTTCTTCGTGCCGCGAAAGCCGACTTGCTCCTCGCTGGGCATGCCCTTCAGCACGAGGGCCTGCTTCCGCTGCTTGACGTCCATCATGTCGTAGAGCTCGTTGGCCGCGACCGCCTGCGGCCAGAAGACGTTGTTGGGGTGGGTCGGCTCCTCGAAGAGGTCTTCTCCCTCGTGGGCGTACAAGATTGGCCCCCCGAAGGCGACGTGTTCGGCCGAGTTGCCGTCGCAGCGGAGCGTCATGTGCCGGCTGGCGAGGACGAACTCGAAGAGCCCGCTGCCCGGCTGGCCGAAGATCGCGATCGACTGCCGGTTGCCGAACCCGCCGACGTCGTCCTTCAGCTGCCGGTCGAAGCGGTCGTGCCACTCGGGGCTCGTCATGCCCCGGAAGATGGCGAGGCAGAGTTCCTGCTGCTCCTTGGTGTAGAAGCCGCTCCTCACGTTCGGCTTGGTGATCTTCCAGTTGTTCTCGATCCGCGTCCGCAGCAGCCCCCGCTTCTTCTCGACGTGGTCCCACGGGAAGCAGATCGTCTCCTTCTGCTTCGGCGTCAGCGTCTCGAACAGGACCTTCACCAGCGACTCGGGCGTCGCCTTCTTCTCCGGGGCCGCCGCAACCGGCCGGGCGAACCACGGCCCCGCGGCCGCCCCGACCGCCACGGCTCCCGCCTGCTGGAGAAAACGACGACGTGCTTCGGACGGGGGGATCGAGTCGAACATCGAGCGGCTCCTCGGACTGGGGACGTCGGTCAGTCGAACGCGCCGCGGTCGGTTTGGGAAGCGCGAAGTTCGTGGGACGTGATGACGGGATCAGGGGATGGGGGCTGAGGAGCCAAGGAAACGGCGACGAGTGTCCGCGGCCCCACCTCCCGACCTCCCCATCGCCCTATCCCCCAACCTCCCCAACACGCCGCCCGACATTGCGTTCCCCGGCGCACGATGCTTCGATGAACGACCACGAACCGCTCATCGGAACAACCACGTGTCGCACTCCCTCTCCCGCCGTTCCCTCCTCGCCGCCGGCGCGGCCTCGCTGGCCGCTCCCGCCGTTGCCTGTGCCGCGCAGCTCCCGGTCGGCAACCCGCACCGGTTTCGCTTCTGCTTGAACACGAGCACGATTCGTGGCCAGAAGCTCGGCATCGTCGAGGAGATCGAAATCGCCTCGAAGGCCGGGTACGACAGCATCGAGCCTTGGATTCGCGAGATCACGGCCTACACGGAGGCGGGCGGGTCGCTCGACGACCTTCGCAAGCGGATCGCCGACGCCGGCCTGACCGTCGAGAGCGCGATCGGCTTCGCCCAGTGGATCACCGACGACGACGCGGCCCGCAAGCAGGGTTTCGAGGAGGCCAAGCGGGACATGGACCTCGTCGAGAAGATCGGGGGGACGCGCATCGCCGCGCCGCCGATCGGCGCTCACAGGGAGAAGCCGGTCTCCAGCCTGTTCGCCGCGGCCGAGCGGTACGGGAAACTCTGCGAGATCGGCGAGGCGATCGGCGTCGTGCCGATGGTCGAGGTGTGGGGCTTCTCGAAGTCGCTGTCGCGGCTCGGCGAGGCGGTCTTCGTCGCCGTCGAGAGCGGCCACCCGAACGCCTGCCTGCTGCCGGACGTCTACCACGTCTACAAAGGCGGCAGCGACTTCACCGGGCTGAAGCTGCTGTCGGGCGTCGCGATTCCCTGCTTCCACGTGAACGACTACCCGGCCGACCCGCCGCGGGAGACGATCGGCGACGCCGACCGCGTCTACCCCGGCGACGGCGTCGCCCCGCTCGACGACATCCTCGGCATGCTGCACGAGCAAGGCGGCTGCGTGCTGTCGCTGGAACTGTTCAACCGCGACTACTGGAAGCAAGAGGCCCTCGCCGTCGCGAAGACGGGCCTCGAGAAGACGAAGGCGGCCGTGAAACGGGTGGTGGGCTGAAGGCGGGTGGCTTCACCGAATCCGCAGCGGTCGCGGCCGAGACTGCCGAGTGATCTCTTCCTCGCCCGCCTCGAGGTACCAAGGAGCCGAAGCCCAGAAGAACGGATCGCCCCCGTCCTTCACCCGCAGGCAGACTTGAAGTTCACCGCGTGAGTAGTCGAATCCGTACGACGTCTCCATGACGAGATCAGGTTCCTCTTCGTCGAAGTCGTCGAACATCATCGTGACCTCGATTCGGCAGTGGCCGGTCGACCGCCACTCGAAGTCCTGCCGGTCACCACGCCACTCCTCAACCGTTCCCGTCCCGTCCGCGTGAAACTCGCAGGTTCCGCCCATCAGGCCGAACTGCATGGCCACACCGGTGAAGCCGGTCCCCATGTCCCCGTCGAACCACGGGTACCAACGGCCGACGGGCCCCTCCGAGAAGTGCCGTTCGTAGTCGGACGGAGCGGGCCGATTCGCGCGTAACTCGCGGACCCACGTTTCCGTCGAGAAGTTGCGGAGGAGCTCGTCTCGCTTCGGGCCACCCCGATTCTCGACCGGATGCATCGACCGCAAGAGTTCCGCGGTGTCCTCGGCCACACTCTGAGACTTCGCGTTGACGGCGGCGAGCACGACGCACCCCACCACGAACGTCAGTACGACGGCCAGTGTGAACACGTTCTTCTCCTCGGCTCCGTTGGCTCGACGAATCGACACGACCGAGGTCGGTCGGTTCGGTAGCAGGCCGAGGTCATTGCAAAGCACCGCTCGGTCGTGTCTCCTCAGCGGACTCTCGAACCATCCCGTGGGAGCCTCGCATGCCTGTCCGACTTCTCGTTGCCCCGCTGTTGGTCTCCCTGCTCGCATCGTCCTCGCCCGCCCAGGAGGTCGAGCAGCATCCGAACCTGACCTACCGCACGGTCGGTGACCGGGCGTTGCAGGTCGATCTCGCGAAGCCGGCGGGGGACGGGCCGTTTCCGGCGATCGTCTTCGTCCACGGCGGCGGTTGGCGGCGCGGGAACCGAGCCCGCTACCGGACCGAGATCGTCGAGGCGGCCAAGCGGGGATACGTGGCGATCACCGTGACCTACCGGCTGACCGAGCCGAAGGACGGCAAGGCGACGAACCCGTTCCCGGTCGCCGTGCACGACGTGAAGGCGGCCGTGCGGTGGCTGCGGGCGAACGCCGAGAAGTACGGCGTCGATCCGAAGCGGGTCGGGGCCACGGGCGGCTCGGCGGGCGGGCACCTCAGCCTGATGCTCGGCACGACCGACGCGAAGGACGACCTCGAAGGGGACGGCGGGTACGCGGACCGCACGAGTCGCGTGCAGGCGGTCGTCAACGTCTTCGGCCCGACCGAAATGCCGGCCCTCGGCAAGGCGAGCGGCGGGGCGGCGCCGATTCTCGTCTCGTTTCTCGGCGGCACCAACGCCGACAAGCCCGCCGTCTGGAAGCAGGCGAGCCCGGTCACGTTCGTCACCAAGGACGACCCGCCGACGCTCACCATCCACGGGGCCGACGACCGACTCGTCCCGGTCGAGCAGGCCCACCTGCTGGACAAGGCGATGAAGGCGGTCGGCGTGACGCACGAACTCCTCGTCCTCGAAGGCCAGGGCCACGGGTTCCGCGGCGACGCCAACGAGAAGGCCCGCAAGGCGATGTACGCGTTCTTCGACGAACACCTCAAGAAGGCCGACTGATGCGACACGGAGTCCTCGCTCTGCTGCTGGTCGCGTCGTCCGTCGCGGCGTCGGCGGCCGACCTCGTCGTCTCGACGGACTTCGAGGGAGGCTCGGCCGACGTCGAGGCGGTCGACCAGGAGAACCGCGTCGTGCGGATCTCGCCCGGCGGCCAGCGGAAGCGGGGATGGGTCTGCTGGTGGTACGTCCGGATCGACGGCCTCGTGCCGGGCGAGACCCTCGTGCTCGACGTCGGCGGCGGCGTCTGGGCGACGCCCGACCGGGCGACCTTCAGCACGGACGGCAAGACCTGGCAGCAGACGGAACGAGGGAAGCGTGCCGGGCAGCGGATCGTCTTCCGGCAGAAGTGCGACGCGGAGACCGTCTGGTTCGCCTGGGGGCCGCCCTTCACGCCGACCGACGCGACCGCCCTCTGCGAACGGATCGCGGAGGAGTCGCCGCACGCGGAGTCGTTCGTCCTCTGCAAGACCCGCCGGGGGCGGCCAACACCCGCACTCCGCATTCGTCAGGACGGGGTCGCCAACGAGGAGCGGTACGGCCTCTGGATTCAGGCCCGGCAGCACGCGTGGGAGTCCGGGGGGAGTTGGGTCGGCCGGGGTTTCGTCGAGTGGCTCGTGTCCGACGACCCGGATGCCGAGCGGCTGCGGAAGTCGGCCGTCGTGACGTTCGTGCCGATCATGGACGTCGACAACACGGCCGAGGGGCACGGCGGCAAGAACCAGTCGCCGCAGGACCACAACCGCGACTGGACCGACCAGCCGTACTGGCGGGCCGTCGAGGCGGCGCAGGCCGGGATCGGGAAGCTCGACGTCGCCGGTCGGTTCGACCTGTTCGTCGACCTGCACAACCCCGGTGCGAACGACCGCCGACCGTTCTTCTACACGCCGCCGGCCGACCTGCTCTCGAAACGCGGCCAGCGCAATCTCGCGGCGTTCGTCGCAGCGGCGAAGGAGGAGATCGTCGGCCCGCTTGAGCTCGCGGACAAGCAACGGGTCTCCGGGGCCGGGTACGACAAGGCGTGGCGGGCGATCAGCAAGAACTGGGTCACCGAGCACACCCGCGACCACGTCGTCGCCGTCACGCTGGAGACGTCCTGGAACACGCCGCACAGCACGACCGACGGCTACCAACGTGTCGGCCGAGAACTCGGCGAGGCGATCGCGACGTACTTCGAGCAGTCGCCGCGAACGCCGGTGGAGTAGGCGAGCGGTCGGTGTCAGCCGGCCGGTTATGCGTGATCCTTGCCTCGAGCGTCACACCACCGGGAACCCGTAACCGGGGGGCTGACACCCCCCGCTCGCCAGACGGCTTCAACCGCCCGTGATTCTGTTGACGAGGTTGCGACGAACCGCCACCTCGTTGCAGTCGTCCTCGAGCACCTCTTGCTACTTCGCCGGGATGATCTTCTCGGCCCGCAGCCACGTCTCGCAGAGGCTGGGCCAGTCGTTGACCGGCAGGCCGCGTTTTTGCATGCCGTAGCCGTGGCCTCCCTTGGGGAACACGTGCAACTCGGCCGGCACCTTGTGCTGCTTGGCGGCGAGAAAGTAGTGCACGCTGGAGAGCGGAGTCACACGGTCGTCGTAGGCGTGCACGAGGAACACGGGCGGCGTCTTCTCGGTGACGTTGATCAGCGGGTCGAGGCCGTCGTTCTTCTCGTTCATCAGGTAGGCGGGGTAGACCAACACGGTGAAGTCCGGTCGGCAGCTGACCTCGTCGACGGCGTCAATTGCCTCGTAGCTCCGTTTGTCGAAGTTCGTGGAGACCGTGGCGGCGAGGTGGCCACCGGCGGAGAAGCCGAGGATGCCGATGTTGTCGGTATCGACGTGCCACTCCTTCGCCATGCTGCGGACGTAGCTGAGGGCTCGTTGGGCGTCCTTCAGCGGGACTTCGTGCTTCTCCAGCCCCTTCCGCCGCGGCACCCGGTACTTGAGGACCACGGCCGTCACGCCGAGCGAGTTCAGCCACTCGGCCACCTCGGTCCCCTCGTGGTTCCAGGCGAGGATGTTGTACCCGCCGCCCGGGCAGACGAGTACGGCCGCCCCGTTCCGTGTCTCCTTCGGGGCCGGGTAGACGTACATCTGCGGCTTGGTGACGTTCGTCGTCCGGATGATGGGCGGGTCCTCCCCCTTCCGCGGCGGCTGGTTCGCCTCTTCGCCGATGCCCGGCACGTCCCCCGGCGGCTGGCCCGGCCAGACGTCGACGACCAGCGGATCCGCCGCGAGAGCGGCAGCGGGCAGGACGAGCAGCAGCAGCGAGGCGAGGCGGGTTCGCACGGTGAGTCTCCGGGGAGCGGGTTGCCGACGAGAAGTCTGCACAGCGTCGCCGGAAGCCTCGCGTCTTGCAAGACGCCGGACGTCGTGGGGTGCATCCGGCTGATGGTGGTGATCCCACCTCCGACCAATGCGACGTCCAAGCCCCCTCTCCCCCGCTCTTGGCGTCCTTCCTCGAAACGGCGAGATCTCGGGGGAGAGGGATGGGGAGAGGGGGCCAAGTGCACGCCCTCGATCGGCTCCCCCTCACCCCCGCAGCGAGATCGAAACGGATGGGCCACCCAGTGCGGGAGAGAGGGCCCAAGAG
>JANQQW010000127.1 GCA_028284885.1 Planctomycetaceae bacterium
GAGCAGCAGGACGAGCGGCACGTACCCGACGAGCCGCTGCCAACGGGCCGCGGGAATCTCGCCAGCCCACACGCGACGCGTCACGACCAGCAGGACGGCCCCCAAGGCAAGCGAGGACGCGACCATCGGCACGCCGACGACCAGGATCAGGGAGGTCGCCGTCACGAATCCGACCGCGAACGACAGTGGGGAGGGGAACGACGAGGAACGGCCGTCCTCACTCGCCAGCGACCACGCCAGACCGATGCCGCCGAAGACGACACCGACGAACGCCGCTCGAACCGCCACGGCCAGCCAGACGCTCTCGACCCACGCGTTCGCGTGCACGAACAGGTCGACGACTCGGTCGAATCCGGCGAGCAGCCCGACGAGCAGTCCGCACGCGGACAGCAAGGAAGCATCGGTCGACCAGGAACCGCGGAATCGCGGCACCACGACCGCCGCAGCCAGCAGGGTAATCCAACAGCAGTGCTCGAACGCCGCCGTCGGCAAGACGATCTCGAAGACGACCCGGGACGCACACGCCGCCACCGCACCGACGACGGCGACCGTCGCCGCCACCCAAAACGAACCCGCAAACGGCGTCACCACCTCTGCGCTCTCTTCGGCGGTCTCCACACCAGATCGACCGAGCCACCAGGCACCGCCGCCGGCGAGAACGACGAGCACCGAGGCACCCAACGTGGCCGGTCCCGTGCCGAAGCTCGGACCGAACCAGAAGATCGTCAACGCGGAGCCCAGGCAGACACCGAGCCACACGCCTCTCTCGGAAGTGTCTCTCGATGCGGAACGCAACCAGACCATCCCCGCCACGACGAGCGGAGCGAGGACGAACGCGCTGACGACGAGGTGCACGGCCAGTCGCGCCCCGACACTCGTGCCCGCGGCGTCCGGAAGCACGCGCCACACCACCTCGGCGAGGCCGATCGTCCACGGTCCCAGCCAGGTGGCGGCAGCGACTCCGAGCAGCCCGACCGTCCCGAAGACGGCGTTTCGCTTCGAGAACTCCGTCGATCCCGAAGCCGAGACCAACCCGGCCGCGGCGAGAAGGACCGCGGCGACCATCTCCGGCAGGTGGCCGAACGCCGCGAACAGGCGGTCGAGCAGATCGACCAGGATCACGCCGGCCCCAAGGCCGACTCCGAAGCGGAGGCACGAGTTCGAGAGTTCGGCCCACGACGGCCAGCGGAACGTGCGGGGGGACGTCGCCACAATTGGCCTCCATACCAGAGATTGCGCATCCTGCGTGGGCCGGGTTTGTAGTCCACTTCGCCGCGGCGAGGCAAGATCGTTGCCGACTCCCCGACCGTCGGCGTTGCAACGGCTCGCCCGCTCGACCAAGCTCCCACCTCGCCAGTAGGAGAACGAAACGTGCTCGCAGGACTGATCACCGAACCGGGCCGCATCCAACTCGTCGAGCACCCGGAGCCGGAACTCCCGCCTCGTCAGCCGGACAAGCCGGGCGACCTCGTGTTCGAGCCCCACCTCGCCTGCCTGTGCGGGTCGGACGTGCCGTACTTCCGCGGCCCGCACGGCCAGTACCCCCGGCAGGTCGGCCACTCGTTGCACGAGATGATCGGCCGCGTCGTCGCGACGAACGGCGACCGCTTCCAGCCGGGGGAACGTGTCCTCGCGGTCCCGGTCGAGCAGGTCGGGTGTTTCGAGCGGTACGTCGTCTCGGAGGACCGTGCGATCCCCCTGGACGGACGGGCCGCGGACGAACACGCGCTCATCGCCCAGCCTCTCGGCACGGTCCTGTTCGCGCTCCGCAAGCTCCCCAACCTGCTGGGCAAGGCGGTCGCCGTCGTCGGGCAGGGGCCGATCGGCCAGCTGTTCGTGCTCGCCCTCCGGAATCTCGGAGCGGCCGAGATCATCGCCGTCGACCCCCTCCCGGAGCGGCTCGAAGCGAGTGCGATCTCGGGGGCGACGCGACTCGTCTGCTCGTCACGCGTCGATCCGGTCGAAGCGGTGCTCGAGGCGACCGGGGGCACCGGCGCGGAGGTCGTCGTCGAGGCGGTCGGCCACGAGGACCAGGCCATCAACCTCTGCATCGAGCTCGCCGCACAGAACGGCCGGCTGCTCTACTTCGGCGTCCCGACCGACGAACTCGACGGCGTCCAGTGGATGCGGCTGTTCCGCAAGAACCTCACCGTCCACACCAGCGTGAACCCCGACTTCCGAGTCGACTTCCCGCTCGCCATGCAGTGGATCGCCGAGGGTCGGGTCTCCGTCGAGCACCTGCTGACGCACCGGTTCCCGTTCGCCGAGATCCAGACCGCGTACGAGACCTTCGCCGACCGCCGCGACGGTGCCCAGAAGGTGCTGCTCGACTTCCCGGCCGCCGGGCCCTGAAGCGTCACTCGCCCGAGTTCGCCAGGCCGACCCGCCGGACGGTGACGACGCAGACGTCGTCGGTCGGCGGCTCCCCCGCGACGAACGTGGAGACGTCGTCCAGCACGGCCCGGCCCACGGCACCCGCCGACTTTCCCTCGCCGCCGAGTGCGGCGACCAGGCGGTCCATGCCGTACAACTCGCGTGACTGCCCGTGCGCTTCGGGAATGCCGTCCGTGCAGAGGAAGAACGTGTCCCCGGTCCGCAGCGGGAACTCGAACGACCGGTAGCCGGGGTCGTCCCGAATGCCGAGCGGCGGGCCGCCGACGTCGTTCTGGACGACCTCGACGGTCCCGTCCGCCCGCCGCAGCACCGGCGGGACGTGCCCGGCGACCACCACCTGCACGGTCTCCTCGCGAGGATCGAGCACGCACACCAGGAATGTCACGAACCGCATCGTCACGTTCGGTTCCACGACCACCCGGTTCACCCGGTCGACGGCTCGGGCCAGGTCGGACTCGACGTCCAGACAGAGCCGGACGGCGGCGCTGAGTCGCGTCATCAGCAGCGCCGCGGAGACGTCCTTGCCGGCGACGTCGCCGATCGCGACCGCGAGGCGACCGTCGGAGAGGGGCAGGTAGTCGAAGTAGTCTCCCCCCACCTCGCGGGCCGGCTCGTAGTAGTGGAACACCTCGAACCCCTGCACGGTCGGCGGCTGCGAAGGGACGAGCAGCCGCTGCACGCGGGCCGCGAGTTCCAGTTCCTTGTCCCGCAGCTGCGAACGCAGGTTCTCGGCGTGCAACCGGTTGTTCTCGACCGACTGACCGGCGATCGCGGCGACGGAACTGAACGTCTCGAGGTCGTCCATGCTGAAGGGGCGCTCGAGTCCGCGGCGGTCCAGCTGGACGACGCCGTACACCGCTCCCTCCGACCCGACGAGCGGAGCGCACATGATCGACCGGGACCCGCCCTCGGCCTCCAGGGTGGCGGCGGCGTCGCTCGCGTCGAACTCGCCGGTCGAAGGATCGTCCACGAACAGCAGCGACTTGCCGTCGGCGAAGCACTCCTCGCACGCGTGCTGCACGGGACCCAGCGTCGGAGGCTCGGCGTCGACGTCGGCGTTCAGCCGCCGCGTCGTCAGCCGCAGCCGACCGTCTTCGTCCGGAAGTAGCACGAAGCCGCGACGGACCACCGGGAAGATGCGGAACAGCGCGGCCAGCAGTCCGAGCTGAATCTGGTCCAGCGAGACCGAACTCGCGAGTTCCCGGGAGAGCGAGAAGACCGCCTTCAGCTGGGCCTCCGGATTGGCCGCCGGACGAACGGTCGTGTTCGGGTCGAACACGATCGTCCCCGTCACACCCGACGCCCGCTCGAACGGGGCGCGGGCCGGCGGATCGGCGTGGAACACGAACCGCGACTCGTCGACGACGAGCTTGTCGCCGTTCTCCAGAACCTGCGGACCGTCGAGCAGGCTGCCGTTGTGCAGCGTGCCGTTCCGGCTGCCGAGGTCCTCGACGACGAATCCGTCACGTCCCGGGGACACGCGAGCGTGCTTGCGAGAGACGCGTGTGCCGGGCAGCACGATGTCGCACTCGGGCAGCCGCCCGATGACGGTCTCCCGGCCGTCGAGCGTGTAGAACAGCCCGGTCCCCTGTTCGGCGATGAGTTCCAGAATCGCCATCGAAGCCCCGCGTGCCAGAGTGCGGGGCGATTGTAGCAGCCGGGCCCGTCAGTTCATGCTGAATGGTGGCGGGAACGTCCGGTCCCCGGGGCTCCCGTCCGCTCCGGCCCGAGACAGCAGGTTCGACAACGACCGCACACGGCGGGCGACGTCCAGTTCTTCGAGCAGCTCCTGCTTCGTCGAGGAGGGGAGCTGCGCCGCGAAGCCGAGCACGTCGCACAGCACCGAGAGCGAGACCCGCTCGTCCAGCACCTTGTGGAACGCCTGCTCGAGTCCGGAGCCGGCGTGCTCGCGGAACGCGTCCACGAGTTGCCTGCGGAACACGGTCGTCTCGACGGGATCGACCGGCGACTCCTCCAGCAAGTCGACCTTGCCGACGCGGAACCCGACCCCGCCGGCGACCGGCTCCTCACGTTCACTCGTCACGCGACCGCGGGCCTCGCCCCGCAGCACGACGTGGTAGCGGCCGTCGTCGAGTCGCTCCTCGGCGAGGATCCGGCCGACGCAGACGGTCGAGTGGATCGGCGCGGCCGCCGTCTCGTAGAGCGGTTCCCAGCCGGGCCGGAGCAGGGCCATCGCGATCAGCCGCTCGCCCGCGAGCGCCGACTCCACCATCGCCCGGTACCGTTCCTCGAATACGTGCAACGGCAGCAGGACGCCGGGGAAGTGCACCGTGTCCGGCAGCGGGAAGATCGGCACGCTGCCCGAGAACCCGGCCAGGCCTTCCGTCGCGTCGAACTCCTCCATCATCGCCCCTCCGTTGCCGCGTGGAACTTCGGCACCAGCTCGTCCTCCAACTCGACGCCTTCGGGGTACTTGTCGCCGGCCTCGAGCAGCTTGGCGAAGCAGACCTGCATGTCCGCGCGGAACCGGTCGAGGTCGATCCCCATGTGCGTCGGCCCGTAGTCCTCGAGGTACCCCATCGACGAGACGTACAGCTTGCGGGCCCCGCCCAGGTTCTCGTTCCCGAAGTGGAACAGGGCGACGGCCGCCTGGATCAGTCCCTGGTAGAACCGCTTCGACTCCCCCTCCACGTCCGCCCAGAGCTCCTCGAGGACGTCGTGGCACTCGTAGAAGTCCTCGTCGTTGAAGAGCTGCAGCCCCTCGAGGTACTTCTCCGGATACTCAACGGGTTCGGCCGTCATGCCGTCACCTTGGATCGAACTTCGGACCGCGATTGCCTACGCTTGCGACCCGGTGAATCCTAGGAGTCGTGTCGAGGGTGTGTCCACGACGACCCGGCCGACACGCGAGCCCGACCGACCGGTCGTGGGGGTTGAGACGACGTGTCCGACGAGAAGAGGAAACGTGCCCGCAAAATCGCGCGGGCACTCGCCAAGGGCTACCCGGACGTCGAGTGCGCCCTCGTGCACGAGTCGGCGTTCCAGCTGCTCGTCGCAACCATCCTCTCCGCCCAGTGCACCGACGAGCGGGTCAACATGGTGACCCCGGCGCTCTTCGAGAAGTACCCGGACGCCGCCTCGCTCGCCCGCGCCCGGCAGGCCTCGGTCGAGAAGCTCGTCAAGTCGACCGGATTCTTCCGCAACAAGGCGACCAACCTCCGCGAGATGGCCAAGGCGGTCGTCGAGCACCACGCCGGCGAGATCCCCGAGGAACTCGACGACCTCGTCGCGCTCCCCGGCGTCGGACGGAAGACGGCGAACGTCGTCCTCGGCACGTGGTTCGGCAAGCCGACCGGCGTCGTCGTCGACACCCACGTCAAGCGGATCACGCGGCTGCTCGGGCTCGTCGAGAGCAAGAACCCGGAGATCGTCGAGCGGGAACTGATGGAGCTGCTGCCCGCGAAGGAGTGGATCGACTTCTCGCACCGGCTGATCCACCACGGCCGGGCGGTCTGCATCGCCCGCCGGCCGAAGTGCACGGAGTGCAGCCTGCTCTCGCTCTGTGACCGCGTCGATCTCGATCCGCTCGAAGCGTGACCGTTCAGGCGGCCGCCTTCTCGAGCTCCAGTCGCCGCGGCAACTCGATGCGGGCGTAGCGAACGCCGCCGGCGTCGTACAGGTAGAGCACGTTGTGGTCCGAGGCCCACACCGCTCCCAGCCGCACGCTCCGCGGGCCGTGCAGGCTGAACTGCAGTCCGCACACGCGACCGCGACGCACCAGCTGCATCTCGGTCACGTGGAACTGTTCGGGGAGCAGGTTCTCCTTCGCGCACAGAGAGCGGTGCACGAAGGTGCGAAGGTCGTCCAAGGTGCGTACGTCGTTGGTGTCGCTGTACATGGTGACGGCGTCCGATGCGAAGGGGGGAACCCGGCTCGGTTGCCGTCCGTGGCGTGGCCTCCCGGACTATCGACCGCGACACCACCCCGACCGTCGCCCGGCGGCGGGCGACGGTCCCACCGCTTCCTGCTGCAGCCTCGGTCGATCCCGCACGAACCGTCACGATCGGACTTCAGTCGAGTGACGGGCGGACCACCCGTGCGGGTCGGGCCGAGTGTGCGTCCCGCCGGGACGCGCCCCGTTTCCGCTCACTTGCCGATGCAGAACTTCGAGAAGACCCGGTCGAGCACGTCGTCGGTGTAGACCTCGCCGAGCACCTGGCCCAGACAGGACAACCCCTCGCGAACCTCGAGGGCGACGAGTTCGTCCCCGGCCCCGTCGGTCGCGGCCGATCGCGCGCGAACGAGCGACTCGGCCGCTCCGCGGAGGCTCTCGCGACACCGGGCCGACGTGCTCGCGAGCAGTTCGCCACGGTCGCCCGACTCCGCCGACAACGCCTCGCCGACGGCCGCGACGAGTTCGGCGACGGGCGACCGACGAGCGTCGAGAGTGATCGCGGCTTCCGGCACCTCGCCGCGGTCCGCCATCGTGCCGACTCGGAGGACGGGTCGACGGACCTCGTCGAGAAGACCTCGTTCGGTCCGCCGGTCCTCGACGGACAGCGTGGCCGCGGAACACCAGACGACGAGGTCGGCCCGCTCCAGCCGTTCGTGGCGCTGCCGCTGTGCCTCCTGCGAGATCGCGTCCGCCTGCCACTCCCACCCGGCCGTGTCCACGAGCTCGACCGTCCGTCCGTCGCAGTCGAACTCGCCCGACAGGAAGTCGCGGGTCGTGCCGGCCACGTCGGAGACGATCGCCGCCTCCTCGCCGACGAGGCGGTTGAAGAGGGTGCTCTTCCCGGCGTTCGGCAGCCCCGCGAGCACGACCCGGGGCCGACCCGACTCGTGATGTCTCGCGGCCGTCCGGTCGAGGAGCGATCGCACGTACGCGACCGCCTCTCCCAGTCGGCGGACGACGTCGTCGTTCTCGACGAATTCGATGTCCTCGTCGACGAAGTCGAGTCCCGCCTCGAGATCGGCGAGAAGGTCGAGCAGCTCCCGACGAACCTCGTGCATCCGCGACGAGACCCCGCCCGCGAGCTGCGAGAGCGCCCGCTCCAGCTCGACGTGGTCGTCCGCGTCGATCACACCGAGCACCGCCTCCGCCTGCACGAGGTCGAGCCGCCCCGCGAGGAACGCCCGCAGCGTGAACTCGCCCCGCCGCGCCGGACGGGCTCCACGAGCCGCGAGTCGAGCGACGACCTCGTCGAGCAGGGGGGGCGAACCAACGGTGTGGAGTTCGACCAAGGGCTGGCCGACGTAGCTTCTCGACGTGGGCCAGAGATGGGCCGCACAGGGCAGCGGAACGCCGTCGAGGTCGATCACGCCGCCGTGCCGCCACGGCAGCCGCGACGACGCCCAACGTTCCCCGTCGTTCGGCGAGAAAACGCGTCCCACGACCGACTGGGCGTCCGCCCCGGCGACCCGGACGATCCCGCGTTCCCCGGCTCCACGGGCCGAGGCGATCGCCACGATCGTGTCGTCAAGTCCCGGACTCATCGTCGTCGTTCGGGTTCGACCGGACGGCCGCCGCTACCGCCGCGACTTGCGCTTGCCCTTGTTGCGGCCGCCCTTGTCCTTGCGGGACCGGTTGGAGCCGTTGCTGGCCGCGGTCTGGCTGCCGGCCGAGTCCGCCTGACGCAGCAGTCGGCCGAGGAAGCTCTCCTTCTCCGGCTCGTCCTTCTTCGCGTCGGACTTCTCGTCCTTCCGCTTGGCCGACGTGACGACGGTCGTCGACTCCCCGGTCTCGCCGGTCTCGCTCGGCTTCGGTGGCGTGACCCCGCCGAGCAGCTGTCGCTCCGCGATGCCCCACAGGCTGGAGGAGATGAAGTAGACGCACAGCCCGGCCGGCACGTTGTAGAAGAGGACCCCCATGAAGATCATCATGAAGTTCATCATCTTCATCTGGGCGGCCTGCTGCTCGTCCGTCGGCGGCGGCATGAACATCTTCTGCTGCACCACGAACAGGCCGATCGTGATGACGGGCAGCAGGTTGAACGTCGTCCAGCCGAAGAACGGCATGGTGAACGGCAGGTCGAACAGGGCGTCCGGGGCGGCGAGGTTGTCCGCCCACAGGAACGGGGCGAGCCGCAGGTCGACCGCGTTGCCGATCGCCTGGTACAGCCCGATGAAGATCGGCAGCTGCAGGAACATCGGCAGGCAGCCGGCGACCGGGTTGTAGCCGTGCTCCCGGTACAGGGCCATCATCGCCTGGCCCATCTTCTCGCGGTCGTTGGCGTACTTCTGCTGAATCTCCTTCATCTTCGGCTGCAGTTCCCGCATCTTCGACATGTTGCGGTTCTGCTTCAGCGAGATGGGGAACATCGCCCCGCGGACGATCACGGTCAGGCCGACGATCGCCAGGCCGTACGGCAGGCCGATCGCGTGCAGCATCTGCAGCACGGAGAGCAGGCTGTCGCTGATGAACCGCGTGATCGTCGGGCCGAAGGGGAACCAGCCGTAGTCGAGTACGGTGTCCGCACCGATCTTCTCGAGGATGGCGCGCTTCTTCGGGCCGGCGAACAGGTCGTACTGGTGGGTGACCGACTCGCCCGGCTCGAGATCGACCGGCCGGGAGACGAGGGCGACGGAGACGTCGGCCATCTTGTCCTCGCCGTGCTTGGCGACGAGCACCGGCTCGGAGTGGTCCAAGTAGCCCCCTTCCGCGGGGTCGCCGTCCGGCATGACGATCGCCGCGAAGTACTGGACGTCCACGCCGATGTAGTCGGGCGGGTAGGTCCACTCGGTCAGTTCCTCGTCCTCGATCTCCGAGACGACGTCCTTCGCGGACAGGGTCGCGGTGGTGATGGCACCATCCTGGTGGAAGGCGGCCTTCACGTCGCGGGTCTTGCGGTAGGTGTCCTCCAGCGGGATGCCGGTCGGCCCCTGCAGCACGTAGGAGAGCGACGCCGCCTTCTCGCCGACGTTCTCGAACGTCAGCTGCATCCGCAGCGTGTAGCCTCCCGGATCGGAGTTCCGCGGGGAGTCGCTCTTCCCGTCACCCTTCTCCAGCCAGTACCGCTTGCGGACGACCACGTTCCCGTCGGCCGACTCGAGCGAGAAGGTGACCTCCTCGACGACGCCGTTCGCGTCCGCCTTCGTCTCGGTCTTCCAGTTCAGCTTCTCGGCGAGTGCGTTCTTGCCGGCCGCCTCCTCGAAGTCCTCGTCGAGTTCGGGCGAGTCGAGTTCGAACGTCCGCGGCAGCTTGCCGAGCACGGCGTCGAGCCGCTCGGTCACGCGGGTCTTCTCGGCCGCCTTCAGCTCGTGGTCGAACGTGACGACGACGTGGATGCCGGACGCCATCTCGTAGTCGATCGTCTTCGGCTGCGGCTCGTCGGACGGCTTCGCCACGACCTGCACGTCGGTCACACCGGCGATGCCCCTGGCCCGCCGCAGCGAGGCCTGGATCTCGTCGGCCTTCGGCGGCGTGCCGACGATCTTCAGGGCCGCGTCCCGCTCGTTCAGTTCGCGGTAGCGGGGGTCGTTCAGCGAGATCGACTCGACGGCCGCACCGCGGGAGTTGAGTCGCGCCTCGAAGAAGTAGCCGGTCTCCGGGTCGAGCGAACCGAGTTTGACGACGCGGGGCGGGTGCTCGACCTTGACGGGCTTCGCCGGTTCCTCGGGGTCGTCTGCCGGCTCCTCACCGGGGTCGGCAGGCTCGACGCCGACCACCTCCGGGTCGTGACCCGGCTGGTCGGGGTCGTCCTCACCCTCTTTCGGATCCTGAGGATCGTCGCCGTCCTCGACCTCGCGTTCGGCGGGGTCGTCGACGTCGGCCACCTGCTCGCCGCCGGGCGGCTGCTCCGCGTTCTCCTCCGGGAGCATCGGTTGGACGACGAACATGTTCCACGCGATGATCACCGCCATCGAGAGGACCGCGAACGAGAGAATGCGGCGTTGTTCCATGGATCCCTGCCGTCTCTGGCGTTGGTCGCGGTGGGCTGCGTCGCCTTGCAGCCGTGTCGGTGAACGGAGAGCCGTCGCCTCCGTTGGAGTCTCGTCGATGCCCGGTCGCGCGGTCAACGACGGGCCGAGTGGTCGGTTCCCGTCGTCGACGTCTCGGCCGTCGGCCCCGTCGCCTCAACGAACGACGGTCCGCTTCGGACCACCGCCCTTTCGAAAACGGACGAACCTCAGCGACCGTCTCGCAGGCGATCGCCGAGAAAGTTGTCCAAGTCCGGCTCGTCGTAGATCTTGCCCGCCGTCTTCTCGAAGTCGTACTCCACCCGCTGGAACTTCAGCGTCGGGTGGGAGCCGTCGGGCGAGTCCAGCAGCACGTACGACGACCGGCTGTCCCCGTTGCGGGGCTGGCCGACCGATCCGACGTTCACGAGGGCCTTCTGGTCGTTCAGCTGGTACTGGAAGTCGATCTCCTCCGGCGCGAGGAAGTTGAGGTCCTCTGTGAAGACGCCGGGGATGTGGGTGTGTCCTTGGAAGCAGTACTTCTTCACCAGGCCGAAGATGCGTTCCATCTTCCGCTGGTTGTAGATGTCCTCGGGGAAGACGTACTCGTTGAGCGGGTTGCGGGCCGACCCGTGCACGAACAGCAGGTCGTCCTCCCGACGCATCCTAGGCAGCTCGCCCAGGAAGTCCCACCGCTTCTGCGTGTCGGCTCCGTTCCCCTCTTCCAGCGTCTTCCGCGTCCAGAAGATGGCTCGTTCGGCGCCCGCGTTGAAGCCCTCGGGGTCGAACAGCGCCCCTTGGTCGTGGTTGCCCAGCAGGACGACGTCACACTGCATCACCAAGTCGATACACTCGCGGGGGTTGGGGCCGTACCCCACGATGTCCCCCAGGCAGTAGATCGAATCGACCTCGGGATGCGTTTTGATGTCGGCGAGCACGGCCTCGAGCGCTTCGAGGTTGCCGTGAATGTCGCTGATGATTGCGCGCAAGGCAGACGCTCCGGACCGGCACCGTCGTGGCACACCGGAATTTTCCGTAAACCAAAAGGCGAGTCTACGTTGGCCTCGTGAGGAGGGTCAAGGGTTGGATCGGCCGCCCTCCGACGCCGCCATCGGACATTCGGGAACGAATCCCCCCGTTGTTCGTCTCAATCGACGAATGCTTGAACGACGAGACGCGACGATGCCAGTTTGTTCAACCCGACAGGTCCGCGCGACGCGCCCAACCCGACCCGCGCGGCCGTTGGCCGCCTTGATCGTGGCGGTCGCGACGGTCGCCGTACCGGCCGCGGCGGACGACCAACTCTCCGAGAACGCGATCCTCCGCATCGGTCCGACGGCCCCGGACGGCGAACCGCTCGAACGCGTCCGGGCACTCGCCCTCTCCCCGGACGCCACACGCGTCGCCACCACGGGAGAACCGAGCGACCCGAAGCGGGACCGGATCGTCCGGATCTGGGACGCAGGGAACGGCGAGCTGCTCCACACGCTGAACGCCCGCGACCAGATCGTCGGCTCGCTCGACTTCTCGCCCAACGGCAAGTTGCTCGTCACCGTCTCCGCCGACCACCCGGCCGGCACGCAGGTGTGGGACGTGGAGCAGGGCACACAGATCGCCACCGCGAGCGGCGGCAACGGCTTCGGGCAGTTCAACGCCGACGGCCAGCTGCAGATCGTCGAACGGTTCGGCGGCCGCGACGCGATCCTCGTGCTGGACCCGCGGACCGGAAACGAGACCCGCCGCTTCCCGGTCGACACCCACGTCCGGGCCGCCTTCACGCCCGACGGCCGCCGTGGCCTGTTCGTCGGCCGTCCGCGAACGCCCACCGTCTTCGCGAAGGACGTCGCGACCGACACCCGGCTCGCCCGGCTCGAGGCGACCGAGTCCGAACCGCGAGCCGTCGCCCTCTCCCCACGCGGCCACACGGCCGCCGCGATCGACGGAAAAGAGGTCGTCCTCTGGGAGATCGCGACCGCCACCCGCCACTGGGGCGTCGGCCCGGTCGGCGAGCCGGAGGGAGTCGTCCACCGCCTGACCGGCCACGACGGGGCCGTGTTCCGCCTCCAGTTCACCCGCGACGGCCGCCGCCTCGTCACGTCGTCGGCCGACAAGACCGTCCGCGTCTGGGACGTCGCCACCGGGACCGAACTCGCGAGGTTCCAGGGACACGACTC
>JANQQW010000139.1 GCA_028284885.1 Planctomycetaceae bacterium
CCGCCATCACCCTCGACGAGATCGTCGACGAGTTCGAGTTCCTCGGCGAATGGGAGGAGCAGTGCAAGTACCTCATCGAACTCGGTGAGGAACTGCCCGACCTCTCGCCCGACGAGAAGGTGGAGGCGAACCGGGTGCACGGCTGCCAGTCGAACGTCTGGTTCGTCCCGTCGATCGACACGGGCAACGGCCGGCCCCGCTTCGACCTCCGGGCCAAGAGCGACGCGAAGATCGTCGACGGCCTCGTGCAGGTCCTGCTCGCCCTCGTCAACGGCCGGACCGCCGAGGAGATTCTCGAAACCGACTTCCCGGGGGCCTTCGAGAAGCTCGGGCTGGAGTCGCAGCTCTCGCCGCAGCGTCGGAACGGGCTGTTCGCCATGGTCGAGCGGGTCCGGCACATCGCCTCGACGTTGGCCGAGGCCCCGGCGACGGAACAGCCGCGGGACGAAACGGCCGACGACGACCCGCTCCGCGTCGCCGAGACGGGGGCACCGACCAAGCCGCTCGACGTGGATGCCGTCCGGCGCGACTTCCCGGCACTCCACCAGACCGTCCACAACGACCAGCCGGTCGTCTTCCTCGACTCCGGAGCCTCGGCCCAGAAGCCGCAGTGCGTGATCGACGCCGAGGCCGAGGTGCAGGAACGGTACTACGCGAACGCCTACCGTGGCGTGTACGCCTTCGGCGACCGGGTCAGCCGGGAACTCGAGGGGGCACGCGAGCGAGTCCGCCGGTTCGTCGGGGCGGAGCACGTCGAGGAGATCGTCTTCACGGCCGGAGCGACGGCGTCCATCAACCTCGTCGCCCAGGCGTGGGGACGGAAGTTCTTGAAGCCCGGCGACGAGGTGCTGCTGAACGAACTCGAGCACCACGCGAACTTGGTCCCTTGGCAGTGGATCGCCGAGGCGACCGGGGCGACGCTGCGGCACATCCCGCTGACCGACGACGGGCAGCTCGACCTCGGCCGCCTCGACGAAGTGCTCACCGAACGGACGAAGATCGTCCCGGTCACCGGCATGTCGAACGTGATGGGCACGGTCCCGCCGGTCGCCGAGATCGTCAAACGGGCGAGGAAGGTCGGAGCGCTCGTGCTCGTCGACGGGGCCCAGAGCGTGCCGCACATGCCGACTCGCGTCACCTCGACCGGGATCGACTTCCTGGTCTTCTCCGGCCACAAGCTGTACGGGCCGACCGGCATCGGCGTCCTCTACGGGCGAAGGGAACTGCTGGAGGCGATGGATCCGTTCCTCGGCGGCGGCCACATGATCGACCGCGTCTGGAAGGACCGCTTCACCACCTCCGCCCCGCCGGCCAAGTTCGAGGCAGGCACCCCGCCGATCGCGCAGGCGATCGCGCTCGGCCGAGCCGTCGAGTACGTCGAGTCGCTCGGCCTCTGTGCGATCCACGAGCACGAGCAGCGGGTGCTGCGGTACGCCCACGAACGGCTGGCCGAGGTCCCCGGTCTTCGCATCCTGGGCCCGACGCCCGACCGCAAGGGGGCGATCGTCAGCTTCACGATGGACGGGGCCGCCGCCCAGGACCTCGCGCAGCTGCTCGACCTCCGAGGCGTCTGCGTGCGGCACGGACACCACTGCACGATGCCGCTGCACGACTGGCTCGGCATCCCCAACAGCGTGCGTGCGAGCTTCGGCTTGTACAACACGACGGCCGACGTCGACGCCCTCGTCGACGGCCTCCACTTCGCCCGCGAGCAGCTGAAGCTCGACTGAGCCCGGATCGACGAATCCGTGGCCGACGGGGGTGTTCACGCGTGGATCCGGCGAACGGACCGCGGTAGGCTGACGCGCGTTCGCAGCCCTGCTGCACACTCGCCCCCGGAGTCTTCGTCCATGTCCCGGTTCCACGCGGTCGTCCTGCTGGCCTCGCTCACGACACTCGTCGGCTGTTCCGAGGAGATCCCCATCGGCGGACGGGGAGGTGGTGGCGGGTTCGGTGGAGGCGGAGGCTTCGGAGGGGGCGGGTTCGACGGCGGCGGCGGTGGCATGTTCGGGAACTGGGTCTCGCACGACGACGCCCGGCCGAAGTCCCGTCACAAGAAGGCCTGGGAGGCACTCGACACGCTCGAGGCGTCCGTCGAGTTCGACAAGGACCAGGACGACTACCCGATCGTCGCCGTCTCGCACGTGTTCGAGGACCCGACCGAAGAGCAGGTGACCGCGTTCCAGGACGCCGTCGCCCAGATCGACACGTTGCAGAAGTTGAACGTCAACTACAGCCGACCGTTCGGCGACCCGCTCGTCGAGGCGATCAAGGAGATCAAGACGCTCCGTGAGCTGAACCTCTCGAACACGTCGGTCACGTCCGCCTCGCTCGACACGATCGTCGGCATGACGCAACTGGAGGTCCTCGGCCTCAGCTACACGGCGATCGAGCCGGCCGACCTCGTCAAGCTGAAGGTGCTGACCAGGCTGCGGGATTTGGAGTACTCGCCCCACCGGGACCTCGAGACGGAGTTCGCCGACGAGCACGTCGAGCCGCTCGGGACGCTCGTCTCGCTCGAACGACTGCAGATTCCATACTCGGAGATCGGGAACGACGGGCTCGCCCACGTCGCCGGTCTCGTCGCGTTGAAGGGGATCGACCTCGACGGCTCGGAGATCGACGACGACGGGCTCGCCCACCTCTCGAAGATGACGGCGATCGAGGATCTCTCGCTCGGCGGGACGGAGATCACCGACGCCGGGCTCGTGCACCTCGCCCCCCTCGTGAACGTGACGACCTGTTCGTTCAACGACACCGGCATCGTCGGCCCGGGGCTCGAGAAGCTCTCCGGCTGGACCAAGCTGACCAACCTGTCGATGCTCGGCTGCCCGACGAACGGCAAGGGACTGGACGGGTTCCCGGCGCTCGAGGCCCTCCATCTCGGCTCCGAGTACCGGGACGAGCCGGCCTCCACCATCGACGACGCGGCCCTCGCCAACCTCGCCGGCGCCCGGTCGCTCGGCCACCTCGACCTCTCGCACATCGACGTCGGCGACGAGGGAGTCGCCCATCTCGCCAAGCTGCCGAAGCTCGGCTGGCTGATGCTGACCGGGACGAACGTCACCGGCACCGGCTTCGCGAGCTTCCGGCCGGACAGCGTGGTCAACCTCGACCTCGGCGGGTGCCAGGTCAGCGACGAGGGGGCCGCGGCCATCGGCCGGCTCAGGTCGCTGCGGTGGCTCGACCTCAGCGAGTCGGACGTCACCGACGCCGGGGCCGCGAAGCTGACGGGCATCGCCGAGATGCAGCGGATCGACCTGTCCGGGACGAACGTCGCCGACGGGGCGATGGCGACCGTCGGCAACATGACGACCCTCTCCTCGCTGAACCTGTCGCACACCGCCGTCACCGACGCCGGCGCCGCCAAGCTGAACAGGTTGACGCAGCTCTACGACCTCTCCTTCCGCGGCTCGCTGGTCACGGCGGCCGGGGCGAAGGCCCTGGAGACGGCGCTCGGCAAGCCCGACCTGATCGACGACGAGTCCCTCCCGAAGGTCGCCCCCGAGATGCGACTCGCCGCCGTCGACGGCGAAGTGGAACGCGGCGTCTACGCGGGAACCAAGTGGTTCGTCGCGGTCGTCGAGCGGGACGACGTGCGGAACCTCGTCGTCTGGAACGTGGCCGACGGCACGCTGGCTCGCGAGGTCGCCTTCGAGACGGACAGCTTCGTCGAGCAGTTGGTCGCCTCGCCGGACGGGACGAAGGTCGCCGTGGTGGCGGAGAACGCCTACGTCGCCGACCTCGAGACCTTCGAGGCGAAGCCACTCGGCGAACTCGACGAGATCAGCGGCGCCGAGTTCTCCGCCGACGGGAAGCGGCTGCTGCTCGCTCAGGAGGAGGACTTCGACGAGACGACCGGCGGGATCCTCGTCTGGGACCTGGAGAAGGGGGCCCTGACCGGCGACGTCGTCGCCAAGGGGTTCGACCTGCAGCAGTTCGGCGTCTCGCCCGACGGCAAGCAGGCCGTCGGTCGGGAGTTCGGCGACGAGAACACGGTCTGGGACCTCGAGACGGGCGACGTCGTGACCACGTTCGAAGCGGAGTTCGGCGTCGACCGGTACACCTACCTCGCCGACGGGGAGATCGCCCTCTCCGACGACGAGGGCCGCATCGCCGTCTTCGACACGAAGACCTGGGAGGCGAAACGGACGCTCCCGATCGAGACCGGCTACGGCGATCCGTACGTCTTCTCGCCGGACGGCAAGCTCGCCGCCCGGAAGAAGGGCTACGACGGCTTCCTGCTCGTGGACGTGGCCGAGGGCAAGCCCCTCGAGATCGCCGAGGGCAAGATGCCGCTCGCATTCTCACCCGACTCCGCCAAGCTCGTCACCGTGGCGGAAGCCGGCGACCGCAGCGTGCTGCTCGTCTGGCCGGCCCGCCCCGCCAAGCCGGCCGAGTGACCCGACGCCGAGTGAATTGAAGCCGACCCGACGCCCACACCTTCGAGATCCCCCGAGGCCAAGAATGTCCGACACCGGTTGGCGGCTGCTCGCCCCCGCGAAACTCCTCGGCA
The DNA here is from genome assembly GCA_028284885.1 of Planctomycetaceae bacterium. GTDB lineage: Bacteria > Planctomycetota > Planctomycetia > Planctomycetales > Planctomycetaceae > JANQQW01. The sequence goes on from JANQQW010000139.1 coordinate 4,517, forward strand.
CGGCGCTCCTCTGCCTGCTGCCTTGGATCAACATCTCCTGCGTCGCCACGGAGGACGGCAAGACCACCAAGATGCCCTTCATGTCGCAGACCGGCGTGCAGATCGCAACGGGCGACTTCACCGTCGAAATGCTGGGCGGCATGGAGCAGGAGGGGAACGAGCAGTTCGAGAAGCAGCGGAAGGAGAATGCGGGCCCCATCACGGTGAAGATCTTCATCGCGATGGTGCTGGTCGCCGCGGTCGCCGGTCTCGTCCTGAAGCTCGGGTCGTTTCGCACGGCGATCCTCGCGATCTCGCTGACGATCGGGATCGGCATGCTCGGGCTGCAGACGTTCGTCGGCTTCCCCGTCGTCAACGGGCTGAAGCAGGACGGCGGCGGGCTCGGCGGCATGGGGGGCGGTGGCTTCGGTCCGGACCGCGACATGAAGTGGCTCGTCGAGTACGAGCCCGCGCTCTTCGGCGTGTGGATCCTCTCCGTCGGCGCCCTCGTCACCACGGTTCTCGAGGTCCCGCTCCGCAAGAAGCCGAAACCGGCCGGACCGTCCGAGGGAGAGTCCGAGAAGATCGACTGGGGCAACGTCGTCGAGTCCGGCCCGGAGGGCGAGTCGCCACCCGGCGGGAATGAGTCTGAGGCCGAGTCCGACGACGGCGGCGACTGACGGTCGTCCCCGGATTCCCCCGTGCCTGCGGTCCGACGAGCGGGTATCGTCGGACGAAGACCGAATTGTCGAGATCCGACGCCGTCCGCGTTGCGTTTCCTCGCGTGGTCCGTCCGTGAAGGGGTGTCCGATGGAGTCGTTCTACACTTGGTGCGCCACGATCGCCGGGGTTCTGTTCCTCGGTCAGTTCGTACTGAGCCTGCTGGGCGCCGTCGACGACTTCGACTTCGACACGGGGGACGCCGACGGCTTCGACCACGGCGGCACGACCTTCGCCGGGTACTTCAGCTTCCGGGCCGTCACGGCTGCGGTCACCGTCTTCGGTCTGGCCGGGCTGGGGGCCTCCCGCGAACTCGCGGATCCCAACCGGTCCCTGTTGATCGCCCTGGCAGCCGGAGCCGGGGTGTTCGTCGGCGTGGGCTATCTGCTCAGTGCGATGACTCGGCTCAACGCCTCCGGCAACGTCGACGCGAACGCGGCCGTCGGCCGCTCCGCCAACGTCTACCTCACCGTCCCCTCGGAGAAGTCCGGTCAGGGGAAGGTGACACTCGAACTGCAGGGCCGCACGGTCGAGTTCCGCGCCGTGACGGACGGAGAGGCCCTTCCCACGGGCGCCGCCGTCACCATCACGAGTTTCCAGTCACCCGGTGTCGTGGAGGTCGAGCCGGTTCCCCACAACGCCTCGGAGACAGCCTGATGCCGATGTTCGATCCCGTCCTGCTCGCCCAGATTCCCGACTTCCTGACCTCCGCGGGCGGCATCTCCGTCGTCCTGCTGATCCTGGTCGTCGGCCTCGGGCTGTTCGTCGTCCAGCGCTACCGGCGGTGCCCGTCGAACCGGATTCTCGTCGTGTACGGAACGGGGGCCGGGGGGCAGGCCGCGAAGACCGTCCACGGCGGCGGCCGCTTCGTGTGGCCCGTCATCCAGGACTTCGCGTACCTCTCCCTGGAACCGATCCAGATCGAGGTGCCGCTGGAGGACGCGCTCTCGATGGAGAACATCCGGGTCAACGTGCCCAGCGTGTTCACGGTCGCCATCGGCACCGAGGGCGAGGTCATGCAGAACGCGGCCATCCGCCTGCTCGGTCTCGACTCCGCCCAGATCAAGAAGCAGGCCGAGGACATCATCTTCGGCCAGCTCAGGCAGGTGATCGCCTCGATGCCGATCGAGGACATCAACCGCGACCGCGAACAGTTCCTGCACAACATCCAGACGTCCGTCGAGCCGGAGCTCCGCAAGATCGGCCTCGTGCTGATCAACGTGAACATCACGGACATCACCGACGAGTCCGGCTACATCCAGGCGATCGGCCAGCGGGCCGCCGCCGAGGCCGTTCAGAAGGCCCGTGGCGACGTGGCCGACGAGGAACGGACGGGTGAGGTCCGCGTCGCCCAGGCGGAGCGGGACAAGCAGATCGAGGTGGCCGAGGCGAACAAGGTCCAGGCGATCGGCATCCGCGAGGCGGACCGCGAGAAAGCCGTCCGCATCGCGGAACTGGAAAAGGAGCAGACGGTCGGCGAGCAGAAGGCCCAGTTCGGTCGCGAGATGGAGGTCGCCGCCGCGGACCGTGAGAAGCGGATCGCGGTCGCCGACGCCAACGCCACCGCGTTCGCCGGCGAGTCGGAGTCGCAGGCCCGCGTGGCCGACGCCGAGGCCACGCTGCAGGTGGCCCGGTCCGAGGCGTACCAGCTCGGCGAGACGCGGAAGCGCGAGGCCGAGGCGGCCGTGCTCGAGGCCCAGAACGTCGCCATGGCGAAGGCGGCCCTCGCCGAGGCGCAGAAGATCGAGGCCGAGCAGCGGGCCGAACTCGAGGCCCCCGCGAAGGCCCGCAAGGCGAAGACGATCGTCGAGGCCGAGGCCGAGGCCGAGATGCGACGACTC
>JANQQW010000194.1 GCA_028284885.1 Planctomycetaceae bacterium
GGTGGCCTCCGCGGGGGTGCTTGAAGACGTCGAGCATGGCGTCGAGGGCCGGCTCGGTGCCGATCCAACTCGCCGCGATGGCGGCCTCCATCCGAACGACTCGAGCCCCGTCGTCCGGATGGAGGCCGCCATCGCGGCGAGTTGGATCGGCACCGAGCCGGCCCTCGACGCCATGCTCGACGTCTTCAAGCACCCCCGCGGAGGCCACCTCGCCTACGCGATCACGTGCGCCCTCGGCTCCAAGTCGCTCCGCGAGCACTGGCAGGACCGGCCGGAGCTCGGCATCGCCAAGCTCCTCAAGTCAGCCAGCCGGGACAACGCACTCAAGGAGCCGCCACCGGGAGCGGGGGAGGCCCAGTTCGACTCGCAGAAGAACCTGAAGGTCGTCCGCATCGGCTGCGTGCCGGAGCGGATGCGGTACACGGTCGAGCAGTTCGCCGTGCGGACCGGGCAGCCGGTGAAGGTCGTCTTCGTCAACCCGGACGCCACCGACCACAACCTGTTGTTCGTCCAGCCGGGCGCGCTCGAAGAGGTCGGCATGGCCGCCAACGCGATGGCCAGGGACCCGAAGAACGCCAGCGGGAACTTCATCCCGGAGGACAAACGGCCCCTCATCCTCCAGGCCGCTCCGATGATCGGCCCCACCCGCAAGTCCCGGGTGCACGTGCTTCGCTTCAAAGCCCCCAAGAAGCCCGGCCTGTACCCGTACGTCTGCACGTTCCCCGGTCACTGGGTCATCATGAAGGGCGTGATGGTCGTGGCCGACGACCTGGCGGACGTCGACGCCATGCTGGCCGCCGCGAAGCCGAAGGTCGTCAAGGAGTGGAAGCTCGGCGACTTCGAGACGTTGAACCTCCGCACCGACGAGCAGTCGTTGATGCGGGGCATGCAGGCGTTCGCGAAGGCCCGCTGCACCCAGTGCCATCTCCACTCCGGCCACGGCGTCAACCTCGGCCCGGATCTCACCAGGATCGGCACCCGCCTCAAGGACGAGAAGCTCCTGCGGACGATCCTCGAGCCGTCGCACGAGATCAACGAGAAGTACCGCACGTGGCAGTTCATCACGACGGAGGGGAAGGTCGTCACCGGATTCGTCGCCGGCGAGAGCCGGAAGGGCATCGACGTGATCCCCAACCTCCTCACCCCCGACGTGAAGATCACCCTCTCCCGACGCGAGATCGAACTCCGGAAGCCCTCAACCGTCTCGTCCATGCCCGAAGGCCTCGTCGACGTCCTCACCCGCGAGGAAATCGAGAACCTCGTCAGCTTCCTGCAGAACGAACTCCCCGAACACCTCCGACACGGCCACGGGAAGCACGACCACGGGAAGCACGAGCGCCGAGGGACGTCGGAATAGAATCGGTGCGATCGAGCAGCCTACCCGCCAGTGCCACCCACCGCCGAGCTTCGCTCGAGTCAACGCGAAGTCATCGATTTCATTGGATCCGCGAGCACGGATGGTGTTCAATGGCCACCAGCCATGCGTGCACCATGAGCCGGCCATGCTGGCAACTGGTCCAGTTCTTGGCGGGCCGGCTCACACGTTCCGCACTTAGTCGAGGCTGGCTACGACATACTGACCGTGCAGGAACGACTTCGTTACAGTGCGTACAGTCGATCATGTCTACACGCACGTCCTCAACCGCGGCGCCCGTGGCCTGGATAACCTTGGAGACCCTTGTGCCGGAGGTGGGAGACGGCATTCGGAACGGTTCCGAACAGACACCGGTCATGTGCTGCGAGGAGGGTACACACTAGTGTGGACTGCGATTAGTTACGTCAGCTCCGGCGTCACGCTTGTGGCATTTCTCGCCGCCGTCGCCGCATGGCTCTATCGGCGTAAGATGGTTCAGATGGAGCGGATGATCGGTTCTGCAGCCGAGGCCGATCGCGCACAACTTGTTGCAAACGCACTCGAGGTCTTTCACGTTGACGCCAGTGGGCTGACCAAGGCACAGCAGTACCAACTTGCATTGGAGCAGGTCCGCGGCCGTCAGGAACGGTATCGGCTTTTTGTGTACTTGATAATCGTCGTCGCGATTCTTGCGGCTGGCGTCGCCGTCTTCGCGATTGTCGGCGAGTCCGGCTCGCAGGACGGGCGAGGTTCATCTAGTGATATGCAGGACATTCAGGAGTTGATCAGGAGGCTCGATGAGCTTCAGGATGACGGGAATAAGGAGGATGCCGAGCACCTCAAGCAGACACTTCGGCCATTTGCGAAGCTCGAGAAGCTCTTTGCAGTCTATTCGCTAATTGCGTGGGTGTCTCCGCAGCAGAAGCGACCATATGTCATTGAGAACGATGCCTTCGGTGACGGGGACGCGTTCCTCTTGGACTGTGTCGGCGTGGGGGATGGCGATGAAGGTGTTGAGATGGGTCAACTCATCAGGTGTTTTTCGGAGCCCGTAACCAGATTCGTGCCCAGGGCCGGTGAAGAAGTCGAGACTACTGCATTGGTCCGAAGCGATGAGTTTTGGTACCGCTTCAAGTGGCATTCGATATTCGGTTACGAAATGGACGTGTTCGTCAATCAAGGCGATACATCTCTCGCTGACCGGCTTGCGTCGGATGGACTGGAGGGCGCGGGGCCGCTTCCTGCATATGCTCTATCTATAAGCAATTACGGTCACTCTGACGAGTCCATCGAGCTTGTGGTGAGAGCCGGCAGCGTCGATTCGCTGGACAACGGTGCGATTGTCGTCGACGACGACGACGTCGAAATTTACTTCGGTGACGAATACATGATGACTGGTAAGGAGCTTCTGAGAACCATTCGGTTGTTGTGTAGAGAGCTTGGTGTTGATAGACCCGATCTGGCATCTGCCGCCGCTGAGGTTCAAACTAGGCTGTTGAGGCAGACGCCACAGAGCATCGGACGTTTGACAAACGCTATCGAGAGCGATTCCGGCATTGGTCGCGTTCTCGACGCACTATAGTCGTGTGCTTCACGTTTGGGGTGCAACACGGCGTTGCGCCGGAGTACGCTCGAACGTCGGTTGTTGGGCTCCGCCTCCTCAAGGGTTCCGAGTGCCTGACGCAGCGGCGGCGGGGTGGCCGGGTCTGGACCGTAGGGAAGACCCGGTGGGATGATTCACAGACGGCCGCGGACCGGGTCTTCTATCTACTCGCCCACACGCTGCCACTCGGTCCAACGCCATCGAGGAGACACGTGATGGGAACCTGGGGACCTGGCAACTTCGACAACGACGCGGCGCTCGACTTCGTCGAGAGGGTGGCGGACGTGGTGCGGGAGGAGTTGGTGCCGCCGACGGAGTTCGAGGAGATCGCCCTCGTGATGGCGGCCGTGGCGGTCTACCGGGTGTTGGTCGAACAGTGCTGTGCGCACCCGGCGGAGCCGGCGGAGGTGCGGGCCCTTCGTGACGAGACGCTACGGGTGTTCGACGAGGAGAAGGACGAGTTCACGGTCGAGTCGAACGAGGAGCACATGGTCGAGAGCCGACGTCGGATCGAGGCCACGTTCGAGGCGTTCCTCCGCCTGTGTGAGGAGGACGTGTCCGGGGCGGGAGGTTGACGATGGAACTGGCCGCGAGGGTTCCGTTCCGCGGGGAAGGCGTCGGCTGCTTCTGTCACGAGGCGGTCGGCCGGGCGCTCGAAGAGGCCTTCGGAGGCGTGGTGCTCGGTGAGACGGACCTCGCTCGTGACAAGTACGAGCGCGTGGCCGGGCAGCCGGAACTGGAACGGGCGGCTCGGTGGGAGTCCCTCCGCAACGGACCGGTGTTCGACTTCGAACTGCCGAACGGCGTCACCGGGAGGATGTCACGGTACCGTGTTGCCTTCGACGTTCCGGACGCGACGCCACACGCCGAGGCCGAGCGGGTTCGAGCGTTCCTCGAACGACTGACGCTCGGCAGCGTGCTGGTCGAGGAGGAAGACCGTTGAGTTCGCCGCGTTGCTCGCGTAGACCACTCTTTGATCGTTGCCGGTGCTGTCCGTCGCCGTGTCGCTCAGAACGCCCACTTGGAGACCAACATGCGGAGGTACACGATTCTCGCGGGCCTGGTCGTGTTCGCGGTCGGCTGTGGTGGCGAACGTGGTGGGACGGGTTGGTCCGGGGTCACGCCGTTCGAGGTGGCGCCCGAGGTGACGAGCAACGCGATCGAGACCTTGGAGAAGTCGGTCGGCGACCCGTTGCCGGCCGACTACCGGCGGTTTCTGTCGGAACGGAACGGCGGCTTCCCGAAAGCCGACTGTGTCCGGTTCGAGGAGGACGGGCGGCCGACGGCCACGGACGTCTTCTGCCTCTTCAGTCTCGGTGACACCGGGGCATCGACCAGCCTTGGTTGGCACCGCGAGACCTATGCGGGGCGGCTTCCCGACGGGACTCTGCCGATCGGCCGGGACTCCAGTGGCAACCTGTGGCTGCTGAACCTACGGGGGCCGGACGCCGGGTCGGTCCACTTCTGGGACCACGGCACGTTCGACACGTTCGACGAGACCGACCTCTCCCAGTGGCCCCGCGTCGCAGGCAGCTTCACGGACTTCCTCGACGGCCTGACCGAGTACGAGCCGCCCACGGAGCCGGCCGACGTCCCCAGCCGGTACGAACTCGTCCGTCAGGCGACCGAGGGCATGCTGGAACGCGATGCCGGGTTCGACGCCCGTGCGAACGCGGAGTACGTGTGGCACTGCGACTGCGACGACGCGGGGAAGACGACGATGCAGTTCGTGCGGTACGAAATCCACGCCGTCACCCACACGGACGGCTACTCGTTCCTGCGTGCCATCAAGGGGCGAGTCGAGAAGGGGCCGCCGCGGCTGCCGTCCTGATCCGCGTCAGCGACCCCTTCGGAGGACTCCGCGGACGCTTCTAGTTCCGTGAGCCGCCGGCGAAGCGGAAGAGGTAGTAGGCGAGCGTGAGCAGCGTCTGCAGGGTCGCGGCGACGTACGTCATGGCGGCGGCGTTCAGCACGCTGTTGACGGCCGAGGCGGCCTGGGCGTCGACGATGCCGTGCTCGGTCAGCAGCCGCTTCGCGCGGGCGCTGGCGTCGAACTCGACCGGCAGGTTGACCACCTGGAACACGGCCACCATGGCGAAGCAGGCGATGCCGATCAGGATCAGCTGCGGCATGCCGAGGAACAGGCCGGCGAGCAACAGGACGAAGAAGGCGGTCGGCCCGAACTGGGCAGCCGGGACGGCCATGTTCCGGACGACGAGCGGGAGGTAGTTCTTGGCGTCCTGCAGGGCGTGCCCGGCCTCGTGGGCGGCGATGCCGACGGCCGCGGCCGACCGTTCGTAGTAGACCTCCTGGCTGAGGCGGAGGACCTTCTGCCGCGGGTCGTAGTGGTCGCTGAGCTGGCCGCCCACGACCTCGATGCCGACGTGCTGCAGGCCGGCCGTGTCGAGAATGTGACGGGCCGCCGCGGCACCGCTGAGGTGGGCGGGAATCTGCATGCCCTTCTTGTAGGCCGAGCGGATCCACCACTGGGCCCACATGGCCATCAGGAAGGCCGGGGCGATGAAGACGAAGTAGAGCGGATCGAAGAACACGGTTGCGTTCCTGTTGTCGTCGGGGGTCTTTGGTGGCCGAACGAACTCTTCGTTCGACCAACCCTATTCTACGCACAACGGACGGATGTCGTTGGAGATCTCGGCAATCCCGGAACGGATTGGCGAATGGTGCTTCGGGGGGCGGTCGTGGTGGGGTTCAGAAGAGCTTGGGGCCGGTGCCGCCCTTGGCAGGCGGGTCGAGGCCGAGGTGGGTGAGGGCGGAGGCGGTGATGACGCGGCCGCGGGGGGTGCGTTGGATGAAGCCGAGGCGGAGGAGGAACGGTTCGACCTCGTCCTCGAGGGTGTCGGGCGGGACGTTCATGGTGTGGGCGATGGCCTGGATGCCGGCGGGGCCGCCGGTGAAGACGCCGGCGACGGTCTCCAGGTAGCGGCGGTCCTGGCGTTCGAGGCCGAGGGCGTCGACCTCGAGCATGGCGAGGGCGTCCGCGGCGACCGGCGTGGTGATTCGTTCGTCCTTGGCGTGGACGGTGGCGAAGTCGCGGGTCCAGCGGAGCAGGTTGTTGGCCTTCCGCGGGGTCCCCCGGCTGCGGCGGGCGATCTCGACGGCCGCCTCGGAACTGATCTCGGTGCGGAGCTTCTTCGCGTTGCGGGTGACGATCGTGGTGAGTTCGTCGTCGGTGTAGAACTCGAGGTGCTCGCGGTTGACGAAGCGGTCGCGGAGCGGAGCGGTGAGCATGCCGCTGCGAGTGGTCGCCCCGATGACGGTGAACCGCTGCAGGTCGATGTTGATGGTGCGGGCGTTGACCCCCTCGCCGAGGGTGATGTCGATCCGGTAGTCCTCCATGGCCGGGTACAGGAACTCCTCGACGGCCGCGGGGAGGCGGTGGATTTCGTCGATGAAGAGGACCGACTTCTCGGAGGCGTTGGTGAGGTAGGGGATCAGGTCCTTCGGCGCGGCGAGAGAGGGGCCGGAGGTGATCTGCAGTTCGACGCCCAGCTCCTTCGGGAGGACGGTGGCGAGCGTCGTCTTGCCGAGCCCGGGGGGGCCGTCGAGGAGCAGGTGGTCGAGGGCGTCGCCGCGTTTGCGGGTGGCGTCGAGGACGATGCGGAGCCGGTCGACGACCTTCCGCTGGCCGACGACGTCCTCCAGCCGCTGGGGGCGGAGTTCGTCGTCCCGTTCGGGGCTGTCGGGGTCGAAGGCGGGGGTGGACAGCGGACTCGGCTCCGGTTCGGACTCCGGCCGGCGTTCCGCTCCTCCCTGCACGATCGTCTGCCGCACCATCGGCCCAGCTCCCTCGGGGCGTCGTTGACGGGGAGACGATAGCAGAGTGTCCCCCGTGCGAGAACGGTTGTGCCGTGCGGGGGGACGAACGTCGAGTCGCCCTCACGTCTCGCGGCGGACACGGTCGATAACCGACGGGGGCCTCCGAAGAACCCGGGAGGGGGCGACATGAAGGTCGCGTGCATCCAGTCGGACACGGTCCCGTTCGAGCGGCAGTGGAACCTCGACCGGGCGTCGCTTTCGGTGTGGGAGGCCGTTCGCCACGGGGCGGAGCTGATCGTGCTGCCGGAGTACTTCTCCAGCGGCTGCCGCTACGACTCCGGTTTCGTCGAGTCGGCCGAGCCGTTGGACGGTCCCACGGTGTCGTGGATGCGGACCCGGTCTCGGGAGACGGGGGCCTGGCTCGCGGGCGGGATCGTCGAGGAGGACGCCGGCGGGGTCTACAACACGCTGGTCCTCGTGGGGCCGTCGGGCGTGTCGTGGACCTATCGCAAGCGGTGCCTGCCGTTGTTCGAGCGGCTCTACTTCCGCTCCGGGAGCGAGGTCGGCGTCTTCGACACGCCGCTGGGGCGGCTGGGCGTGATGCTCTGCTGGGACATGATCCACGACCGCCCGCTCGCGGAACTGAAGAACCGGATCGACCTGCTGCTGGTGTGCGCCGCGTGGCCGGACGTCGCCGCGGGTCGGACGTGGCACCCGGCCGTCGTCGCCTCGCCGCGGGAGACGCGGAGCTGGCTGCACGTCTCGACGAAGTGGACGCTGCCGGGGCTCGCCCAGTGGCTGAGCCGGCCGCCGGTCGAGCGTCCGCGGTCGCTGGCGAGGACGTTGGGCGTGCCGGTCGTGTTCTGCAACATGGCGGGGCGTTTCGAGACGCCCGTGCCGTGGCTCGCCGGGCTGCAGTTCTCGTGTCCGTTCGCGGGGGCGTCCGCGATTCTCGAGGCCGACGGGTCCGGGACGGTGGGGCCGTGTCGCGTTCCGGCCGTGGTGCACGGCGACGTCCGCCTCGGCATGCGTGCCGTCCGACGCGCGGCCTGACGGCCGCTTCGGCCTCAGACCTCGACCCGGACCCTCTCGCGTGCCCGGTCCGTCACGACCGTCGTGGGCTGGGGGGGACGGCTGGATTCGGACTTGCCGCCGTCCCAGGTGGGCAGGTCGGCGAGGCCGCCGCCGAAGAAGGTGTGGTGCCACAACTGCGTGGCGACCGCCCCCGTCAGCCCCATGTCCAGCACGAACCGCTTGAACGACCGCCGCGAGGCCCGCTGCTGGTCGCGTGCCTGCCGCACGCCTTCGGGGTCGAAGTAGCCGGTCGCCCGCAGCGACTCGTCGCTGAGGAGTTGGTCGACCCACTCCGGGCGGTTCGGGTCGAGAAAGGTCCCGGAGAAGTTGGCCCGGAACATCGTCTTCGGCCGGCGGGCGATCTGCTTCGGGAGGACGCGGGCCGCCAGGCGACGGAGCAGGTACTTGTCCGTGAAGCCGCGAAGCTTGAGTCGGGGGTCGATCGTGGCGCAGAAGTCGACGACCGACTCGTCGAGGAACGGGAAGCGGCCCTCGGTCGAGGCGTTCTTCTGGGCCCGGTCCCCCTTCGCGGCGAGCAACATGCCGGGCAGCATCACCTCCGAGGCGACGGCGAGCGAGCGGTTGAGCGGATGCCACTTCCGCATGCGGTCCCCGTCGAGCAGGAGCTCGTCGAGCGGCCGGTAGTCTCCGACGGACTCCCACATCCCCGGCGAGTACAGGAACCGGCGGGAGTGGGCCATCAGCTCGTAGGTGAACTGCTGGGCCGGCCGCGTTCCGTGGACGGCCTTCCACGGGAGGTGGGTGTTGCCGCGGCCGGCCAGCTGCGAGAACAGGAACCAGCGGGTGGCGGCGTTGAGGGGGCGGCCGGTCGCGCGGACGATCCGGTCGGCCTTGAACCAGACGTAGCCGGCGAGGGCCTCGTCCGCTCCCTCGCCGGTGAGCGAGACGACGTGCCCCCCGCGGCGCACCGCCTGGGCGAGCCGGAGCGTGCAACCGGCCGACGTGTCGAGCACCGGTCCTTCCGCGGCCCGGACGAGTTCCGGGTAGGCGAGCGCGATGTCCCGCGACTGCATCGTCACGGTCTCGAGCGGAGCCCCGACGAGCCCGGCCGACTCGGCCGCCTGCCCCCGTTCGTCGTTCGGGCCGGAGTTGTCGAGGCCGATGGTGTAGGCCGTGAGCGGAGTCCCGTTCTCCTGCGAGCTGAGTCCGAGGAGCACGGTCGAGTCGAGGCCGCCGCTGATGTAGCAGCAGACCGGGACGTCGGCGAGCAGCCTCCGCTTCACCGCTCCGCGAAGCAGCCCCTCGTACTCGTCGACCGCCTGTTCGACGTCGGCGAACCGACGTTCGTCCCCCGCGTCCGGGAAGTCGAGTTGCCAGTAGCGGCGGCGGGTGACGCGGCCGTCCTTCACCTCCAGGAAGTGGCCGGGCGGCAGCGAGTGGACGCCTTCGAAGCACGTCCGTGAGTTGCCGAGCACGAAGGTGTGGAAGAAGTAGTCCAGCCCGAGTCGGTCCGGCTTGGGCTCGACGAGTCCCGAGGCGAGGAGCCCCTTGACCTCGGAGCACCACAGCAACCAGCCGTCCACCTCCGTGTAGAACAGCGGCACGATGCCCGCCCGGTCGCGGCCGAGTGACAACGTCCGCGACCGGCGGTCCCAGATCGAGACGCCGAACTGCCCGCGGGCCCACTCGAACACGCCGGAGCCGCGGTCCTCGTACGCGTGGGGCCACAGTTCCGTGTCGCAGCGGGTCTTCAGCACGTGCCCCCGCGACTCGAGTTCGCTGCGGCGGAGTTGGGGGTCGTAGAGCTCGCCCTCGTACGCGACCCACACGTCGTGCGTCTCGTTGCACATCGGCTGCTGGCCGTGCTCGAGATCGACGATGGCGAGACGTCGGTTGCCGAGCGCGACGCCGGGCTCGACGTGGAGTCCCTCCTCGTCCGGTCCCCGGTGGACGATGGCGTTCGTCATCGACCGAAGTCGTCCGACCGGGAACTCGCGTCGGCCAACGAGATCGACGGCACCGGCGATTCCGCACATGGGAGGGCTTCTCTCGGGGAGGGGACGCTCGACCGACGGGGCGTCGGCGTGTCGGGGGCATTGACACGTTCCCTTGATCGGCCTCCCGAGCGGCGGCGATTCGCAGGCGGACGGTTCGGTCGGGCGGAATCGCCGTCGTGGAGGGCGGCTGTCGGCAGAACCCGTAAGGGCGCTCGACCGGCACGTGGATGCGTGCTCACGTCGAGAGGCGGGAACGGGAGAAGCCCGGCCACCTCGCGGCAACCGGGCTTCTCTATCGTTTCCGCGGGGTCCGGGGGACCGGGCGGCTGGGCTGCGTGGGCCGCGTCAGTTGATCACGGCGTCCGTCGGCTTCTCGGCCACGTCGAACTTGCCGGTGAGGAACTGGGCAGCGCGGTACGCGGAGAGGTGCGTCGCCTTGCAGCCGAGGACCTTGGCGAGCTCCTCCTGCGCCTTGTCGGTCTCGCCCAGCTTGGCGAGCTTGCGGGAGACGACGAAGTGGGCCTCGCACTTCTGCTGGTCGGCCCGCTTCTCGTCCTTCGTGTCGATGACGGCGAGCAGTTCCTCGGCGGTCAGCTCGTTCCCGAGGTACAGGACGAGGTTGTCGACCCAGTCCCGCTTGTCGGCCGGCTTGGCGAAGGTGTCCGGGAACTGCTTGTCGAGGTCCTGCATCTCGTCGAGCTCGATGCGGCAGAGCAGCCGCCAGGTCTCGAGGTGCTTCATGCTGGGGTCGAGGTCGACGGCGGTGTCGAAGGCCTTCTTGGCGGCCTCGAAGTCGCCGGCGAAGTACTGGGCGAAGCCGAGGTTGGCGTGCCCCTTGGCATACTTGGGGAAGGCGGCGGTCACCTTCTGGATGTCCTCGATGCCGGCCTGCAGCTTGCCCTGGGCGATGCGGGCCTGGCTGCGGAACTCGTTGATGTTCCGCCGCTCGGGAGCGAGCTCGGCGACCTTGTCGAAGTCCTTCTCGGCCTCGGCGGGGCGGCCGAGCTGCATCAGCGTGTAGCCCCGGTTGATGTAGCCGACCACGAACTGCGAGTCGATCTCGACGGCCCGGCCGAAGTCCGCGACGGCCTCGTCCATCTTCCCCTGCGTCCGCAGGTAGGTGCCGCGGTTGTTGAAGAGAAGCGCGCTGTTCTCGAAGGCCTCGCAGGCGGTGTTGAACGCCTCGAGCGCCTTGTCGTGCTTCTCGGCCTTGGCGTAGGCGTTGGCGAGGGCGACGTAGGCGTTGACGTGCGAGTCGTCGATCTCGATCGCCTTCTCGTACTCGCCGGCGGCCTTCTCGAACTCCCCGAGGAAGGTGTAGGCACGGGCCCGTTGGAAGCGGAGGTTGGCCTTCTCGGTGAACTTGAGGTCGTCGAGCTCGAGCACCTGCTGGGCGATGTCGATCGCGACGGTCGCGTGCTCCTTGCGTCCCTCCAGTTTGGCGAGGGCGATCATGCCGTGCAGGTAGGGGATGTAGTACGCGGCCCCGCCGCCGTTCTTGGCCCCCTCGGTGACCGACTCGCGGGCGTCCGCGATTCCCTGCCGGACCGTCTCCACGTTCCCCTCACGCAGGCCGAGCTCGATCTTCGCGCTGCCGCGGATGTGCAGGCCGACGGCGTCCTTCGGCTTCTGCTTCAGGATCGGCTCGACGAGTTCGATGGCCCGCTTGAAGTCGTGCTTGCGGTACGCCTCCTGGGCGGCCCGCTTGATCTTCTCGTGCTCCGGGTTGACGGCGTTCGGCCCTCGCATGGCCGGGCCGGGCACGAAGTCCTTGTACCGGTTGCCCCGGTTGAACGCGCCGGGCGAGCGGCCGTACTGGGCGTAGGCCGCGGTCGGCACGAGTTGGGAGGCGGCCAGCACGGTGAGCAGCCCCCAGACGGTCGATCGAACTGGCATCGAGTTCCCCCTCGTCATTCCATGGACGGACGCGAGCGCGCCGGATTTCCTTCTCCGACCGTTCCGCGGCCGACGAGCGGGTCGTCGACTGCCTGGCCGGACGACGCTGTCGGGCGGAACGATCCCAACATTCGGATCGACAGGGAGTGACCGGGAATCGACGAAGAACCGGCCCGCCCGGCCCGCTCCCGTCGATGCCGGGCAGGCGGGGTCGGGTTGGGACGGTCGCCCGGCCTGCACGGCTGGGAACGGTCGAGCCGGGGCAGGCCGCGTGCCGACTCGGGGCTCGGAGCGGAGACCAGCGCTCTTGCCCGGTCGCTCCCGCCCGCCAACGGGCGATTCGTTCCGAGTCGTGGCAGGTTTTCGGGCGGAAACGGGGATCGCGGATCGACGTAATGCCGTTCCGCCCGCGGTGTAATGCTTGACACCAGGATCCCGCGCCGATACGGTTCCGGGTCTGTTGAAAGTGATGCGCGCCCGAATCGTGCGCTCGGAGCGAACCGTTCGCCCCGGGCCGCTTCGTGAGGACGTAGGTCATGTAAGCGTGAAAGTCTCAACGTCGTCGCGGCTCCTTCGGGAGCGGTCTCGACGTCGGAATACCCCGCTCGCGGGGTGGTTCTCGCCCTCGCGCGGGAACCGGAAAGTGGGACTCGAGCCCACTTTTTTTAATAGCCCGGCACGGTCGCCGCCTCGACGAGGTGGCCGGCTCCGCCGGGGCGAGCGTTTGTTCGTTCGGTGGCGAAGGGATAGCGATGAACGGAACCGAGGTCCTCCGGATCGTCGATGCAATTCACCGCGACAAGAGCATCGACAAAGAAGTCGTCTTCGACGGCATCGAGCAGTCGATCGTCTCCGCCGCGCGGAAGTTCTTCGGAGAGGAGGCCGAGGTCGAGGTTCACATCGACCGGGACTCCGGCGAGCCGAGCGTCGCCATCGACGGGGACTCGCTGGACGCCAACGAGATCGGCGAACTGCTCGGCCGGATCGCCGCCCAGACCGCCAAGCAGGTGATGATCCAGAAGATCCGCGAGGCGGAACGGGACTCCCTGCACGACGAGTACTCCGCCCTCAAGAGTCAGATCGTCACCGGCACCGTCACCCGCATGGACGGCGGCACCGGGACCGTGAACCTCGGCAAGGTCGAGGGGATCCTCCCGCGTGGCGAGCAGATCCCGGGCGAGGCCCACCGCGTCGGCGAGCGTGTCCGGGCGGTCGTTATGGAGGTGCGGAAGGCCGGCAGCCGGGTCCGCATCATCCTCTCGCGAACGCATCCCGACCTCGTCCGCCGCCTGTTCGAACTGGAGATTCCAGAGGTCGCCGAGCACGTCATCGAGGTCCGCTCGATCGCCCGCGAGGCCGGGTACCGGTCGAAGGTCGCCGTCTCCTGCTACGACAACAAGGTGGACGCCGTCGGTGCCTGCGTCGGCGTCCGCGGCAGCCGCATCAAGACGATCGTCGACGAACTCGCCGGCGAACGGATCGACATCGTCCGCTGGAACGACTCGCTGCAGGTGCTCGTCCCCAACGCCCTGCAGCCGGCCGAGGTCGAGGACGTCATTCTCTGTCCCATGCTGGGCAAGGTGATCGTGCTCGTCCGCGAGGACCAGCTGTCGCTCGCGATCGGCAAGAAGGGGCAGAACGTCCGACTGGCGTCCAAACTGGTCGGCTGGGACATCAACATGATGACCCAGGAACGGCTCGACGAGCAAATCGACCTCTCCGTCGAGACCTTCTCGAACGTCCCTCACATGACCGACGAGTTGGCCGAGGACCTGATCGCCCAGGGGTTCTTCACCTTGGAGGACCTTTCGATCATCGAGCCGGACCAGTTGTCGGAGCTGGGCGGCCTGAACGCCGAGCAGATCGAGGAGATGGTCGCCTTCGCCGACGAGGAGAGCGACCGGATTTACGAGGTCGAACAGCGCGAACGTGAGGCCCAGCGGCTGCGTCGGAAGATGGGGCTCGACGAACCGAGCCAGCCGGCCGCCGAGGAGGAGTCGAAGGAAACGACCGCGGACGACGCGGAGTCCGAGTCGAGCGAGCCCTCCGCCGAGGGCGAGGAGTCGGCCGAGCCCGCCGAGGAGACGGCGGAGTCGAGCGAGTCCGTCGCCGAGGAGGCAGCGGAGACGGAGGAAGCCGGGGCAGAACAGGCTGACGCGGAGGAGCCCGCGGCCGTGGCGGAAGAGCCGGCCGAGGAGGAGACCGCAGCGGAGCCCGCGGCCGAAGAAGCGACGGTTGCCGAGGAGGCGACGACCGACAGCGGTGCCGAGGACGAGGAGCCGAAGCCGGTCGAGGAGCCCGCAGCATCGGAGGCGGCCGAGGGGAACGGAGCCGTGGCCAACGAGGAGGAGTCGGCCGAGAAGACGACCGCCCCGGCGGCCGAGGAGTAGGGTCGGGACCTGCGTCGCGGACGTGGGCCCGGAGATCGCGTGGGAGTTCGGGGGAACGTTTTGAAGATTCGGATCTTCGCCCTGGCCAAGGAGCTGGGGTTCGACAGCAAAGAGCTCATCGAGCGTTGCAACGAGGCCGGGATTCAGGTGAAGAGTTCCGCGCTCGCGAGCATCTCGCCCGAGGAGCGCGACACGCTGCTCGAGTACCTCGATTCGCTGAAGGGCTCGCCCGGCGGTGGGGCCGCGTCGGCGACGACGGAACCCGCTGCGCCGCAGCCGGCCGCCGAGTCGCAGCCGAAGAAGATACGCAACATCCAGGTGATGCGGCCGCGACCGCAGCACGCGAAGCCGACGGACGAGGCCGAGGAGGTCGAGGACGTGGCGGCCACGGCCGTCGCCGAGGCGCCCGCCGAGGAGGCCCCTGCGGTCGAGGAACCGGCCGAACCGGAGGCGACGGAAGAGGCCCCGACCGCGGACGACTCCGGGGCAGACGAAGCCGCTGAGGTCGCTGCCGAGGCCGAGGCCGAAGTGGAAGAGGCGTCCGACGCCGCGGAGGAGCAGGTCGAAGAGGCGGACGACGAGAAGGCGGACGCCACCGAGGACGACAAGCTGGCACCGGTGCGGCCGACCGGCTCCGGGTCGCAGCGCCGGATGCCTCGCGAGATGAAGCCGGTCGGCACGCAGGACCGGGACCGCGACCGCCAGCGTCGGGCGGCCAAGAAGCAGCCGGCCGCTCCGAACGTGCCGAACCTCGCCGTCCCGGACTACACCCCGCCGAAGATTCAGAAGGCGAAGGCGAAGGAGAAGGAGCAGCGGGCCCACAAGCCGGACGTCGCGCTCACGCCCGAGGCGCTGCTCGGCGACGCGTCGAACCCGCTCAAGGACCGCGTTCGCAAGAACAAGGAGGACCGCGCCGTCGGCAAGCCCCGCGGTCGCGGTCTCCGCGAGGAGGCGAACCGCGAGGAGGAACGGCAGCGGCGACGCGAACGCGAGCAGAAGCGGGCCCGCCGCGGCGGCGACGACGGATCCTCGCGGCCGCGACGTGGTCCGCGACCGCGACGCAATCGAAACCGCGGGCCGATCGACTACGACGACTCGGCCGTCGTCGAGCTGCCGATCACCGTGCGGACGTTGTCCGAGGCGATGGGCCGTCCGGCGAAGCAGATCATGACGGCCGCCTTCCAGCTCGGCACGCCGGTCCGCATCACGGACGCGCTCACCGAGGAGGCCGCCATCGAGATCGCGATGGAGATCGGCGTCGATCTCGAGATCGACCGCGGCCGGGACCTCGAGGAGGAACTCGCCGAACTGGTCGACACGCCGGACGACGAGTCGTCGCTGCAGCCGCGGCCGCCGGTCGTCACCATTCTCGGCCACGTCGACCACGGCAAGACGTCGCTGCTGGACAAGATCCGTTCGGCAAACGTCACCGCCGGCGAGGCGGGGGGCATCACCCAGCACATCGCCGCCTACCAGGTGGAGAAGCAGGGCAAGAAGATCACCTTCGTCGACACGCCTGGCCACGCGGCCTTCGGCGAGATGCGGGCCCGCGGGGCGAACGTGACCGACATCATCGTGCTCGTCATCGCCGCCGACGACGGCGTGATGCCGCAGACGATCGAGTGCATCGCGCATGCGAAGGCGGCCGGGGTGCCCATCATGGTCGCCCTCAACAAGATGGACCTGCCCGGCGTCGACGAGCAGAAGGCCTTCCAGGGCCTCGCGCAGCACGAACTGCTGCCGACGGCCTGGGGTGGCGACACCGAGGTCGTGCACACCTCCGCGATGACGGGCGACGGCATCGACGACCTGCTGGAGACGATCCTGCTGACGGCCGAGCTGCACGAAGACGAGTTCCGCGCGAACCCGGACCGGAACGCCGTCGGCGTCTGCCTGGAGGCGTTCCGCGACGAGGGCCGCGGGGCGCTGGCGTGGTTCCTGGTGCAGAAGGGAACGCTGCGAATCGGCGACGTGGTCCTCTGCGGCAACACGTTCGGCCGCATCCGGGCGATGTACAACGACCGGGACGAGGAGATCGAGGAGTCCCTCCCGTCGATGCCGATCAAGGTGGCCGGCCTCAACGAGGTCCCGGGCGCCGGCGACCACTTCTACGTGATGGAGGACGTGGAGGAGGCACGGGAGGCGGCCGAGGAGCGGTCGCACGTCGACCGGACGGAGTCGCTGTCCACTCGCAGCGGCGGCCGGCCGAGGTCGCTGGAGGACATCCTCGCCGCGGCCCAGGCGGGCGAGACGCAGGAACTGCCGCTGATCGTCAAGGCGGACACGCCCGGGTCGATCGAGGCGATCAAGAGCGAGCTGGGCAAGCTGGACCACCCGGAGGTCCAGGTCAAGGTGCTGCACGCGGCGGTCGGCGGCGTGAACGAGTCCGACGTGACGCTCGCGAGCGCCGCCGGGGCGGTCATCGTCGCGTTCCACGTCATCCCGGAGGACCGGGCCGAGCAGCTCGCAGACCGCGAGGGGATCGACATCCAGCGGTTCGACATCATCTACGAGCTGACGGACGTGATCAAACAGCGGCTCGAGGGGCTGCTGCCGACCGAGAAGATCAAGGTCACGACCGGCCGGGCGCTCGTCCTGCGGGTGTTCGAGATCAGCCGTCTCGGCAAGGTGGCCGGCTGCCGCATCCTGAACGGCACGATCGAGCGGACGAACATGATCCAGGTCAGTCGCGACCGCACGGTCCTCAACGACTACGCGATCGACTCGCTGCGGCGGGAGAAGGACGACGTGAAGGAGGTTCGCGAGGGCATGGAGTGCGGCATCCTGCTGAAGAACTTCCGCGACGTGAAGGAGGGAGACCTCTTCGACGCCTACAAGATCGAGGAACGGCAACGGTCGCTCGACGAGTAGTACCGCGAGACGGTCTCGCCGTGCGGACAACGGACAGGATGCTCGACCGCGCATGTCACGACGCATCGAGAAGCTCAATCAGGCGATCCTCGAGTCGGTGAGCTCGACGATCCTGTTCGCGCTCCGCGACCCGCGAGTGAAGAACGTGACGGTGACGCGCGTCGAGACCGCACCGGACACCCGGACGGCGAAGGTCTACGTCTCCGTCATGGGGGACGAGTCCGAGCAGCGGCTCTGCCTGCACGGGCTGGAGTCGGCCCGCGGCTTCGTCCAGAAGAAGGTGGCCGACCGCATCGAGACGCGGTTCACGCCGGTTCTCGAGTTCGTCCTCGACGACAGCGTCAAGAAGAGCATCGAGGCCTCCCGGTTGATCCGGGAGTCGCTGGCGGACGGCATCGCACTGCCGGGCGACCAGCTCACCCCCGAGGAACTGGCGACGCGCTGGAGCGGCGACGCCCCGGGCGCCGCGAACGAACCGACCGGCGACGAGGGCGAACGCGACGAGGTCGTCGAGCCCTCGGCCGACGTCGAGGACGACTGAACTCACGGGCGGCCCGAGCCGCCGAGAACACGAGAGCGACGGGAATCCATGGGCACGGCACGCGACACTAAGGCGTCCGACAAGCAGGCCGTCTGCAAGAAGCTGCTCACGCTGATGAAGAAGCGGTACGACGGCAGCGTTCCCGCCAACTCGCGGAACGTGATGGAGACGCTGCTGTACGCCGTCTGCCTCGAGAACCGGACCGAGGAGGTTGCCGACTCGCGGTACGAGGGGCTCCACGCCCGCTTCCACGACTGGAACGAGATCCGCGTCAGCAGCATCACGGAGCTCGAGGAGGTGTTCGCCGAGGACGACGACGGGTCGTTCCGGGCGCTGCGGGTGAAGGCGGCGCTCCAGGACACGTTCGACCAGCACGTCGTCACGGGCGAGCCGCGCGACGACCCGTTCGACCTGGAGCCGGTGAAGAAGAAGACGCAGGACCAGGCGGCGCGGCGGCTGGCGAAGATTCGCGAGACCACGCCGTTCACGCGGGCGTACGTCCTGCAGGCGGCGCTCGGCAGCCACGTCGTGCCGTTGGACGAGAAGGCGCTCAACGCGGCGGTCTGGCTCGGTTTCGTCGAACCGGACGCCGCTCCGGACGCGGCGATGGACACGATGAAGTCGGTCGTCCGCAAGACCGACGGCCCGCTGTTCGCCCATCTGCTTCGTCAACTCGCCAACGACGCCAAGCCGGCCGCCGTCTTCGAGACGGTCTCCGTCGAGGACGAGGAGGAGTACGACCCGCTGACCGCCGTTCAGCGGTTGGAGGACGTCTACAAGGGCCGCGTGAAGCGGAAGAAGGCGAAGGCGGCCAAGAAGAAGGCGCCTGCGACGAAGAAGTCGGCCGCCAAGGCGACCAAGACGAAGGGGGCGGCCAAGAAGAAGCCGGCTGCCAAGAAGAAGGCTCCCGCGAAGAAGAAGACGGCGACCAAGAAGAAGGTGGCCAAGAAGACGACCCGCAAGAAGTCTTCGAGCCGGTCGTAGCCGCACCCCCGTTCGATCTTGGTGCCGCGCCGACGGCGGGGGTAGAATGACCGGGCGACGCGTTCCCGCGTCCGCTGCGAGTCTCGGACCACGACGGAGATTGTGATGCGTTCGCCGAACCAACGGTTGTCCCTGCTCCTCGCCGTCCTGCTCGTCCCGAACGCCTTCGTCCACGCGGACGACGAGCCGCCCGCGGAACGGGCCCTGCCCGGCCAGATCGGCGACGACCCGACGCTCCCGTTGAAGCCGGTCGCGCCGCGGGACGAGGCGGAGGCCAAGCGGGTCGAGGCGATGGCCTGGTTCATGAAGGGCCGGTTCCAGCAGGGCCGTCGGCAGTTCGCCGAGGCGCTCGCCAGTTACGAGAAGGCCCTCGAACTCGACCCGAAGGCGATCGAGGTCTACCGGGCGTACGTCCCGCTCGCGTTCACGCTCCGGAAGACGCAGGAAGCCGTGCAGCGGGCGCTCGTGCTCGTCGAACTCGACCCGGACAACCCCGTGTTGATGCAACAGCTCGGGCGGGATCTGGCTCGCCGCGGCCGGCTGTCGGAGGCGATCGACCTGCTGGAGAAGGCGACCGAGGCCCCCTCGCTCGACAAGCGGTCGAACTCGTTCGTCTCGCTGAACCGGGACCTCAGCGTGTTGTACGCGGCGGCCGACGACGACGAGAAGCTCGCCGACGCCTACGAGGTCGTCTTCGAGGCGTTACTCAACCCCGACCGGTTCGGGCTCGACATGGCCCAGCACGGCGCGCTCGAACGGGACCGGGCCATAGACTACGAGCGGATGGGCGAGGCGTTCCTCGACGCGAAACGAATCGAGAAGGCGGCGACCGCGTTCACCATCGCCTCCGACCGACGCGGCGACAAGACGACGGCCCTCGACTACAACCTCGCCCGGCTGCACCTGCAGACCGGCAACCCGCGCCGGGCCCAGGCGACGCTCGAGAAGTACTTCCGGGCCAAGCTCAAGGACAAGGGCCGCGACGCCTACGAGCTGTACGCCGAGATCCTCGACAAGCAGGAGAAGTCCGACCAACTCGTCGGCAAGCTCGAAGGTCTCGTCGAGCAGGATCCCGAGAACGGCCCTCTCCTCATCTTCCTCGGTGACCAGTACGTCGAGGCGGAGAAGTTCGCCGAGGCGAAGTCGGCGTTCGAGCGGGCAATCGACGACGGGGGCACGCCGGCCGGGCACGCTGGGCTCGCCAAGTTGTACCGGCTGAAGGGGGAGTACGGGCCGCTGCTCGACGAGATCGTCGCCAGTTTCGAGGCGGCGCTCGCAGGGGAGATCCAACCCGAGCTCGAGGCGATCACCGGGGACGAGAAGGTGCTCGACGCGCTCGTCGCCGAGGGGCGTCGTCGGCTGAACGCGGAGGACGAGGAGCTCGTGTTCCTCGGCGGTCTCGTGCTCGCCGGCCTGGCGGGGGACGCCGATCGGAACGACGACGCGATCGTGTTCCTGGAGGACGCGCTCGGAAAGGCCGAGCCGCGGCAGAAGTCGGCCGTGTACGACGACCTCGCCGACCGCCTGATCGACGCCGAGAAGTACGACCGGGCGATCGAACTGCTGAACGAGGCCGTGAAGTCGGTCACGGACAACGCCGCGAAGGCCCAGTTCCTGTACAAGCTCTCGCAGGCCCAGGAGCTGGACGACAACACGGAGGCCGCGCTCGAGACGATCGGCGACGCCCGCCGACTGCTGCCCGACAGCGGCCTGCTGCACTACCAGCAGGGCTGGATACACTACCACGCACGACAGTGGAAGGAGGCCGAGCGGGTCTTCCTCGAGGTGCTGGAGCAGCAGGGGGACGAGCCGCGGATCCAGCGAGCCGTGCGGTTCAGCCTGTCGAACGTCTACGTTCAGACCGGCGAGATGCGGAAGGCCGAAGAGGTGCTGGAGGTGGTCCTGGAGGCGGAGCCGGACGACCCCTCGGTCAACAACGACCTCGGCTACCTGTACGCGGACCAGGGGAAGAACCTGGAGAAGGCCGAGCAGATGCTCCGGAAGGCGGTCGCCGCGGAGCCCGAGAACGCCGCCTACCAGGACAGCATGGGCTGGGTGCTGTACCGCCTCGGCAAGTTCGAGGAGGCCCTGGAGTGGTTGGAGAAGGCGGTCGAGGACCCGGACGGGGCCGACCCGGTGCTGTGGGACCACCTCGCCGACACCTACTCCAAGCTGGGCCGCAAGGACGACGCGGTCGCGACGTGGAAGAAGGCGCTCGCCGCCTTCGAGGGGCAGGACCACCCGGACGAGAAGAAGCGGTCGGAGATCGAGGCGAAGCTGAAGAAGGCGACCGGCGCCGAGTAGCCCCGCCGGATCACCGGACGCCCCTGCGACGAAATCGACACCGAAGACGGACGACGAACAGCGACATGGCCGGACACTCCCACTGGGCCAACATCCAGCACAAGAAGGGGGCCGTCGACAAGAAACGCGGCAAGCTCTTCGGCAAGTTGTCCCGGGCGATCATCGTCGCCGCGCGGAACGGCGGGGCCGACACCGACACGAACCTCGCCCTCCGGTACGCGATCGACAAGGCCAAGCAGGCCAGCATGCCGAAGGACACGATCGAGCGGGCCGTCAAGAAGGGCTGCGGGGAGCTCGACGGCGAGAACTACGAGGAGATCGTCTACGAGGGGTACGGGCCGGAGGGGGTCGCCGTCCTCTGCGACATCCTCACGGACAACCGCAACCGGACCGCAGGCGAGCTCCGCAAGATCTTCGAGGTGCACGGCGGCAACATGGGGAACACCGGCTGCGTGTCGTGGATGTTCGAGCGGAAGGGGCTGTTCGTCGTTCCGAGCGCGGCGACCGACGAGGAGTCGCTGTTCGAGTTGGCCCTGGAGGCGGGGGCGGAGGACGTGAAGGACGAGGGAGAGGCCTTCGTCGTCACCTGCCCGGTGGAGGCGTACGAGGACGTGAAGTCGGCCCTCGAGTCCGCGGGAGTGGAGAGGGAGTCGGCCGAGCTGGCCCGGGTCGCCTCGAACACGGTCGAACTCGACGTGGACGCCGGTCGCAAGGTGCTGAAGCTCGTCGATGCCCTCGAGGAGAACGAGGACGTGCAGAGCACGACGACGAACTTCGAGATCTCGGACGAGGTGATGGAAGCGCTCGCCGCGGAACTGTAGGCTGTCTCGTCGGCGTGCTGCTCTCTGTCATCGTGGTTCCGGGACCCTGTCGTGGCGATCGAGTTCAACTGCCCTGCCTGTGACGCCGTGCTGCGTGCGAAGGAGGAGTTCGCCGGTCGGAAGACCCGGTGCCCGCACTGCGGCGAGCCGGCCCGCGTCCCCGAGTTCGCCGACGCCGCGGACGCGTTCGCCCTCGAACCGGATCCGGAACCGGAGCTCGAGCCGGCGTCACGTTTCGAGTCCGCACCAGCGCCGACGCCCGCCTCGGGTTCGCGGTCGGCGATCGACGACTTCCTGGACGGCGGCGACTCGTACGCCCCCGCGCCCCCGGTCGCTCGAAATGCCCCGCGGCGACCACCAAGACCGGCAGAGCCTCCCGAGGAGGTGGTCTGCTCGCTGTGTGGGACAAGGAACGACGGGGACGCCACACACTGCCGCGGATGCGGCGAGCCGCTGACGAACGACTACGACGGGGCGATCGTTCCCACGCCGGTCGGGTTCCAGGACTCCTTCCAGGCCGGGTGGGACGCGTTCGCCGAGAACATGGGCCCGTGCATCGGCGGCTACCTGCTCTCCGGCCTCCTCTACGTGGTCGCGTTCGGCCTGGGCATCACCGTGATGGTCGTCTCGTTCAGCATCGTCGACGCACAGGTCGACCAGCGGGCGGTCGCGCTCGCCGTCCTGGGGCTGTTCGCGCTGTTCAACACGTACCTGTACTGCTTCCTGTACGCGGGGCAGCTGCGGTTCTTCTGCGGGATCGCCGCGGGCGAGCAGCCGGACTTCTCGCTGCTGCTGAAGGGGTTCCCGTACACGGGGCGGGTCATGCTGATCCTGCTCGCGTACGCGTTCATGGTGACGTTGGGAACGCTCTTCTTCGTCGTGCCGGGCGTCTACCTCGCGCTCGTCTACTTCCCGGCGCCGTTCGTGGCGGTCGACCGGGACGTCTCGACGTTCGAGGCGTTCGGCATCGCCGGGCGGATCACGAGCCAGAACCGCGGCATGCTGTTCGGGCAGTGCATGGCGATGATGGCGATGTTCACCGCAGCCGGCGCTCTGCAGGGTTTGGGCATGATCATCGTCGGTCCGTTCACGATCATGCTCTGCGTGGTGGTGTACCGCATGATGGCGGGACTCCCCGTCGCCGACGGCAAGTGACCGGTCCGGGTGATGCTGATCGAATTCGAGTGTCCAGTCTGTTTCGCCGTGCTGCGTGTCGACGAGCGTCACGCCAGCCGGGCGATCGACTGCCCTTCGTGTCGCGAGCCTGTCCGGGTGCCGGACGGCGGTGACGACGCGGAGGCGATCGTCGAGTGGGACTCCGTCGTCGACCAGTCGACCACGCCCCGAATCTGCCACGTCTGCGGCACGCGGAACCTGCCGGAGGCGACGGAGTGTCGGAACTGCGGCGAGTCGTTCGTGGACGACACCGACGAGACGCCCCCGTGGGCAACGGACGAGGAGACCGACCCGTTCGTGCCGCGATTCGGCGTGGACGACGTGTTCGGCGACAGCTGGCGGGTCTTCCGCGCCGACTTCGGGCCGTGCGTGCTGGGCTACGTCGTCAGTTCGATGGTCTGGCTGGGCGGGGTCGTGGTCGGGATGATCCCCGTGGGGATGGTCGCGCTCGCCCTCGGGGCCGGGCCGGTCCCGGAGATGGCGGCGTTCGTGGGGGTGCCGCTCGCCGGGCTGGTCCTGTTGTTCGTCACGACCTACTCGCTCGTCGGCCTGATGAACTTCTACGAGCACGTCGTGCGGAACGGGAAGAGTGACGTCACGCTCCTCTTCAGCGGGAGTCGGTTCGTCGTCCGGCTGACGCTCCTGTACCTGCTGCTCACGTTGATCGTCGGCGTCGGCCTCGCGGCGTTCGTGATCCCCGGGCTGGTCGCCTACACGGTCTACTGGCCGGCGCCGCTCGTGCTGGTGGAGAAGGACTGCGGTGTGTTCGAGTCGCTCGAGCGGGGACGGAAGCTGTCCCGCGGGCACCGCGGGACGCTGTTCGCCATCTCGCTCGCCAGCTTCGTCCTCTGGTTCGCCGGGGCGTTCGTGGCCGGGATCTTCGTGATCGTGACGGCACCGATCACGGTGCTGCTGACGACGCTCACGTACCTGCGACTCGCCGGCCACGCGCGGGTCGAACGGGGCGAGCTCGTGATCGACTCGAGCGACCCGGTTCTGGCCCCGAGCTGACCGTCAGGCGATCTCGAGGACCGCGGCGCTCGCCTGGCCGACCCGGGTGACGTCGACGTTGACGACGATCCGGTTGTCGAGCGGCAGCGGCTCGCCGTGCACCACGTTCAGCGGGCAGTCGGGGTCGGCGTTCGCGTAGTTCAGCGTCCGCGGGACGGTCGCGTTCGTCCGCATCGAGACGACCGAAGCGGCGAGTTCGAGCAGTCCGCAGCCGGAGCCGGCGTTGCCAAGGAAGCTCTTCGGCGCGGTGACCGGAATCTCGGAGGCCCGGCTGCCGAAGACGTCGTGCAGGGCCGCGGCCTCGGCGGCGTCGACGGCCGGGTCGGAGAGGCCGTGCGCGTTGACGTGCCCGACGTCCTCGGGGGAGAGGTCCGCGACGCGAAGGGCGGCGCGGACCGCGTGGGCGATCGCCAGTCGGTCGTCCGGCTTGCCGGAGGTGTCGGCGACGCAGGAGGCCCCGGTTCCGAGGACGCGGGCGAGGATCGTCGCTCCGCGGGCCTTGGCGTGTTCCTCCGTCTCCAGCAGGAACGTGCAGGCTCCCTCGGCAACGACCTGCCCGTTGCGGTCACGGTCGAACGGCCGGCACCAGGTCTCGGGCGCGCCGTCCCCCTTGGCGAGGCTGTCCCACAGCCGGGCGTGCATCGACTTGACGGGGTGGACGCGGGTGCCTGTCGTACCGGCGATCATCATGTCGGCCGCGCCGCGTCGGAGGATGCGGTTGGCCTCGCCGAGCACGAGGTTGCCGCTCGCCTCGTCCTGGGTGAGCGAGTTGCTGGGCCCTCGGGCGTCCACCATGATGCCGATGTGGCAGGCGGGCATGTTGGGGAGGTACTTGAGCAGCCAGAGCGGTTCCATCGCCGGCAGGCCGGTCTCGCCCCAGTCGTCGAACTGGAAGTGGGCCTCGCCGTTCTCGCCGGGCACGCACTTCCAGCAGGCGTCGCTGAGCACCTCGGGGGGGCTGAGCATGAGGTTGGCGGCGAAGTCGATGCCGAGCCGCGTGTGGTCGATCGCCTCCATGTCGAGGCCCGCCTCCTCGAGCGCGAGGGCCGCGGAGGCGACGCCCAGCTGAATCTCGCGGCACATCACCCGCAGTTGCTTGCGGATCGGCTTGAGATACTTCTTGGCGTTGAAGTCGGCGACCTCGGCGGCAGCGAGGTTCTCGATCGTCGTGACGGCCGGGTCGACGAAGGCGACGCCCGACTTGCCGGCGGCGACGGACTCGGCGAACGGCCCGACGCCGATGCCGACGGGGCTGACGATCCCCAGACCGGTGACGACGACCGGAGGTTGGGAAGCGCTCATGGGACTCTCCTCGAAGGGCAGCCGGTCGCGAGGCCGGACGCGTGCCCGGTGCCTCGAGTCGGAACGTGCCGCCCGCGGTGCGAAACCCCCATTCTAGCGCAGGGCGGCAGGCGTACGCAGCCCCGCGAGCCGGCGATCATGCCGCTCGGCCCAGAACGAGGCAGGCGTTGTGACCGCCGAAGCCGAAGCTGTTCTTCAGCACGTAGTCGATCTGGGCGGACCGGGCCTCGTGGGGCACGTAGTCCAGGTCGCAGTCGGGGTCGGGGTCGTCGAGGTTGATCGTCGGCGGGATCACCTGGTTCTGCAGGGCAAGCACGCAGGCGACCGTCTCGACCCCGCCCGACGCGCCGAGCAGGTGGCCGAGTTGGCTCTTGGTGCTGGAGACGGCGATCGACTTGGCGTGGTCGCCGAAGACCGTCTTGATCGCGACGGTCTCCGCCTTGTCGCCGAGCGGCGTGCTCGTGCCGTGGGCGTTCACGTAGCCGATCTTCTCGACGTCGATACCGGCGTCCTTGATCGTGTACAGCATCGCCCGTCCGGCACCGCGGCCCTCGGGGTCCGGGGCGGTGATGTGCGTCGCGTCGGCGGACATTCCGTAGCCGAGGATCTCGGCGAGGATCGTCGCCCCGCGGGCCTTGGCGTGCTCGTACTCCTCGACGACCATCGCCCCGGCCCCTTCCGCGAGGACGAACCCGTCGCGGCCGGCGTCGAACGGACGGCTCGCCTTCTCCGGTTCGGTGTTGCGGGTCGAGAGGGCACTCATACGGGCGAAGCCGGAGAGTCCCATCGGGGTGACCGCGGCCTCGCTGCCGCCGGTGATCATCACGTCGGCGTTGCCGTGCTGGACGAGGCGGAAGGCGTCGCCGATGGCGTTGGTCGCGGAGGCGCAGGCGGTGGCGACGGCCGTGTTCGGCCCCTTCAGCCCGAAGTGGACCGAGAGGTTCCCGCTGGCCGCGTTCACCATCAGCTTGGGGATCATGAAGGGCGAGACACGGCTGGGCCCGCGGTCGAACAGCTTGATGTGCTGCTGTTCGATCTCGGTCAGCCCGCCGATCCCGCTGCCGATGAGCACGCCCAGCCGGTGGGGGTCCTCGTTGGGCAGGTCCAGCCCGGACTGGGTGAAGGCCTTGCTGGCGGCGGCGAGGGCGAACTGGCAGAACCGGTCGAGGCGACGGAGATCCTTCGAGTCCACCTCGGCGTGCTCGGTGCAGTCGAAGTGCTTGATCTCACCGCCGAAGTGGACCTTGAACTCGCTGGCGTCGAATCGTTCGAGCCGCGAGACGCCGCTCTTGCCGGCGCAGATCCCGTCCCAGAACTCACCGACCTCGCAGCCGAGAGCCGTGACCACGCCACATCCCGTGACGACGACACGTCGAGTCATCAGCCGTTCTTCTCATTGATGTAGTCGATGGCGTTCCCGACGGTCTGGATCTTCTCGTAGTCGTCGTCGGGGATGGTCACTCCGAAGGCGTCCTCGAACTCCATCACGAGCTCGACCACGTCCAGGGAGTCCGCCTTGAGGTCGTCGACGAAGCGGCTCTCGCGCGAGACCTCTTCCTTGGGCACGCTGAGCTGCTCGCTGACGATGCCGATGACCTTCTCTTCGATTTCTGCCGACACTCTGCATCCTCCGGTTGCGAATTCCACACCCTGCGGTCGTACCGCTGCCGCTCGACGTCGCACGGTCGAGACGGAGGCTGGACACGACGGATCCGTCGTGAAGACGT
Organism: Planctomycetaceae bacterium; assembly: GCA_028284885.1. Lineage (GTDB taxonomy): Bacteria > Planctomycetota > Planctomycetia > Planctomycetales > Planctomycetaceae > JANQQW01. Next base: position 26,790 of record JANQQW010000194.1, read on the forward strand.
CGTATCGGGGAAGGTATAGCGGAGTCTCGGAATCGTGTAAACGGCAACGTGGCCCGGCGGTTTCGGCGGGAAACGGAATCGGCACGCGACGTGCAACGGCGCCCCCCGTCGGGCTCTCCCGTCTCCTCGGCACTCGCCGGTGACTCCTCCCATGCCGCTGCAAACACCGTGGACTCGCGTCGCTCGCACGACGCGTCCCTGCCGGCTTGCGCACGCGTCCTCCGATGCGAGCGCGGCCCTTTGTACGAACGACCGCGCGACACTGTCGTATGTGCAAACGCGTCCGAATCGGACCCACCGGAGCATCCGGGAGCCGAACCGACCCGACGACTGACTCCGGGCGACTCCGGTGAAGGCCCCGGCCGGGGCGGGACGATAGTCCTCGCGGAACGTCGGCCGTTCGCGGGTCCTCCGCCGAGTCGTTCAGCTGAGCCGAGTCCGGCTCGTCCGGTCTCTCAACCTCTCGAACACCTCACTCACCGCGATATCGCTCGGGCCGACGGTATCCCACGGAAACCGCCAGAACCCATGGACGGGATCTCGCTGCTCGCGGCAGCTGTCGGTCTGCTCACTCTGCTCGGTGTCTGGGAGGCGACGGCCCACCGGCGGCGCCTCGCCCGCATTCCCGTTCGCGTCCACGTGAACGGCACCCGCGGCAAGTCGAGCGTCACCCGGCTCGTCGCCGCCGGCCTCCGCGCCGGCGGGCACCGCGTCGTCGCCAAGACGACCGGCACGCTCCCCCGCCTGATCCTCCCCGACGGCCGCGAGGAGCCGATCCACCGACGGGGCAGGGCGAACGTCATCGAGCAGGTCGGGATCGTCCGACGTGCCGTCGCCGAACGGGCCGAAGTCCTCGTGCTCGAGTGCATGGCCCTACAGCCCACGCTGCAGTCGCTGTGCGAACTCGACCTCGTCCGCTCGACGCACGGCGTCGTCACGAACGCCCGGCCGGACCACCTCGACGTGATGGGCCCCACCCCCCGCGACGTCGCGAAGGCCCTCGCCGGCACCACGCCCAGGAACGCCCGACTCTACACGGCCGAGCGGAAGTTGATCGACGTCTTCGTCGACGCGTGCCGCGACCGGAAGTCGATCCTCGCCCCCACGACCGCCTTCGACGTGGCGTGCGTGACCGACGACGACCTCCGCGGCTTCTCGTACCTGGAACACGCCGACAACGTCGCCCTCGCCCTGCGCGTCTGCGACGACGTCGGCGTCGACCGCCGGACGGCCCTCGCCGGCATGTGGGCCGCCACGCCCGACCCTGGGGCCCTCACCGTCGATCACCTCGTGCACGGCCTCGGCCGCAGCGTCTTCGTCAACGGCTTCGCGGCGAACGACCCGGAGTCCACGGCCGGCAACTGGAACGTCGTCCGCGACCGTTTCCCGGAGACGACTCGCGGCGTCGCCGTCGTCAACTGCCGCGAGGACCGTAGCGACCGCACCGAACAACTCGCCGAGATGTGCGCGACCCTCGAAGGCCTCGACTCGATCGTCCTCGTCGGCACCGGCACGGCCCTCTTCACGCGGCGCTACGAACAACTGCGCAGCGAGCGGACAAGAAGTCCGCGAGCGGAGCACGTGAGCCGAGCCGAGTTCGGCAGTCAGGAAGACTGCGGAACACGAGCGCGGGGAACCAAGAACACCGAACACGTCGTGATCCACGACATGAGCAACCGATCCGTCGCCGACGTCGCCGAGGCCGCCGTGCGGTTCGGCGGGTCGGCCGGCAGGATCGTCGGCATGGGAAACGTCGCGGGCCCTGGTCTGGAGTTGGTGCGCTGGTTCGAGGAGCGAGCCGGGCACCCCGAAACATCCCCTTGGCAGGAGGCCGCATGATGGAGTCGATTCCCCTCGTGATCGGGATCGGGCTGCTCGTCAGCCTGATGGTGACGGAACTGTACGGCCTGTCGGCCGGCGGCATGGTCGTGCCGGGCTACCTCGCCCTGTACCTGCACCGTCCGGAGTGCATCGTCGCGACGCTCGTCGCGGCCCTCCTCACCTGCGTCGCCGTCCGCGGCATCTCGTCCGTGGCGATCGTCTACGGCCGCCGGCGGACGGTGATCACGCTCGTCGTCGGCTTCCTGTTCGGGGCGTTGGCGAGATCGGTCGCCGACTGTGCCGGCTGCAGCACGCTCGCCGTCGTCGGGCTCGAAGGACTCACCGTCATCGGCTTCGTCATCCCCGGGCTGCTCGCCATCTGGATCGAACGGCAGGGCCTCGTCGAAACGGTCGGCGTCTCGCTCACCTCGAGTGCCCTCGTCCGGCTCGTCCTGCTCGTCGTCGGAACGGGAGTGCTGGCATGAAACGCGTCTACTGGTCGGCCCGCAAGGTCTCGCGGCCGCTGATCCTGCTGCTCACGGTCGTCGCCCTCGGGGCGGTCGCCGTCGTCGAGACGTGGCCTCGCCGCGAGACGGGCGACCTCGCCGAGACGAAGCTCGCCGCCGCCCAGCTCGCCGAGCGGGCGATGGACGAACTCAAGGCGGAACGCCTCCGCCGCGGCATCCCCATCGACCCCGAACTCGACCCGGCCGAGACCGGCATGATCGGGGCCGTCGAAACACCGACGACGAGCGTCATGGGACATCTTGGGGCGAAGCAGTCGACCGTGAACCCGAACTGGGCGGCCGTCCTCGTCGAGATGTTCCACGAGGCCGGCGTTCAGCCGGGCGACCGGATCGCCATCGGCTGGTCCGGCTCGTTCCCGGCCCTCAACCTCTGCACGCTGGCCGCCGTCGAGGCGATCGGGGCGGAGCCGGTCGCCATCGCGAGCGTCGGCTCGTCGCAGTACGGGGCGAACTACCCGGAGTGGCCGTGGATCGAGATGGAACGGCACCTGTTCGAGCAGGGCGTCACTCAGCACCGCTCCGTCGCCGTCTCCCGCGGCGGGTTCGAGGACCGGGCCCTCCACATGAGCGACGAGGGCCGTGCACTCATCGACGAGGCGATCGCCCGCAGCGGCCTGCCGAAGGTCGAGTCGACGAACTTCGACGACTCGCTCGGCGAGCGGATGGCGATCTACGACCAGCACTCCGAAGGCGAGCCGTTCGCGGCCTACGTGAACGTCGGCGGTGGAACGGTCTCGGTCGGCCACGGCGTCGGCAAACGCCTCTACGCCCCCGGCCTCAACCTCCAGCCCCCGCCCGCCGCCACCAACATTGACTCCATCCTTACGCGCTTCGCCACCCGCGGCGTTCCGCTCGTCCACCTCAGCAGCGTCCGCGACCTCGCCATCTCCTACGGCCTCCCCACGGAACCGAACCCCCGCCCGATCGCCGGCACCGGCTCGGCCTTCGAAGCGGCCCCCAACCGAGCCGTCTCCATCGTCGCCCTGGCGATCGTCGTCGGCCTGATGCTGCTGATCACCCTGCGACGCAATCGACAGGAACCCCCCCAGGAATCGGAACCCCCGAAGACCTTCCCGGTCCACCCGGAGCCGACCTCACGAGCGGCGTGACGGCACAGGTAGGTTAGGCTACGCAACGTGTGCCATGCCTTGACGCCGAAGGCGGACAGGCATGCCTGGGGCGACGTCCACCCTCCATGCTTGTCCCGCTACGCGGTCAAAGCATGCCACCCAGCCGATCACGAACTGGGGGCGTCCTTCGTCGGACCCCAGCCACCCGCCCGAGTCGTACGTCGCGAGTCCACCACGCGTACCAACGCAGACGTCTCGCGGCATCTGGGTTGGGGACTGACTTCGTACCCATGCAATCGTCGCAACCCGACGTGTCGCAATGTGGGGATGTGCACTTCACCAGTGCCTTCGTCGTGTCGAGCAACTGTCGTAGTGCGGTCTCCTGGGAGACTTGCCCAGTTCCGTTGCAGTAGATGCAGAAGACGCAATCGTGTTCGCACCCGCTATCCATTCAGCCTTGGCTCCTCGGATCGCGTGTCGCCGTCAGGAGTGTCGTCGTCGGGACGAGTGACGAGTCTCTCCAGCTCAGAGAGCACTGTTTGTGGAGAATTCAGCAGATTTGGACTCTTCTCAAGCTGGATCATCTCCTGCACGGATAGGCGGCGTACTGCGACTAGCTGGTCGCCAGCGCGGTCGAGCGTCTTCACGAGCAAGATTGATCCGCACTGCATCGCTGCGTGTGCGACGTCCGAAAGTGCATTGAGCAGCGTTGCTATGCCATCTGCGGCTACCCTGTCCACCTCGGCCTGTGGCTTCTGTAGGGCGTGCAACTCCGCACCGTGTTGCAACTTGTCAAAGCACTCTTGCACCTGCGGTCGGCTCAACGCTTGCTTGCTTCTCCAGGTCCAGCGCTTCCACCACGAACCTCGTTCGGCAGGGAATTCGTCCGCAGGTGTGTAGCCGATCGCGTCCGCGACCTTCCCCAGTGCGTCATTGACTGACGCGAGCACAGTCTCGCTCCCACTCGACAGATAGAAGCGTACCGGCGCCAGTCTCGGCAGCGGAACAGCATCGCTATCGATGCCGAAACTTGTAGAAACCGCGTACGCGTAGAAGTCGCGTTGGATCGAGCGCAGCTGCGAGTAGAGCATGCCAGTCCATCTCGACAGCGCCGCCTCCGATGGCATTCGATTCTCTGGCTTTAGCATCTCCGTGAGAAAGCCTGCGAAATAGTCGGGGCTATTCGTGCCATACATCAGCCGGAGGTAGTTTGCCGACTCGTCAGTCAGTACGCCTCCAGTAGCAATTAGCGTCGCGACCATCGCTTCACAGCGCGACATCCTCCGACTGAGTTCGTCGATCTGCCCAACGACGGCACCAAACTCCTCATCGGTCATCACACATCCCCATGAGATTGCACATGCTGAGTGCTGTGTATGAATGTGTAGGGATGATTGCAAGAGTGGCAGCGGCGTGGCCGGGGCGGGTTCGTTTCGGTGGCCTCCCGCTTGGCGTCCTCCTGTTCTCTCGACGTCGGCCTTACTTCTCTTCATCCGGTGGCGGAGCAAACCCCCTCCTCAGCGTGTTCTCTGTCACGTTCACCGGCACGAGGAACTCGTGGAGGTAGTCGGGGCCGCCGGCTTTGGTGCCGATGCCGGACATCTTGAAGCCGCCGAACGGGTGGCGGTTGACGAGGGCGCCGGTGCAGCCGCGGTTGAGGTACAGGTTCCCGACCTGGAACTCGCGGCGGGCGCGGTCGAGGTTCTTCGGGCTGCGGCTGAATATCCCGCCGGTGAGGGCGTAGTCGGTGCCGTTCGCCACCTCGAACGCTTCGTCGAGGTCCTTCACCTTGATGACGGCGAGGACCGGGCCGAAGAGTTCGTTCTGGGCGAGCGGGTGGTCGGGGCGGACGTTGGCGAAGACGTGCGGGCCGACGTAGGTGCCGTCGTCGTCGACCTCGGTCGCGTGCACGAGTTCCGGGGCGTCCTCGTCCTCCGGGTCGGCGGACTTCACGGCCTCGATGGCGGCAAGGATGCGGTCGCGGGCCTCCTCGTCGATGACCGGGCCGACCTGCGTGGCCGGGTCCTCGGCCGCGCCGACCTTGAGTGAGGCGACGGCCGGGACGAGGCGTTCGAGGAAGGCGTCGTAGGCGTCGGCGAGGACGACGGCCCGGCTGCAGGCGGAACACTTCTGGCCGGCGTAGCCGAAGGCGGCGTGGACGACGCCGGCGACCGCCTCGTCCAGGTCGGCGTCCTCGTCGACGATGATGGCGTTCTTGCCCCCCATCTCGGCGAGCACCTTCTTGACGTTCGTCTGCCGCGGGTCGGTGTTGGCGGCCGCCTCGTAGATGGCGAGGCCGACCTGCCGGCTGCCGGTGAAGGCGATCAGGTCGACGTCGGGCGAGTTGACGAGTTCGGGGCCGATCTCCTCGCCGACGCCGGGCAGATAGTTGACGACGCCGGCCGGGAGGTGGACGTCCTGGAAGATCTCCATCAGCTTGGCGGCGACGACGGAGGACTGCTCGGCCGGCTTCATGACGACGGTGTTGCCGGCGACGACGGCGGCGGCCGTCATTCCGGTGAGGATGGCGAGCGGGAAGTTCCACGGGGCGATGACGACCGCCACGCCGCGGGGCCGGTACCAGTAGGCGTTCTCCTCGCCCGGCACGTCGCACTGCCGAGGCTCGGCGAGACGTCTCATCTCGCGGGCGTAGTAGACGCAGAAGTCGATCGCCTCGGCGACGTCGGCGTCCGCCTCGTCCCACGGCTTGCCGCACTCGAAGACCTGCCACGCCGCCAACTCGAAGCGACGTTCCCGCATCTCGCCGGCGACGAGTTCCAGGTACTCGGCCCGGTGGTCGGCGGAGACGGCGCCCCACTCGGGCTGGGCGCGGCGGGCCGTGTCGATCGCCTCGACGACGTCGTCCGGCCCCGCGGCGGCGATGCGGCCGACGATGCGGCCCGCGACCGACGGGTCGTACGAGGCGATCTCCGACTTGGTCTCGATCGGCCGTCCGCCGATCACCAGCTGGTACTCGCGGCCGAGCAGCTGGGAGACCTCCGAGAGCGCCTCCTGCATCGCGTTCCGGGCGTCCGACTCCGCGAAGTCGCTGTGGGGTTCGTTGGCGAAGTCGGGCATGGCGAGTTGCGGATGGAGCGTGGTGATCTGGGCGTCGGAGAGGGTGCGCGGATCGAGGACGTGGGGCACACCTCCGGTGTGCCGTGACGCGTTGGAATCGGGAGCATCCTGCACACCGGAGGTGTGCTCCACGTCGAAGAAGCCGGCGGCTTCGAGCTCGGCGACGTGGGCGGAGCCGGTCTCGATCGGCGATTCGAGGAGCTTGTCGATCGGCGTGTCGGTCGAGACGCTCTGCTGCAGGAAGGAGTCGTTCGACGTGTTCTCGAGCAGTCGGCGGACGAGGTAGGCCATGCCGGGGATGAGCTCGCCGAACGGCGTGTAGACGCGGACGCGGTGGCCCATCTCCGTGAAGAGCTGGGCGAACTCCTCGCCCATGCCGTAGAGGAGCTGGATCTCCCACGCGGCGGGATCGACGTCGAGCGACTCGGCCCGGGCACACGCGTGGGCCAGGCTGCGAAGGTTGTGGCTGGCGATCGCCGGCCGCAGCCACGCGTGGTTCTGGAAGAGATAGTCGGTGCAGCGTTCGAAGCAGGCGTCCGACTGCCACTTGGCGAGGTAGACGGGAATGGGCCAGCCGTACGCGCGGGCGTGGACGGTCTCGAAGTCCCAGTACGCGCCTTTCACGAGGCGAATCCAGACCGGTGTGCCGCGCTCCTCGACCCACTCGCGGAGCATGCGTAGGTCTTCCTCGGCGTCGGCGAGGTAGGCCTGCACGACGATGCCGGCGTCCGGGAAGTCGCGGAACTCGTCCTCCATCAACACCTGCTTGAAGATCTCGAAGGTGAGGTCCTTGTAGGCGTAGTGCTCCATGTCGACGTGGACGTAGGCGTCGTGCTCGCGGGCGGCCCGGAGGATGGGCCGCAGACGCTGCTTCACTCCCTCGGCCGTGCCGACGGGATCGACCGGGCGGAAACGGCTGAAGAGGGCCGAGAGCTTGACCGAGACGTTGACGCGGGGAATCGGCCCCTGCTCGTCGCGGTCGAGCTGCACGTTCTCCGGCCACTGGGCGACGGACGGGGCGAGCCCGTTGACCAGGTCGAGGTACTGCTGCTGGTAGCGTTCGGCCTCAGGCTCGCTGACGACGGCCTCGCCGAGGAGGTCCAGCGTGAAGGCGTAGCCCGACTTGCGGAGCTTGGCGACCGACTGCAGCACTTCTTCGACGTTGCTGCCGGCGATGAACCGTTGGGCCATGCGGCGGGCGTTGGAGCGGGCGTTGACGGCGAGAGCCTTGCCGAGGATGGCGTTGTCCGTGACGTCGAGTCCCAGCCGGGCGGCCCAAGGGAGGTGGCTGCGGACCTCCTCGAAGTACTCGTGCAGGTGCCGGTTGACCGACTCGTGCGTGCGGAGCGTGGGGAGCACGTCCACGAAGCGGAACATCTGCACCTTGACCGACTCGTCCTGCATCGCCCAGTCGAGCAGTTGGTCGTCCCACCAGCGTCGTTCGAAGATCGACGGGCTGCGGCGGCCGATGCGGCGGAACAGCTCCCGGCCGAGCGACTGCGTGGCGAGTTCGACCGGATCGTCGGCGGGGCTGAGCGTGTCCGCCGACTTCTTCTGGGGCTTCTTCCTTGCCAACGTCGTCGTCCGTGTCCGGTTCTTGGTTCGCCTCGCTCGTGTTTCGCCGTCTTCCTGACGGCCGAACACGGCTTGGCTCACGTGCTCCGCTGGCGGACGTGCGGTCCGCTCACTGCGCAGGGATTCTTTCGGACGGCAGGCGGGGCATCAAGCGGCGGCGGTGCGATCGGCGCGGATTCTCGCAGAACGGACGCTGGCTTGCTCCCCTTGGGGAGAGAGTCTCCCGGTTTGGTTGGCTCCGAACGGACCAGCGGGCTTCGATGTCAACCGCGGTCGTTCCTCTTCCGCTGGGCCTCGTACTCGGCGATCACGCCGGCGGGGTCGTCCTCGAAGGCCTGCTTGCAGCCTTCGCAGCAGACGTAGTACTGCTGGCCCTCGTGGGAGACGAGTGTGGTGCCGTGGCCGCCGGTCACGACGCAGACCGGTCCGACCTCGCCGACGCGGGCGAGCCGCGTGCCCTCGCGGGTGTAGCCCACCTCCCCGAGTCGAGACGCGAACGCCTGCCCGCTCCGGCCGCGCTCGAAGCGAACAAGCGTCCGTTTCTCGTTCAGCCGTGTGATCACAATGCGGTCGACCCGTCCGTCCTCGCCCGGCTTCGACTCGGCCGTGAAGACCTTCTTCGAGATCTTGCCCGTGAGTTCGACCGCCTCGGCCTCCGGACGCTTCGCAGCGACCTGGAACAGTCGTCCGTCGACGTCGTAGGTGATTCGCAGTGAGACGAGGTGCTTGCCCTCCTCGACGGCGTAGAGGATGGCGGGTGTCTTGCCGCTGAAGTCCCAGCGGAAGTCGCCCGTCTCCCGCCACGCCCCGCGGTTCGAGCCCCGCCGAACCTGTCCGACGCCGCGCCACTCGCCGACGAGGTCGTTGAACCACGCGAGGGCCTGTTTCGGATCCTTCGGCACTGGCGGCTCGTCGCCGGGGAGTTGTAGGACGAGGCCGAGGAGCAGCAGGGCGAGGGCAGGGCGGGCGGCGATCGACATGCGGTCCTCGCTGGGCGGGGAAGGGGCCGGACGACTCTACAACACCGCGGCGGTCGGTTGGTGTCGGTCGATTTCAACGCAGAGGGCGCAGAGACGCAGAGTTTCGCAGAGGAAGTGTTCGCTTGGTTCGGCAGACGAGAACTGGCGGGTGTCCCGTCCGGACGAACTCTGCGGCCCTCGGCGCCTCCCCGATCTCTGCGTTTTCGAAGGAACGCCCCACGCAGATCACTCAGGTCGTGTACTCGGAGTTCAAACGAACGTACTCGGCCGTCAGGTCACAGGTCCAGAAGCGACAGGCGGCGGTTCCGTGGGCGAGGGTCACGGTCAGTTCGACGGTCCCGGTCGCCATCGCGGCGGAGACGGCCGCCTCGTCGAACTCGGTCGGCACGCCTCGTTCGTAGACCGTCGTTCCGTTGACGGCGAGCGTGACGTCCTCCTCGGCGACGGCGATGCCGGCCCGGCCGAGGCAGGCGAGGACGCGGCCCCAGTTCGGGTCGTTTCCCGTGATGCCGGTCTTCACCAGCGGGCTCTCGCCGATCGTCTTGGCGAACCGGTGGGCCTCGGCGAACGACCGGCCGCCGATCACGTCGATCGTCACGAAGTGCTTGGCCCCCTCCGCGTCGCGGACGATCATCCGGGCGAGTTCCTCGCAGACCTCGCGGATGGCCGTGCCGACCGCGACCAGACCGTCCTCGTCCAGCGGCCCGGTCTCGGCGGCCCCGTTCGCCAGCAGCAGCACGGTGTCGCTGGTGCTGGTGTCCCCCTCGACACTGATGCAGTTGAAGCTGTGGTCGACGGCGTTGTGGAGCAGGGCGTCGGCCCGTTCGGGCGTCAGTTCGGCGTCGGTCGTCACGACGGCGAGCATGGTCCCCATGTTGGGGGCGATCATCGCGGCCCCCTTCGCGATGCCGGTCACCCGGACCAACCGACCGGCCACGTCGACGGTCCGCGTGGCGAGCTTGGGGAACGTGTCGGTGGTCATCATGCCCCGGGCGGCCGCCTCCACGGCGGCCGGCGTCGAGGCGAGTCCGGCGGCGACCTTCGGAACACCGGCGGCGAGTGCCTCGCGGGGGAGGTGGTGACCGATGATGCCGGTCGAGCAGACGAGCACGTCCTCGGCCGGGCAGTCGAGTTCGCCGGCGACGAGGTCGGTCGTCCAGCGGGCGTCGTCGAGGCCGCGGGCTCCCGTGCAGGCGTTCGCGTTGCCGGAGTTGACCACGACCGCGCGAGCCGTCGCCCGCGGCACTCGCTCCCGCGAGACCTGCACCGGGGCCCCCTGCACGAGGTTCCGCGTGAACGTGCCCGCCGCGGCGGCCAGCCGGTCCGAGACGAACAGCGACAGGTCCGGCTTCGACGCGTCCGACTTGATGCCGCAGTGCAGACCGGCGACGCGGAATCCGTTGGGAAGTTCGACAGCCGTGATCGGCTCGTTCACGTTGTTGCTCACTTCGGTTGTCGTCGATTGCCGGACGGGCGGGGTGGTCGTAGAGTCGGGCAGTCTGGGAGCGCCCGGGTCACGGGATGAAATCGCGGCCGGGGCCGACTGTCAACGCCGTCACCGGGAGAGGATCTCGTGTTTCGACGAACCACACTGCCGATTGCCGCTCTCGCGGTCCTGTCGATCTGGGCGGGCACGGCACGAGCGGAGGGTCCGGTCACCGTGGCCGTCCTCACGCCGGAGAACTACGACGAGCTTGCTCCGCGGGGCAAGGAGGTCGACGCGATCTACGGGGACGTCGTGATCCGCAACGACCACGTGATCGCCGTCGTCGCCCAGCCGAAGGGGACCCGGCACGCCAACATGACCGTCCGTGACGTCGGCGGGCAGTTGATCGACCTGACGACCCCCGACTCCCAGAGCGACCAGCTGAGTGCCTACTTCGTTGGTCGGCGGCGTTACCCGTTCCGCAAGTGGCACCTCCTCGATGCGGACAACGGCCGCGTCGAGGTCGGCGAGAAGACGCGAGTCTCCGGCCGCACGGCGAAGCTCGTCGTCGAGGCCGAGGCCGTCGAAGGGCGGCCGTCCGTCGGCGTGCTCTACCGCCTGCGGAGCGACGACAAGGCCCTCACGATCTCCGTCGACTTCGAGAACGAGGGGGAGAAGGCCGTCACCGTCCTGTTGGAAGACGACACGAGGATCGACTCCCGGAACGAGCGGATCCGGTTCGAGCGGAACGGCCTCCACGACCTCTTCTGGGCGCACGACCGGCACTGGGGGCAGGCCTACGTGTTCGAGCACAACCGCGGGACGATCAAGTCGACCACCACCCGCGGCGTCGTGTTGGAGTTCAGCGGCAAGGACCTCACCGGATCGCCGTTCGGGCCGAAGGTCGTCCTGCCGAAGGGGGCGTTCGACGGCTACGCGCTTTACGTCTACCCTGGTCGTGACCTCCTCGAGGCGAAGGCCCGGGCGTACGAGTACGACGACGAGTTCGATCTGCAACCCGTGACGATTCGAGTGCTCGACGGAGCAGGGCGAGCACTGCCCGAGGCCCTCGTGACCGTCGAACACGAGGGCAAGCCCTACGGTGCGGCGACGACCGACGCACGTGGTCGCATCGACACGAAACTCCCGCAGGGCGACTGCGAGTTGTCCGTCACGACGCTCGGCGTCCGCGTCGGCACGTACGAGGTGAGCGTCGGCGAGGGCGAGAACGACCTGACGGTCGAGACGGCGTTCACGCCGGGCGTGGTGGCCGGGAAGGTCGTCGACGGCGACGGACGCCCGGTCCCGGCGAAGATCGAGTTCCAGGCGAAAGGGGACGCGGCGGACCCGGACTTCGGGCCACACTCGGCCACGCGGTACGTCGGGAACCTCGTCTACACGGTCGACGGGACGTTCGAGCGAACGGTGCCGCCGGGCGACTACCGGGTGGTCGTCAGCCACGGGCCGGAGTACGACGCCCACTTCGGGGAGATCAGCGTGGAGCCGGGCGGGACCGTCGACGTGCGGGCGACGCTCGAGCGAGTCGTCGACACCGCCGGCTGGGTGAGTGCGGACTACCACTCGCACAGTTCGCCCTCCGGCGACAACACCAGCGACCAGCGCGGGCGGATCTACAACCTCGTCTGCGAGCACGTCGAGTTCGCCCCGTGCACCGAGCACAACCGCATCAGCACGTACGACGGCCACATCGCGGCACTCGGTGTCGTCGACCGCATCCGCACGGTCTCCGGCATGGAACTGACGGGCCGGCCGCTGCCGCTCAACCACCAGAACGTCTTCCCGCTGGTCCACAGACCACGGACGCAGGACGGCGGGGCGCCGGTCACGGACGTCGACGTCGAACGACAGGTCGAGCGACTCGTCTTGTGGGACGACCGCAGCGAGAAACTGATCCAGCAGAACCACCCGGACGTCGGCTGGCTGTTCTACGACCGGAACGGCGACGGCGAGCCGGACGAGGGGCACGCTCGCATCCGGCCGCACGTGGACGTGATGGAGATTCACCCGATCGACGCGGTCATCGGGCTCGACCCGGTCGACCGTCGCGACGGCAAGCCGTTCGGCAACAACCGCATGGTCAACTGGCTGCAGATGCTGAACCAAGGCTCCCGGATTCGCGGCGTGGTGAACACCGACGCCCACTACAACTTCCACGGCAGCGGCGGGCTGCGGAACTGGATTCGCTCCTCGACCGACGACCCGGCGAAGATCGACCTCGTGGAGATGCGGGAGAACTCCGAGGCGGGGCGGATCGTCATGTCGAACGGGCCGTTCCTCGAGTTGACGGCGAAGCCCGTCGGCTCTGAGAAGCTCGCCGAGATCGGCGACCGAATCAACGCCCCGACGGGGGAGGTCGAGGTCCGCGTTCGGGTGCAGTGCCCGAACTGGCTCGACGTCGACCACGTCTACCTGCTGGTCAACGGCCGGATCTCCGAGCAGTTCGACTTCCGGCCGGGGGACTCCACCGACGTGTTCGGCAACGGGGGGGAGGCGCTCCGGTTCGACGAGACCCGCACGGTGAAGCTGCCGGAGGACGCCCACTTGATCGCCGTGGCGGTCGGCGAGAAGCAGACCGTCGGCAAGGTGATGGGCCCGGCGTGGGGCAAGCAGCGGCCGGCGGCCGTCACGAACCCGATCTTCGTCGACGTGGACGGCGACGGCTTCCGGCCGAACGGGGACACGCTCGGCAGTCCGCTGCCGGTCAAGTTCGGGACGAGGGGGTAGGCCGCGTGCCGACTCGCGACGAACGTTCGCTCGGGGAGTTGATGCGGATCGTCCGCGCACGGACGACGCGGGCGTCCGACCTGATCGCCGAGACCGACGACCCGGAGATCGTCGAACGCGAGTTCCGCTACGTGCGACCGTTCTGGGAGTTCTACGTCCACCGCACCAAGGTGAACGCCGGGCGGTTCTGGAACCGCGTGGGGCAGGAGGCGTTTCCGGACGCACCGCTGCCGTGGGTTCACAAGAACCCGCTCGCATGGCTGCCGCGTCGCTCGTCGCTCGCGGCCGTCACCGCGGATCCCGCTCCGCGGGTCCGCCGCCTGCTGGTTCGGATGCTGAACGGCCTCGACGGCGCCGTCTTCAACTTCGTCGGGCTGACGGGGCGGATGCGGCACACGCTGGGCCTCGGCGACGACGAGTCGTTCCACCTCGTGACCACCGAGCCGGGCGGCGACGGCTTCCAGTTGCAGTACCGGCTGCTGTCGCGGAGCTCGCCAGGCGGGCGGAGCTACCGGATCATCACCTGCCAGTTCGAACTGCCGACCGGCGAACGGCTGAAGATCGAGCGGGACTACTCCGAGCCGGGCGACGTCGGGGTCTCGGTTCGCCTGTCGGCCGGAGCGACCGGTTCCGGCATCGGCTTCGACGGACGGGCGGCCGAGCTCAAGGCGGGGCGCGGCGGCGAAGTCCGAGCGGGCTGAGAGTCTGTCCGAGAAGTCCGTACGACGGGCACTCCTGCCGGTCGCCGAGGCGTTTCGGCCCCGAATCGGACTGCACGGACGGGCAAGAGTGCCCGTCCTACGACTTCCCGATTGTTTCCGGACAGACTCTGAGTCGGTCAGCCGGCGAGGAGCAGTTCGACCTTGCTGACGAGCGAGTCGACGTCGAACGGCTTCGACACGAAGTCGCGGGCCCCGCGGGCCTGGGCGAACTCGCGGTGTCGGTGGTCGTCGCTGCCAGACATCATGATCACGGGCAGCGAGTTACCGGCCCGGAACAGCAGGTTCAGCAGCGAGAAGCCGCTGCGGCGGGGCATGACGACGTCGAGCAGGATCAGGTCGGGGCGGTCCCGTTCGGCTCGGGCGAGACCCTCGACCCCGTCGCGGGCCACGATGACGGCGTACCCCCGCGACTCCAGCGCCGCCCCGACCGTCTCGACGAGATCGGGGTCGTCGTCCACCAACAGAACGCGTTTGGGGTTCTCGACCATCGGTCGCAGATCCTCGGAGGCATGCGAGCCGCTAGTAGCCAATTAATACGTCGGTCGGCAGAATCGGAAGCCGGCATTTCGATTTCCCGGACTGTTTCTCCGATTTTCCGCGAACGCCCCCAGTGGGCCAGCTCTCCCTTCGACCACTCCCGTCGACGAGTCCTCCTCCATGACGAGTTTGTCCGGATTCGAGCACCTCGGCGCCGTCCGGACGGACGACGACGGGCCGCCGTCGGGTCGCCTCCGTACGACGTCGGCGGCGCAGTACGGGACCCTGCTGTTGTGCCTCGCCAGCCTGCTGCTGGCCTGCCGCGTCTTCGTGCCGCCGTATCCGGAGGACGAGATCCTGCGGGCGAAACTCGAACACCTCGACCGGCACGCGGGGGAGTACGACGGAGTCTTCCTCGGTTCGAGCCGCATTCATCGGGGCTTCGTACCGGAATTTTTTCGGAAGAAGACCGGTCTGAGGGTTTTCAACCTCGGTCTGCTCTACGGCCGGCCGCACGAGCTCGACGTGATCTTGGAGGACCTGCTCGCGAAGCACCGGTTCCGCGTCGTGTTCGTCGAGGTGATGGACTGGGCTCCGTCGGTCAACGCCGATCTCGCCGACCAGGAACGGACGATCCGCTGGCACACGCCGCGGCAGACCGTGTCGGCCGTCCGGACGACTTGGCGGGCCGAGGGATCGACGGTCGAGAAGCTGGGGCGGACCGGCGAGCATGCCGGACATCTGCTGAAGCGGTCGGTCAACTTCGGCGGCGGCGTGCCGTGGCTGAGGTCGTGGTTCGACGACGGCCGACGTCACGCCGCGTGGTCGCGGACGATCGCCCGCGGCGACGGGTTCGTCGCGTACGAGTGGGAGACCGACCCGCTCTACGCCCGTGAGCGCGAGGCGTTCCCGACGAAGTACGTCGACGAGTACCGGCGGCAGGTGGCGACCGTCGAAGACGACAACGCGTCGCCCGGCTCGCTCGCCCACTTCAACGTGGACGCCCAGTCCGAGCAGCAGGAGCGGATCGAGGCGAGCGGAGCCGAGGCCGTCTTCGTCGTCCCCGGTCTCCGTCGCGGCACGCCGGGTTGGCATCGGCTCGACGACGACGGCATCGTGCGGACGCTGCTGACGTTCAACCACCCCGGTCGATACCCCGAGCTCTACGCGGTCGAGAACCGCTTCGACCGCCGGCACTTGAACACGCGCGGTGCGCTGGTTTTTACGCGCGAGCTGGCTGTGCGTCTGGGGATGAACCCGAGGTGACTGCGCGGCGTCGAACGTCGGTTCCGGAAGACGTCTGAAACGTTCTGGCACCGACGTGCATCCAACGGCGTACTGCTCCACGTGCAGACACCGCGGGCGGCCGCCAGCCTCGAACGAGGACTCGGGTTGCCCGACCTTCCTTCCCCTTGTCCCAAGGAGACGTCATGCCTCGAGTCTCTCCCCGTCCGCGCGGATTCACGTTGATCGAACTGTTGGTCGTGATCGCGATCATCGCGATCCTGATCGCCCTGCTCCTGCCCGCGGTGCAGCAGGCCCGGGAGGCCGCGCGTCGGTCGCAGTGCAAGAGCA
Source organism: Planctomycetaceae bacterium (assembly GCA_028284885.1). Classification (GTDB taxonomy): domain Bacteria; phylum Planctomycetota; class Planctomycetia; order Planctomycetales; family Planctomycetaceae; genus JANQQW01. The sequence goes on from JANQQW010000194.1 coordinate 42,786, forward strand.
ACCTGAAGCAGATCGGCGTCGCGCTCGCGAACTACCACTCCACGCATCAGGTCTTTCCGCCGGGCCACGTCCACCCCGGCGGTGCGGAGTCGACGCCGGCCTGGGGGTGGGCCGCCTTCATCCTCCCGCAACTCGAGCAGTCGAACCTCTACGAACAAGCGCGGATCAGCGAGAATCGCCGACTCCGCCAGGAGCTCAACGGCGCCGCGGACGTCTCGCTGACGGTCTACCGCTGCCCGTCCGACACCGCCCCCGACCTGAACGACGACTCCCACTTCAACGACGGCGACACCGACACGGACATCGACGGCGACGGATCTGCCGGCGGAGCGGGCGACACGAAGGACAACCCGATCGCCTCGGCGAACTACGTCGCCGTCAACCACCACGGGCGCTTTCAGAACACCGGGTGGTCCGGTGCGTTCGGCCGCGACAGCGACACTCGGATCCGTGACATCACCGACGGGACGTCGAACACGATCGCCGTCGGCGAGCGTGCCTATCGGTCGGGGAACCTCGCCATGAACGCGGCGGTCTGGGCGGGCTGTGCCGAGAGCCTGACCGACGACTGCGGGGACGACAACTACGGCACCGGCCGCGACAGCATCAACTCGTCGAACAGCAGCCAGAACGAGCGCCGCGAGTCGTTGAGCAGCCAGCACACCGGTGGCGTGCAGGTGCTCGCCTTCGACGGTTCGGTGCACTTCCTGTCGGAGAACATCGAGTTCGACGACAACGTCGACGGTCCGGATACGCTCTACGAGTTCCTGCTCGCCATCGGGGACGGGAACGTGGGCCAGATCCCGTAGCCTCCGTCGGCGGTCCTTCGCGGGTTCCGTGGTATGATCCTCGCCCTCGGCGGTCGCTCGCCGGGGGCGTCTCCACGTCCGCCCTGGCCGACCCGTGCTGCAGGCCGTCACGTCACCTTCGCTGCTCGTCTTCACGAGTCTCGCCTTCGCGGTCTTCTTCCCGCTCGTCCTCGCCGTGCACTGGTCGCTGCGGGACGACGGCTGGCGGAAGGCGTGGCTGCTGCTGGCGAGCTACGTGTTCTACGCCGCGTGGGACTGGCGGTTTCTCGGGCTGATCCTGCTCTCGACGGCGGTCGACTTCGTCTGCGGGTTGCGGATCGAACGGGCCGAGGATCCCGGCCGTCGGCGGGGTTGGCTGCTCGTCAGTCTCGCCGTGAACCTCGGGCTGCTGGCGTTCTTCAAGTACGCGAACTGGTTCGTCGACTCGGCCGTCCAGTTCGCGGGTCTGGTCGGCTGGTCGGTCTCGGAGCGGTCGTTCGCCGTCGTCCTGCCAGTCGGGATCAGCTTCTACACGTTCCAGACGTTGAGCTACACGATCGACGTGTACCGCGGGCGGCTCGAGGCGACGCGACGGCCGCTCGACTTCGCGCTCTTCGTCGCCTTCTTCCCGCAACTCGTCGCCGGGCCGATCGTGCGGGCGGCCGAGTTCCTGCCGCAGCTCGGCACCCCGCGACGTTGGGCCCGCGTGGACGTCCGCGGCTGTCTCGTCCTGTTCCTGGTGGGGTACGTCCAGAAGCGTTGCCTCGCCGACAACGTCGCCTTCCACGCGGACGCCGTTTTCGAGGCCCCGGGGGACTACTCGGCCGCGGCCCTCGTGCTCGCCGTGCTCCTGTTCTCGATCCAGATCTACGGGGACTTCGCCGGCTACAGCAACATGGCGATCGCCTGCGGCGGACTGCTCGGCTACCAGCTGCCGTTGAACTTCGACTTCCCGTACCTGTCGTCGAGCGTGATCGACTTCTGGCGTCGCTGGCACGTCACGTTGTCGTCGTGGCTGCGGGACTACTTGTACGTCCCGCTCGGGGGGAACCGGCGTGGCAGTGTGCGGACGGCCGCCAACCTGGGGTTGGTGATGCTCCTCGGCGGCGCGTGGCACGGCGCGGGGGCGAACTTCGTGCTGTGGGGCCTGCTGCACGGGGTCGGCTTGGCCGTCTGTTTCGTGTGGCAGCGACGGCGCGGCACCGAAGACGGGGGTCGCGGGCCGTTCCGTCGATTCGCGGGCACGCTGCTGACGTTCGCGTGGGTGACGCTGCTGTGGATCCCGTTCCGGGCGTACACGCTCGACGAGGCGTGGTTGGTGCTTCGGGGGTTCCTCGGGGTCTCGCCTGGTTCACGGGCGCTCGACGGCCCTCTGTGGCTGGTGCCGCCGGCGTTGGCGGTCGGGTACGTCTCGTGGTTCCGGCTGCCGGTGAGGAGAGTCGTTCAGGACGCTCCGGGTTGGGCGTTCGCCGTCGCGTTCGGAGCGGCGTGCGGGGCGGCCCTCGCCTTCTCGCACCGCGGGGTCGATCCGTTCGTCTACTTCCAGTTCTGACGAGACGTTCGCCGGTCCTTGACACCTTCGGACCGTGACAAACGTCCGCACTCGGACTACCCTCTCGGTTTCTGCGCGATCATTGCGGGTTCGTCATGACGTCTTGGCTCGACATCCTCCCCGGGGAGGACATCAACGGGGTGCTGCTGATCACACCACACGTCCAGCGGGGCGGCGTGGACCTCGAGGAACTGCACCACCAGACGAACCACTGGCGAACGTACCTCGCCCGGACCGACACCCGCCAGGTCGTCTTCGACCTGAAGCACAGCGACTACCTCGGGTCCGAGTTCATCGGGGCGTTGATCGCCATCCTCAACGAGTGCGAGCGGCTCGGCGGACGAGCGGCCATCTGCCGGCTCTCCGACCACATGACGGGCGTGCTCAACACGGTCCGCCCCGTCACGTCGCTCGGCCTGTTCGACTCGCTCGAGGCGGGCTTCGACTACGTGCTGGGCAAGTCGCCCGAGCCCGCCGAGTGACGTCGGCGACGATCACCCCAGGCTGAGCGTGCGGCGGTAGAACGCGACGACCTCGTGCGGGTCGCTGGTCAGCAGGACACGGGAACGAAGCCACTCCGGGCCGCGCTTCTCGTCGGCGAACACGCGGAGCTGTTCGACGAGGTTCCGCCAGTACAGGTCGCCCGCGTCAGAGCCGCCGAAGAAGACGAGCGGGACGCCCTCGACGACGCCGAGCTTGATGTCGGTCAGCGTCATGCCGATCTCCTCGAGCGTGCCGACGCCGCCGATGCAGAAGATCGGAAAGCTGGCGATCTCGAACCACCGTTGCCGGCTGTGGCGGCAGTTCTCCTGGAAGACCTGGTAGAAGTCGGCGAGCTTGTTGGTCTTCTGGTCCTCGATCTCGAGATAGTTCGCACCGACGAGCAGGCCGAGGTCGCGGGCGTGCGTCGAGGCCTGCAGCATCGACCCGGGGCCGCCGCCGGTGAGCACCGAGAGGTCCTCGCCGAAGAAGTCCCGGAGCGCGATCAGCAGCGACTGCAGCCGGCCGGCGTCGGACTCGCCGAGCGGCCGGGACGAGCCGTACACCGACGCGATGAGGGCGATGCGGAACGACTCGACGCCGTCGAGGTCGCACCAGTACCCGCGGCGCCCGCGGAACACGTGCTTCACGAGGTGCTCGCGGTCGTGGTTCTGCCAGAACAGCTCGATGCCGAGGTCGTGGTAGTCCGCCAGGCGGCCGTGGTCTCGGGCGGAGAGGAACGACCCGTGTTCGAAGGAGGCTCGCTCGAAGACGATTCGGCCGACCTTGCCCTGCAGCCCCGCGTGCAGGATGTCGCCGTGCTCGCCGAGGTTCGGGAAGTACCGCAGCAGCAACGTGACCCCGGCGTCCGTGGGCACGTCGTCGAGCACACGGGTCCCGAACCGCTCGACACGCGACGACGGGGCAGAGATTCGCGAACTGGCGGCGACGTCGTCGGTCGGCAGCGGCGACCGGGTGACCGGGAGGTGCCAGTCCAGCTGCGGGTCCTCCGCCTCGAGGTCGGCCGCGTTCACGGCGACGGCGGCGTGGCGGTGGAAGTAGGCGGGGCCCTCCTCCGGTTCGACGATCGTGTCGAACAGCCGTCCGACGTCGAGGAACCCGCGCTTCGACGGCGGGAGTTCGTCGCCGCCGGCGGTCCCGTTGCCCAGCCAGGACCGGGGTGTCGCGACGATTCGCTCTGCCGCGTAGACCGTGCCGGTGGCGGACGGGTTGACGATCTTCTCGGAGGTGTCGTTGAAGAACTCGAGGAACACGCGGGGGCCGCGGGTGGAGATCGGGTCGAGGACGGTCGCCTGCATGTGGCGGCCGAGCGAACTGGCGTCGCTCTCGAGGACGACGTAGTGCCGGTGCAGGAACATGCTGCACGAGGTGATCACCCCTTCGCCGGGGTCGAGGATGACGTTCTCGACGACGCGTGGGACCTGCAGTCGGTTCAGCAGGGCCTTGCCGGCGTCGCGGGCGAGGATCGTCAGCAGGTCGTCGCGGGTCAGCGGCCGCTGGAGGTCGTAGACGAGTTGGTGGGGGCGGATCGTGAAGCCGCCGGTCGACCCGATCGAGAAGCCGGCCGGGAGCTGGAACTCGTGCCGGACGTACGCTTCGTAGACGTCGTCGGAGGAGAGCTTCTTCTCGCGGTTGCAGAAGACGAGCCGGCCGACGGCGACGCCGGGGAGCAGCACGTCGGCGAGGAACCGTTCGACGTCGTAGTTCCGGACGACGGCCCGGGCCGAGGCCGTCATCCGTGCCGTCTCGCCGTCCACGCGGAGGGGGCCGGTCGGGACGATGTCGATGCCGAGCCGGGCGATGCGGCTCCGCGATGCGAACTCGATCTCCTCCTCGCGGCCCTCGGCGTGCTCGCGGAACTCGTCACCGAGGACGAACTCGGCCTCGAACAGCAGCCGGTCGTCCCCGTCGGGGGAGACGTCGACGATCTGACCGTCCAGCGTGTGTGGTGCTCGAAAGACGAACGTCATCTGCTTGCTCCGTGGTGCGCTGCCGCGATCGCGTCTTGCTGTTATCGGCAGGACCGTCGGTCCGTCAACAGCGGTCGTCGCCCGAGCGTAGGTCAGCGTGCGAAGTGGGCCAGCCCGTGCCGTTCGAGCGCCTCGATGGCCTCCTTGAGGGCCGAGCGGATGGCGACGAGCCGCGCGCCGTCGCGGACCTTCTCGCCGCTGCGGTCGGTGACGTAGAAGACGTCGACGACCTGGTCGAGGTGGGTGGAGATCTTCGCGAGGTCGATCGAGAGGTCGTGTTCGTACAGGGTGCGTGCGATGACGTACAGCAGGCCGGGCCGGTCATGGGCGAAGACGTCCACGACGGTGCACCGTTCGGAGGTCTCGTTGTCGACCGAGACCTTCGTGGCCTGGTTCGACCGGGGTCCGCGGGGCCCGGTCGTCAGGAACCGCTCGCTCCGCGTGTGCATGGCACGCACGCTGACCGACTCGTGGCTGAGGACCTGCTTGATCTCGTCGCAGATCTCGGTCGTCCGCCACTCGGGCACGCGGCCGTCGTGGTGTCGGTCGGAGACGTCGAAGCGGTCGATCACGACGCCGTCCCGAGTGGTGGCGATCCACGCGGCGAGGACGTTGCACCCGTTCGCCGCGAGCGTGCCGGTGATCCGTTGGAAGAACCCGGTGACGGAGATTCGCCGCGCGACGATGCGGTACTCGACCGTGTCGGACTCCGGCTCGTACACGCCGTGCGCCGCGATCTCGTCCTCGCCGAGGGAGCCGACGACCCGCAGGTCGTTCGCGATGACCTTCGTGCTCAGCGACAGCAGGTAGTGCGGGGGGATGCCGTCGAGGACGTGGCGGAGCGTGTCGTCGGCCTCGTCGCCGAGGTCGGCGAGCACCCGGTCCCGGACGGCGGCGAGCCGGTGTTCCTCGTCGGCCGGCGTCCGCATTCCGCTGAGGTGCAGCGAGGTCTGCTCGTGCAGCTCGCGGAGCAGGTCCCCCTTCCACTCGGTCCAGGTGCCCGGCCCCACGCCGTGCAGGTCGGCGACGGACAGGCAGTACAACATCCGCAGCGTCTCCGGCGACGCGACGAGCTGGGCGAACTCGACGACGACGGCCGGGTCGGTGATGTCGCGACGGAACGCGAGGTGCGTCATCGCGAGGTGCTTCCACACCAGGAACACGACGACCTCGCGTTGGTGGTCGGGCAGGTGCAGCCGGCGTCCGATCCGTTCGGCGATCGCCCGGCCGACGTCGCTGTGGTCCTCCGGGAAGCCCTTCCCGAGGTCGTGCAGCAGCAGGGCGAGGTGCAGCAGCTGCTTGTGGCGGATGCCGTCGTAGCAGTTGCCGAGCGGCCCGAAGTCGTCCTCGAAAGAGGTCGCCGCCTCGACGCAGCGGAGGGTGTGCTCGTCCACCGTGAAGTGGTGGTACTGGTTGAACTGCAGCAGGCCGCGGGTGCGGGTGAAGTCCGGCACGATGCAGTCGAGCACCCCCGTCGCGTACATGCTGCGGAGGATCGGCCCGAGTTGCGACGTGCAGCGGAGGATCTCCAGGAACGCCCGCGCGGCCCGGTCGGTGAGGGCCGGAGGCGGCTCGAGCTTCGCTCGGGTGATCGTCTCCTCGACGAGGGGCGAGGGGAGCACGCCGGAGAGCGCCGCGAGACGGTACAGCTCCATCACCGAGTCGAGGTCCGAGCAGACACGCTCCCGGTGTCGCGAGACGACGGTGACGTACGTGGGACCGACCCCGAAGACGCCGTCGACCCGGTGGCGGAACAGCCACTCGACGAACCCGGTGACCGGGCTGCGCGGACGCTGCAACGCGACGAAGCGGCGGACGACGTCGTCGATGCGGCCGGTGTGGAGGAAGTACTCCTGCATGAACCGTTCGACCCCCCGCTGTCCCTCGACGTCCTCGATGCCCCGTTCCCGCGTGATGCGGAGCTGGTCGTCGCGCGACAGCAGGTCCTCGGCGCGTCCGGCGTGGAAGTGCAGGTCGTGCCGGACGCGGAGCAGGAAGTCGTAGGCGTTCAGCAGGTCGCGGGCGTCGGGGCGGAGCAGCCCTCCGGCGAGGCGGATCGAGTCGATCTGCGGGGAGCCGAACCGCGCGAAGCCGATCCACCGCAGCAGGTGGACGTCGCGGAGGCCGCCGGGCGAACCCTTCACGTCGGGGGCGAGTTGCCGGACGGTCCCGCCGAACTTGCGACGTTCCTCCTCGCGGGCGGCGATGCAGCGGTCGACGAAGGTGCGGAGACGCGCGGTGACCCGGTTCCGAAAGCGGTGCTTCAAGGACTGGAACAGCCGTTCGGAGCCCCACAGCAGCCGGGCCTCGACGAGCGCGGTCGCGACCGAGACGTCCTCTTGGGCGAGAGCCAAGGTCTCCGGGAGCGTGCGGACGCTGTGCCCGAGTTTCATGCCGGCGTCCCAGCACTCCCGGACGACCATGGCGGCGAAGCCGTGGAAGTCCTCGCGACTCCGCTCGTCGTGGAGGAACAGGAGATCGACGTCGGAGTAGGGTGAGAGCTCGCCCCGGCCGGTTCCGCCGACCGCGACGATCGCCCCTCGTTCCGGGAGGCGGTTGCGGACCTCGGGCTCGCACGACTCGAGAGACTTCTCGGTCAGCTCGAGGAGCAGGGCGTCGGTGATGTCGGAGACGGCCGAGGCGACCTGGGCTCCGGTCGCGCCGTTCAGAAACAGCCGCCGTGCTCGTTCGCGGAACCGCTTCAGTTCGACCTTGCCCGAGAACGCCTCGGCGTCGGCGTGCGTGGCGGTCGTCTCGGGAGCCGGGTCGGGCATGCGGTTCCGGGGAGCGTCGGGGCACCCGGCCGGAGCCGGGGCGGGGTCGGCTCAGAGGGCGTCGGGGCCGGTCTCGCCGGTGCGGATCCGGACGACGTCGGCCAGCTCGGTGATGAAGATCTTGCCGTCGCCCACCTCGCCGGTGCGGGCGGACTCGATGATCGCGTCGATCGCCTTCTGCTGCTGGTCGTCGGCGACGACGACCTGCACGCAGATCTTCGGGACGAAGTCCACGACGTACTCGGTGCCGCGGTAGACCTCCTTGTGGCCGCGTTGCCTGCCGAACCCGCGGACCTCGACGACGGTCATGCCGGTGATCCCGGCCTTCGCGAGGGCGTTCTTCACGTCCTCGAGCTTGTAGTGCCGTACGATCGCCTCGATGCGTCGCATGGGTTCGTGCCTGCTTGGAGGGGCCGTTGGAGCGGAAGGCGGGACGAACGAGCGCGGACCCGAGCTGCCGCCGGTGAGGATTCTAGGTCGTCGGGGTGAGGGTTGTCGCCCTCGAACCTCCACAGCCGGGGGGCTCGAGGTCGGTCCCGAACGGAGGGCGAGGAGGGCGACCCGGCGCGGTCAGAGGGCCTCGCCGCCGGTCTCGCCGGTCCGGATGCGGACGAGCTGGTCGAGGTCGGTGACGAAGATCTTCCCGTCGCCGAGCTGCCCGGTGCGGGCGCTCTTCAGGATGGTGTCGATCACGGTCTGCAACTGGTCGTCCGAGACGACGACCTCCATCTTGACCTTGGGCAGGAAGTCCACGGTGTACTCGGCCCCGCGGTACTGCTCCTTGTGACCCTTCTGGCGGCCGAAGCCGCGGACCTCGGCGACGGTCATCCCCTGGATGCCGACCTCCGTGAGGGCGTCCTTGACCTCCTCGAGCTTGAAGTGGCGAACGATCGCCTCGACTTTCTTCATCGTGGAATCCTCGGTTGGTCGGTTGTCGGTGGTCAATCGTGTCTGGTCGACGCAGTTCGAGACGATGTCGGTCGTCGTCGGCTGACAGGCGTCCGTCGCGCGAGTCGTCCGTCCGACGCTCGCATGCGCAGGCAACTGAGGCCCCGACCACCGATCCCCAAGTTTAGCGGCCCGCGGGCTCGCCGGGGACCGCTGCCGGTCAGTTCGCGGTTTCTACAGGAAGATGTACCCTTCCTCGCCGTGCTGGCTGAGGTCGAGGCCTTGGATCTCGTCGTCCTGGGTGACGCGAAGGCCCATCACGGCGTCGAGCACCTTCAGCAGGACGAGCGAGACCACGAGCGAGAAGACCACGCCGACCGCGATGCTGCCGAGTTGGCTGACCAGTTGGGCCGCGCTCCCCTCGATCAGCCCGACGCTCTCGCCATCGACCGACTTCGAGCAGAAGACGCCGACGAGGACGGCTCCCAGCGTGCCCCCCACACCGTGCACGCCGAACGCGTCGAGCGAGTCGTCGTAGCCGAACTTGTTCTTGATCGTCGTGCAGGCGAAGTAGCAGACCACGCCGGCCGCCAGGCCGAGGATCATCCCCGAGTTCGGCGTGACGTGGGCGCAGGCCGGGGTGATGCAGACGAGGCCGGCCACGGCTCCGGAGCAGGCGCCGAGGATGCTGGCGTTCCCGCGTTGGAGCCACTCGCAGGCGGACCAGGCGAGCACGCCCGCGGCGGCGGCGAGGTGCGTGGCGACGAACGCGTTCACGGCCGTGTCCGAGACGCCCCCCGCGCTTCCGGCGTTGAAGCCGAACCAGCCGACCCACAGCAGCCCCGTGCCGATGCAGGTGTAGGTCAGGTTGTGCGGTGGCATCGGCTCCTGCCCGAAGCCGAGTCGCTTGCCGATCAGGATCGCCGCCAACAGTGCCGAGACGCCGGAGCTGAGGTGTACGACCAGCCCGCCGGCGAAGTCGAGCGGTGCCGGGTCGAACCACTGGTGCATCAGCCCGCCCCCCCACACCCAGTGGGCCAGCGGGCAGTAGCACAGCAGCCCCCACAGCACCATGAAGACGCACATCGTGCTGAACTTCATCCGCTCGGCGAACGCCCCGCAGATGAGGGCCGGCGTGATGATGAAGAACATCCCCTGGAACACCATGAACAGCATCGCCGGGATGCCGGTCCCGGGCCACAACGGCAGGGTGCCGTCGTCACCCTGCAACAGGTTGTTCATCAGCAGGTACTTGCCGTTCCCGATGTACCCTCCGACCGAGTCCCCGAACGCGAGGCTGAAACCGACGACCGCCCAGAGGACGGACATCAGCCCCATCAGGAACACGCACTGCATCATCACGCCGAGGATGTTCTTCTTGCGAACGAGTCCTCCGTAGAAGAGGGCGAGTCCGGGGGCCGTCATCATCAGCACGAGAGCGGACGAGACGAGCATCCAGGCGGTGTCCGCCTTGTCGAGTTCCGCGACCTCGGCCGTCTCGCCACTGGTGTCGGGTGGCTCGCCGGCGCCGTCGTCGGCCAGCACGGGGCCCGCGAACAGGAGCAGGACCGCGGTGAGTGTGAGGGCGTACAGAGTCTTGTTCCTCATGGATTCCTCGAGCGCGAGAGGGAGCCAGTGGGGGAAGGGTCCCGCGGAAACGGGGCGGGACGTCGGATTGTCGTGCGGGGAGTGTCCCGTTCTCGCGGTCGGAAATCCAGTCTCCCGTGTGAGTTCGGCCGAAACGCCGTCGACCGTGCCGGCCCGGAGGCCTAGAGTTTCCCCAAGGACCGTTACGTCGACTGTCCGATGTCGTCTTGGAGAACGCACGAAACGGAGAGTTCCCGTGTGGCGGTGGATGGTGCCTCTGATCATGGTGACCGGTATGTCTTCGGGCTTGGCCAACCGCGTGGAGGGAGCGGACCGTCCGCTCGCGAAGCTCCGGACCGGCCTGAAGAACGCATGGCCGCGCAAGACGCTGGGCGGCTGGTGGTTCTGGTCGGACGTGTTCCACAACCACGGCTGGCGAATCCAGCGGCACGTGATGACCGGAAGCTGCCGCCTGCTCGACGCGAAGAACGTCCGACACGCCAGCGGGACCGAGGACGACTGCCGCCGGCGGTTCCTCGAGATCGTGCCCAAGGCGGCCCGTGAGAAGCACTCGCCGAAGACGGCGATCGTCGTGCACGGGCTGGGGAACTGGTCCGTCTGCATGCGGGACCACGCGAAGGAACTGCGGCAGGCGGGGTACACCGTCGTGCCGTTCGACTACCCCAGCAACTTCGCGAGCATCGACGACGCGGCGGCCGACCTCGCGGGGCTGATCGCCGACCTCCCGCCGACCGACCGGATCGACTTGGTCGGCCACAGCCTCGGCGGGCTCGTCCTCCGGGCGACGCTGGCCCGCTGCAAGGACGAACGGCTCGGTCGGGTCGTCCTGTTGGGCACGCCCAACCAGGGGGCCGACCTCGCCCGCATGCTGAAGAAGTCGTTCGCCTTCCGCGCGACGACCGGGACCGCCGGGCAGCAGCTCGCGGCGGGGGGCGAGTACGTCGCCAACCTCCCGGCCCCGCACTGCGAGTTCGCCTGCATCGCGGGCGGCCGGGGCGAACGGGGCTACAACCCGCTCCTCCGCGGCAACGACGACGGCCTCGTCAGCGTCGACTCGGTCCGCCTCGACGGTGCCAAGGCCTTCACCGTCGTCCCCGCCAACCACCACACCCTGCTGCACGACGAGAAGGTGGTGAAGATGACGGCCCGGTTCCTGGAAACGGGTTCGCTGGACTGACCGTGCGACGGATCGACATCCGTCCGCCCGGCAGGCCGATTTCCGATCCTCCACTCTCGCTTCGCAGGAACTCTTCGGCATCTGCGGCGTCTTGGACTCGTTGCGACGAACCAACGCGTCCGAACGGGACCGAGAGGCATGCCGACACTCCCCCGTGACCTGATCGCCGTCTGCGCCCTTCTACTGACGGTGCTCGCTTCTCTCGAAGTGCGGGCGTCCGGTCCCGCGTGGCGGCAGATCCCGATCCCGAAGCAGGACTACCCCGAGTTCGACTCGGTCGTCGTCACTTCCAAGAAGGCCTACGACGAGTTTCTCTCGAAGACGTCGAAGCCGAAGGACGGTTGGTGGAACGATCGTGCTGGCTTCGAGAAGGCGCTCGCGGATGCGAAGATCGACTTCGAGAAGCAGGCCGTCGCCTTCGTCCGCCACGGGGAAGGCTCCAGTTCCGTCGGCGTGGAGTTTCGCGTCCTGGGAGTTCGGGCGGGTCGCGTCGTGTGCGAACTCTCCCGCACGGAGCCGCCGGAGAACGAGGATCTCGACGCGGACGAGGCAACGTACTGCTTCGCGTTGGTGATCGACAAGGACCGGGTGCAGGCCGTCGAAGTGCTGCTGCGCAGCAACCGGACCGTCTACCTCCCGCAGAGTCAACAGCGACGGTTCCCACTGCTTCTGAAGGTGGACAGAGCCGAGGATCGCAGGGAGTGAGAAGGACTCGGCCCTCTCAACCCGCTCGGGGCGGCGACTCACGCTCGAGACTCCATCGACTCGCGGTCGTCGTCACGCAATCCGCCAAGTGGGGCAGGATCTCGGCGACATCGCAGCCGTAGAGGCTCGAGCACCAGAGCGGATTCACCTCCACGACGGCCCAGCCGCCGCCCTCGATCTCGCCGACGTCGAGGACGAACACCGGAGGCAGTTGATCGGCGAGTTCGGCGACGAGTTCGCCGGCGAAGTCGAGCATCCGGTCCACGCCGTCACCGTCCGGCCACCACGATCCGTTCTCGAACCGGGCGATGCGGCCGCCGAGGTAGTACGGCGAGTGGTCGAGTACCTGGCCCCCGCCGACGATCAGCCGGTACTCGTCGCCCCAGCGGACCGGTTCGGAGACGAGAACGGGCGTCTCCTCGGGCACGGCGTGCTCGACGCGACTCTCCTCGCCCGGCTGGTAGACCTTCGGATCGAAGCACTTGTCGACGCAGTCCGCCGGCTTCACGAAGAGCGGCCGCTCGCGGTGCCGGGCTCGGTCGAGCGTCGTGTACTCGACCTGTCGTCGGGTGAATCGCCTTGGCAGCCGGGCGAGGAAGTCGAGCGGTGGTTCGATCAGCCGTCGCCCGAGCCGCTCGCCGAGATCGACGACGAAGCGCGTGTCGCCGTAGAAGGCCAACGCGTCAGCCGCTCTCGTTCGCGACACCGCGGACGGGTCGTCGGCACGCTCGACCTGCCAGCCCCGTTCGGACGCGGCTCGGCCCAGTCGGCTCGCCTCCGGCTCCGCGTAGGAGGAGACGATCAACGTCTTCTTCGTCACGACGAACTCCAGGTACGGGAGTGATTCGCGCGGACCGTCCGCGCCGTTCAGCAGTGGTTCGGCCGAGCGTTCGGCCGCAGAGCAGCGGGTCGAGCCGCCCGGCTCAGACCAGTCGTGGTGCGACTACTGGAAGGCGTCAGGCTTCGGAATGTCGCCCTGGGCGCAAGCGATGGGACCTCGCGCTGAGTTCAAGACGCCGATCGACTGCGACGGACGGACTGAAAGTCCGTCCTATGCAACTAGATCCGGTCGAGCATCGAGTGTCGTCGCTTCGGCGGTTCGTGGGCCTCTTTCGAGAGGCCGTAGACCTCCAGGCGGTGGCCGGTGACCTGGAAGCCGTGTTCGGCGGCGACCTTCTCGATCAGCTCGCGGATCACGTCGTTGCGGAACTCGATCATCTCGCCCGTCTTGGTGCAGATGAGATGGTCGTGTTGCGGGTAGCCGTAGTCGTGCTCGTAGACCTCGCGGTCGTTGGCGCGGGCCACCTTGCGGAGCAGCCCGGCCTCGACCATCGAGTTCAGCGCCCGGTAGACCGTCGCCCGGCCGACGCGGCGGCCGTCCTTTCGGTGCGACAGCCGTTCCACGAGCTGGTCGGCATCGAAGTGCTCGTGGTCCGAGAAGACCTCCTCCAGCACGATTCGCCGGGTGGCAGTGAACTGCATCCCCTGCGAGCGGAGGTACTCCTCGAACTTCTCGGCCGGACTGACCGAGACCTCGACGGACGCCAGGTCGTTGCTCACCGTCTCACGCTCCACCGCCACGTTCGCCGTCGCGTGGGGCAGGGGAGCCGGCGGTGGGTCCCTCGCCCGGTCAGTCCATGTCCTCGACGACGCGGTCGATCATCCGCGAGAACGCGGCCTCGAGCCGTTCGTCCGAGTCGTCGTAGGTGCCGTCGTCGATGGCGGCCTTGATGCGAGCCAGCCGTTCCGCCCGCATCTCCGCGGAGACGGAGTCGGCCTGCCCGACGTCCCCGACCGCCTCGTTCATCATCCGGCCTGCCGAGGAGATGTCCACCTCGTCGGTCGGCGACCGCAGCGGACTGCCGTCGGACGACTCGGACTGCGAGCCGGGTTTGGAGACCGAGTCCGGCGTGGTGGGCTGGACGGGACGGATGGAGGGGGAACCGTGAACGGAACCGGGACCGGTGACGGCCATAGGGCCACTCCCTGCCTCGCGTGGGAAACGATCCTTCGCTTCTCCGTCGGCCACGGACGAGCCTGTCTCGACCGGGTCGGCGGCAACTTCTGCCGAATCATAGCGGAGAACGCGATCTCGTTTCAACGGGGACTGTTCGCCGGGGTGCTTGTTCACTCGTCGTACACCTTTGTCAGCATTCGACTTTCGGCCGATTCGCCCCTCTTGGGGTCGGGCGGCCGTGGGTGACGAGTCCCGGACGTTCCCTGGACGCGTGTGGGGTGGCCTCCTCCTCAGGCGTGCTGCGGCTGATCCTGCGGTCACCGCGAACCGGTCCGACGAACACGCCGGACAACGGGGTCATCGGCTCGACCGCCGGCCCGGGGCCACCCCACGCGTGCAGGCCGGACGAACCGCGCCCGCCGCTACGACCCGCAGGGTCATCGAATCTTCACGCTCGGCCACGCCCGACACGTCGTCGTTTCGTAGAATCGCGGCCGAGTCGCCGTCCCGAAGAACCGAGGATCCCGATGCCGTTCCCGAAGACCCTGTCCGCCACGCTGGCTGCCCTGTTTCTGCTCGCCCCGGCTATCGTCGTCGCCAACGACGGCCCGACGCTCGTCGATCCTGCAGAGGCGGTCGCGTCGGAGGACGAACAGCCGACAGACGAAGAGGGCACGACCGACGGCAACGCCGCCGAGCCCGAGGCCGGATCGACGACCACCGACGAGGTCGTGAAGAAGGCGAACGAGAAGGCGAAGCAGGTCGCCAAGGAGGTGGACGAGAGCGAGACCGCGAAGGAGGCCTCGGCCGGGCTGCTGCAGGCGATCTACGACCTCGCCGAGGCGATGTCCTTCTCGGCCTTCCACTGGGTCGCCTTCACCATCATGGCGACCGGCGTCGTCAGCTTCGCCCTGCAGCTGGTGCTGGGGAAGCTGGTCGTGCTGGCGACCGGCGGCTTCAGCCTGACGGCCATCCTCGCCGACGCGCTCGGCCTCGTGGTCAGCCTCGTCGGCCTCGTGCTGACGACCCAGGCCGCCGCCGAGAACTCCGAGTTCACCCAGAGCCCCGCCGCCGTCCTCTCCGCCACCCTCGTCGGCGTCGTCGCCGGCTTCCTGTTCTACCTCTGGGGCCAGAGGCAGGAGATCGAGGCGGCGCGGGGGCGGAGCAAGGCGAGGTAGGAAGCAGCCGTCACACGACGGTACGAGTCGTCACTGCGGCAGTTGCCAGGACTCGGAGAGTTTGTACACTGTGTCCAACGATGATGGGTCAGCATACCCGATTTACCCGAGCGAGCAGCATGGATCGAATTCTTGCATCGCATCTGAAGCAGTTTTCAGCCGAGCAGGCCATCGACCTAGAGGATGAGAGCGTTCGCTTCGAGAAGTTCGTGAATTATGCCGTGCTCCAGTCCCAGATCGCCAAACGGCTAGATGTCGATCTGGTGACGACAGGGGACGACGATGATGGAATCGACGGGGTCGCCGTCATCATCAACGAAGAACTGGTTGTCGGCGCAGCCGATGCCGAGGCGGCGTTCTTGGGCGACCGGAAGAACAACGACGTTCAAATTGTCTTCATTCAATCCAAGACTTCAGCGTCGATCGACCTAGGGGACTTCCTCAAGTTTAAGGAGTCGTTTCTCCGTCTCATTCGCGACTCGCCATATCAAGCCGTAAGCCAAGTGCAGCAGGAGGCGCGGGCGGCTCTCGACGTTGTCATCGATAACGTGGCAAAGATTCGGAACGGCCGTCCAAGTGTGCGTGCTCTGTATGTGACTGGGGGGGGTAATCAACCGCAGGGTCCACACAATGACGCGCTTTCCAATGTCAAAGAGGAGGTTGAGGCGACAAAGTGCTTTCATGCCGTACAAATACAGTTCGAGAACGCAGACTTCATCATTCGGGAGTGGGTTGCCTCGTATAGCAGCGTAGAGATCGACATTGAAATGCACTCCCATGCAGGGCTTCCGCAGATCGAGGGGATCGAGGAGTCCTATCTTGCAGTGATTCGGGCTTCGGACTTTGTCGACAAGGTGCTTACTTCAGAGGATGGAAACATCCGTTCCCAGTTGTTTGAGGACAACGTCAGGCACTATCTTGGGGACAAGAACGAAGTCAACTCGTCGATTGCGGACACGGTAGGTGATCCGAAGAGACAGTCTCGATTTCCTGTCTTGAACAATGGGATCACGATCGTAAGCCCCGACGTCGTGGTTCGCACCAACAAGTTGCATGTTCGTGACCCGCAGATCGTGAATGGATGCCAAACGTCGCATGTCTTGTTCGAGAGTCGGGCGGCGATGGCAGACGACATGATGGTTACGGTCAAGGTCGTCGAGGCCGAGGACGAGGATGTGTACTCCGATTTGGTCCGCGCCACGAATTCGCAGAGCAAGGTGGAGGGCAAGCAGTTTCTCTCCCTTAGTCCCATGGCGAGGGAGATTGAGGCGTACTTCAATACGTATGAAGGCGAGGACGGTCGGCTCTATTTTGAAAGGCGGCTGCGGCAGTACGTCGGCAAGAACGTTCCGGCACTGAGGATCATTGACCTTGACACGGTTGCGCGTGTGTGTGCTGCAATGTACCTACAGCGTCCAGACCTGGCGTTCAAGTATCCTAAGGCCATGTACGAGCAGTTGGGGGCGCAGTTGTTTGCTGAAGGGAATAAGCCGATTCTCTACTACGCGGGCGCGCTCGTGATCTATAGAATTCACTTGCTCACATCGGGTGGCCAGGTTACGAGCAATGCGAGGAAGTACAAGTGGCATGTGCTTCCTCTTGTGGCGGCGAAGCTTGCAGGTACTGACGTGCCGTCCTTGAACTCGAAGAAGGCTGAGGCTTACGCGAAAAAGATCGTCTCTGTGTTCAAGACGCAGTCACAAGACGTCAATGACACCTTGGAGGGATGCGTTGATGCCGTAATGGCCCTGAACGACCTTAGTACCGACAAGTTGCGGAGGCAAAATACGCTGTCAGAGCTCTATGGCGCGATATAGCAGTCGTCTGGGTTGTTGAGGTCGGCGGGTGTGGCTGGTGCAGTGCGACTTTGGAGTGGTGGCCCAAGTGTCGGCGGCCGGGCGGCCGGGTGACCATGTCGAACGTCGAGCCCGCCTTCGCGTGTTCATCCGCTTCAAGTGAGGGCATGGCACACTGCGTGGCGGATGTTTCCGGCGAACCAATTGCCCCTGCCGAGCGTCGTCCCATCGCACGGTGGACCGAGTTCGACGAGGAGCTGGCATGAGCAGTTTGGAGTTCCGTGAGGTCACACTCGAGAACCTGAAGGAACTGACGGCTCTCAAGGTGGGCGAGGCGCAGAAGGGGTTGGTGGCCGACAATCTCTGGACGGTCGCCCAGGTCGGGCTCGTGACGGACTCGTACTGCCGGGGCGTCTACCAGGACGGGACGCCGGTCGCCTTCTTCGCCGTGCAGTGGGAGCCGGGGCACGTCTACGTCTGGCGTTTCATGGTGGGGGCGGAACACCAGGGGCGGGGCGTCGGCTCGCGGACGATGGCGAAACTGCTCGCCGAACTCTTCGACGACCCGAAGGTCGGGTACGTCGATCTCGGCGTCCAGCGGAAGCCGGGCGGAGCCGAGCCGTTCTACGTGAAGTGCGGCTTCACGCCGACCGAGGAACAGAACCACGGCGACTGGCGAATGGTCGTCACGCGGGACGACTACGAACGCCGACGGGCCGAGACCCAAGGCGTCTCCTCCTGACATCGGAACCGAGCGGGCCCCCATGCCAGACGTTCGACGTGCGACACCAAAGGACGAAGCGGGCATCCGGGCCGTGCACCAGGCCGCGTTTCCTGCTGTGGAACGGGAGTCGGTGGCCGCACTCGCGGTCGATCTGCTGCATGTGTTGTCGAAGCCCGAGACGTTCTCGTTCGTGGCCGTGCACGAGGAGGACATCGTCGGTCACGTCGCCTTCAGCCCCGTGAAGCGGGAAGGCACGGCGGAGTGGGTGGGGGCCATCCTCGCGCCGCTCGCCGTCCACCCGGACTTCCAGCATCGCGGTCTGGGAACCCGGTTGATCGAGACCGGCGTCGAGGCGGTCACCTCGCTCGGCGGGCGGGTGGTGTTCGTGTACGGAGACTCGCAGTACTACGGCCGCTTCGGCTTCCTTCCCGAGGTCGCCGAGCCGTACGTCCCGCCGTGCCCGCTGCAGTACCCGTTCGGCTGGCAGGCGAAGCCGTTGGTCGCGGCCGACGACTTCCCGACCCCTGGCCGCCTCGACTGCGTTCCGCCCCTCAGTGATCCGAAGCTCTGGTGACGTGGAGAGGCTCTACTCGCGCTGCACGTCGTTCTGGAAGCAGAGTTCGTAGCCATCCGGGTCGGTCAGGAAGAACTGGTTCATGCCGTAGAAGGCGACCTGCGGTGGGGCGAGTTCGAGGCCGAGCTTCCCGAGCCGTTGGTGCTCGACGTTGGCGTCGTCGCAGTGGAGGAACAGGGCCGTCCCGCGGCCGCGCCCCTCGGCGGGCCCGTCCTCGTCACACGCTTCCTGCAGCATGATCGCCACCCCGTCCCGCTCGGCCCGGCACCACGCGATCCGGCCGTCCGGTTCCCACGTCCGGACGACGGCGAACCCGAGCCGGTCGCGGTAGAAGCCGAGGGACCGGTCCATGTCCTCGACGATCAGCAGTGGAACGAGTTCTTGGATCGCAAGGACGCTCATGGAAACGCTCACGCTGGAATCAGGACGTGAAGGTTCAGCAGAAGCAGGATGACGTCAATGCCCACGATGGCACAGGCGATGATCGGTAGTCGCAACGGTCGGACGTCGCCGATCGTCTTCTTGTCGAGCAGGAACCAGATGACCGGCAGCGACAGGATCGCGGGTACGACGCTGCGAGCGACTGCTCCGAAACCGGTCCAGAAGAGTCTAGCCGTCCATTCGAGGGGTGTGTCCGGTGGGTCGCCGATGATTGCGAACGAGTTGACGACGATCACGAGCATGTCGGCGAACACGACGAACCACGAGAGAAGAAGCCACTCGGTCCCGGTCCGGCGGTCGCGTTTGCGGATCGTGAAGTAGGCACCCACCACCAGCATGACGAGGGCCAGCAAGCCGAGCGTCGTCGTCGGGCCGAAGCTCGACCAGAGCCGGAACAGCAGGGCCTTCCAACGTGGGCCGACCATCGTGTCACCACTCGTAGGGCCCGGACTTCGTTCCGGCCGTCACGCCGCTGCCGACGGTTTCGGCGACGATCTCCGCGGCCCGCAGGGCGTCCTCTCGGGTGATGTCGTGGTGGGTGCAGGCCCGCAGGCGTTGGGGGCCGAGGGCGTACATGCGGAGGCCGCGGTCGATCAGCGTGTCCTGCACCGCGGCAGCCGTGCCGAGGGCCGGATCGACCTCGAAGAAAACGAGGTTCGTCTCGACAGAGGCGAGGTCGACCGAGAGCCCGTCGACGGCGGCGACCTTTTCGGCGAATAGTCGTGCGTTCGCGTGGTCGTCGGCGAGTCGGTCGACGTGGTTGTCGAGCGCGTAGAGGGCCGCGGCGGCGACGAAGCCGGACTGCCGGAGGGCGCCGCCGAGCAGCTTTCGCGTTCGGCGGGCGTGACGAACGTGCTCGGCCGAGCCGACGAGGACCGAGCCCATCGGGCAGCCGAGGCCCTTCGAGAAGCAGATGGAGACGGTGTCGACGTGTTGGGCGACGTCGGCCGGGGAGTAGCCGTCGGCGACACAGGCGTTGAACAGCCGGGCTCCGTCGAGGTGCACGGCGAGCCCGTTCTCCCGGGCCCAGCCGCCCAGTTCGGCGAGCCTCTCCAGCGGGTAGACACGACCGCCGCCGATGTTCGTGGTGTTCTCCAGGCAGAGCAGCCGCGTGCGGACGAGGTGTTGGTCGTCGGCCCGCACCTTGCCGTGCAGCGTCTCCACGTCGAGCATGCCGAACGGCCCGGGCAGCGTGCGGGTGCTGACGCCGCTGATGACGGCCGGCGCGCCCGCCTCGTAGTTGGCGATGTGGCCCGACTCGTGGATCAGCAGTTCGTCGCCCGGAACGCAGTGGCAGCGAACGCCCATCTGGTTCGACTGCGTGCCCGAGCAGGCGAGCACGGCCGCCTCGGTTCCGAACAGCTCGGCGACGGTCGCCTCCAGCCGGTTGACGGTCGGGTCCTCGCCCATCATGTCGTCACCCACGTCGGCGGCCGCCATCGCCTCCCGCATGGCCGGCGTGGGCCGGGTGACGGTGTCGCTCCGCATGTCGATGAAGGGCTTGTTCACGTCGGCTTCCTTGGGTTCTGGACAGTCGCGATTAGAATCTAGAGGCCGTCTCCTTGCATCCCGCCTGAAGCGACACCCGTGACCGACCTCCCGATTCCGACGATCGACTGCCGCCGCGACGACGCGACGCCCCTGTTCGACGCCCTCCGCGAGAAGCTGAGCCCGCGGGGCGACGTCGTCTCCGAGGCGGGCCGGCAGCGGACGATCGAACTATTCGGCGAACCGCTCTCGCCGCAGGCGGTCGTCGAGCGCATCTGCAGCGACGTCGCCGAGCGGGGGCTCGAGGCGGTCCTCGAGTACGGGGCGAAACTCGACGGGAAGGAACTGACGGCCGACACGCTGCGGGTCGCCCCCGAGGAGTTCGCCGAGGCCCACGCGAAGGCGGACCCAGAGTACCTCGCGACGATCCGCCGCATCCGGGAAAACGTCGCCGAGTTCCAGCAGGCCGTGATGACCGACGACGTCTCGGTCGTCCGCGAGGAGGGGGACGCGCGGATCGAACTCCGGCAGCGGTACCTGCCGCTCAAGCGGATCGGCGTCTGTGTTCCCGGTGGAGCAGCCGCGTACCCGTCGACGCTGCTGATGACGGCGGTCCCCGCCCGGACGGCCGGCGTCGAACAGATCGCCGTCGTCGTGCCGCCCACCGAGTTCGGCGGCTACAACACGGACCTGTTGGCCGCGTGTCACGAGATCGGCGTCGACGAGGTCTACCGCGTCGGCGGGGCGCAGGCCGTCGCGGCTCTCGCGTACGGCGTCGAGGGCATCGAGCGAGTCGACAAGATCGTCGGTCCCGGCAACCTGTTCGTCGCGCTCGCGAAGCGGCACGTCTTCGGCGAGGTCGACATCGACAGCATCGCCGGCCCCAGCGAGGTCGTGTTGCTCGCCGACGAGACGGCGAACCCGGCCTTCGTGGCGAGCGACCTGATCTCGCAGGCCGAGCACAGTCCGGGGTCGGGCGTGCTCATCACGTGGCACGAACCGCTCGTCGAGGCGGTCCGCGAGGAACTCGTCAAGCAGTGTGCGTCGCTGCCGCGGGGCGATCTCGCGGCGAGTTGCCTCGTCGAGTACGGGGCCTTCGTCATCGCCCACGACGCCGACGAGGCGGCCGGGCTCTCGGATCAACTCGCGACCGAACACCTTCACATCTCGACGGCCGATCCCGAGCAGATGCTCGCCAAGGTCCAGAACGCCGGGGCGATCTTCCTGGGGCATCACACGCCGGTCGCCCTGGGCGACTACGTCGCGGGCCCGTCGCACGTGCTCCCGACCGGCGGGACGGCCCGCTTCGCGAACGGTCTCTGTGCACTGGACTTCCTGAAGCGTTCGTCGATCATCTCCTACAACGCGGCCGCGCTCGCGAAGGACGCCGACGACGTACGGCTGATGGCCGGCAAGGAGGGCCTGACGGCCCACTCCGCGAGCGTCGACGTGCGGCTCGACGAGTCGTGAGCCGCGAGACTGCGTCTGCGTTGCGTGGCAACGCAGCTACCGACCCCTGACTCCCGACTCCTGAAACCTCCCTCCCGACCTTGTCTCGCACGTTCGCCACGCTTGCCGTCGTCTCGACGGTCTTCATCGTCGCGGCCCTGGTGCTCGGGCTGCAGGTGGGGGATGCGCGGGTGGTCGAGCGGGCCGTGCAGCAGCGGGTGTCGGTGCATCTGCTGACGGGACTTGCCGCCCTCGTCACGACGGCACTCGTGCACGCGATCGTGCTGACGTACTTCATGGGGACCGGCCGGTGGCTGGAGGAGACCTGCCGGGCGTACAAGCTCGACCAACGGTACGTGAACGAGAGCCTGTCGCTGAAGTACCGCACGCTGCCCTGGATGTGCGTGGCGATCGGCCTGCTGATCGCGACCGGGGCGTTCGGCGGCGTCGCCGACCCGGCTTCGAACGTGAACTGGAAGGGGATCGGCCCGCTGACCTCGGCGTGGGTCCACTTCCTGGTGGCCTGCGCGATGCTGGCCGTGAACCTGCTGGTGAACGTGACCGAGTTCCTGGCGATCCAGCGCAACGGCCGGCTGGTGAACGACGTGCTCGGCGAGGTTCGCCGCATCCGCGAGGAACGCGGGCTGCCGGTCGCCTGACCCGGTGGGACGGATCTCCAACCCGTCTGGTCCGTGTGCGGACGTCGAACTTGACGGACTGGAAGTCCGTCGTACGGAGAATGGCATGCCGGTGCTCTCGAAGACGATCGAACTGCTCGAACGGGGCGTTGCCGAGGGCCAGCAGGCGGGCGTGCAGCTGTACGTCTCGGTCGGTGAGGACGTCGTCGCCGACGCGGCGTTCGGCGAGTGCCGCCCCGGCGTGTCGATGACGACCGACTCGGTCGTCCCGTGGATGTCGTCGGGGAAGCCGCTCACGGCGGCGGCGATCCTGCGGCTGGCGGACGAAGGAGAACTCGACGTCGAGGCCCCGGTCGCCGAGTACCTGCCGGAGTTCGCCGGCGGCGGGAAGCACGTCCTCACGATTCGGCACCTGCTGACACACTCGCACGGCCTGCACGGCGTGAGACACGACGGCCCGCTGCACGACTGGGACGAGGTGCTCGGCACGATCGCGTCGGCCGAGCTGCCGGGCGACTGGCAACCCGGGGAACGCGGGGCGTACGACCCGACGAACGGCTGGTTCGCGCTGGGGGAGGTCGTCAGCCGGCTCGTGGGCGAGCCGTTCCACCGGGCCGTCCGCACGCTCGTCCTCGACCCGTTCGAACTCGAGGACGTGTACTGCGGGATCGAGCCGGCCGAGGTGCCGGCGGTCGCGGACCGGCTGGGCGTCCTCTACGAGCGGTCGCGGGACGGATTGAAGCCGCGGGACTGGATGCTGGACGAGGCGGCCCTCGCCGCGGCGTCGCCCGGCGGGAACTTCCGGGGCCCGGTCCGGCAGCTCGGCCGCTTCTACGAACACCTCGCGCGGGCTCGCCGCGGTCACGGGGCGACGGTGCTCGGCGGCAGCGTCGTCCAGCGGAAGACGAGCCGGCACCGCGAGGGGCTGCACGACGAGACGTTCCAGCAGACCATCGACTTCGGCCTCGGCGTGATCGTGAACTCGAAGCGGTACGGCCAACCGGTCGTCGCCTACGGCTACGGCCCCCACGCGAGCGACCACGCCTTCGGCCACGGCGGCGTCCAGTCCAGCATCGGCTTCCACGACCCCGACCACCACCTGACCGTCGCCTGGATCACCAACGGCCAGGTCGGCGAGCCAAGACACCGCCAGCGAAACTGGGCCGTCAACACGGCGATCTACGAGGACCTCGGGCTGGTCTGACGTGTGCTTCGCCCATCGGGTTGGCGAGCATGCAACGCAGTTGAGACTCGGGGCTTGGAACGGACAGGCACTTGCTGCTGTTTGTGGCGTGGCCGCGGAAGCCATGCTTGTCGGACGAGTGTGGGCATGTGTATGCTTGGAACAATTGCATGTGACCACTTGCCGCAGGAGTTACGATGAAGATTGACAAAGACCATTTGTACTACGGCGCTGCGGTTCTTCAGGTGGCCGAAGACGACCGATACACGTCCATCAATCAGTTTCGAGGTGCGGATGGGAAACGCGTACGCTGCGCATATGTCGTGAATAATGACATCGGCCTCTATCTGACGTACCGCACCAAGAAGGCAAGGGCTGCGAGCTGGGATGACAAGAAGGCGGACGAGTACTTGTTCGGATTGGATGCGAGCGAGATCGCCAAGATTGATGCACTCGTCCAGCGGTATCCGTCTACGTATATCGGATTCGTCTGCGTGGCAAACGAGAGGATCTGCTGCATCTCCGCAGAGGAACTCAGTGGTTTGATCGAGCTGAGAAATGAGAACGTTGGAGGTGCTGAGGATTCCTATGTGATCTGCGTTGCGATCTTTCCGAATACCAGGATGAGCATGAAGGTGTTCGTAACCCCAAAGGGCCGCCGAAACACGTTCTTGGGCACGCCGCTCGTAGTTGCGGAGCGGGCCTTTCCAGCGAAGCTCTTCAATGCCGCAAACTGATGGGCGATGAGACGCGACTCACGCGAAGTCCCGCAGTCTGACAGGCAAACGCTGAGCCCCCCAGTCGCCGGGCAGCGGTTCGAAGACGCCCGGGAGTTCGATGCCGCAGAGGTTGCAGCAGGCGGTCTCGGTGAGGTTCCACTCGCCGAGGACGTACCAGTCGCGTTCGATCAGCCGTTTGCCGCACATGTGGCAGTACGTGCTGCTGCCGGCGGTGTCGTGGACGTTGCCGGTGTAGGCGTGGCGGACGCCGTTCTCGCGGGCGATGTCGCGGGCGCGGGCGAGCGTCTCCGGCGGCGTTCGCGGCTTGTCCCGCATGCGGAAGTCCGGGTGGAAGGCGGTGAAGTGCATCGGCACGTCGTGCCCGAGATGCTCGACGACCCACTCCGTCATCGCGTGCAGTTCGGCGTCCGAGTCGTTCTCGCCGGGGATCAGCAGGGTCGTCAGCTCGAACCAGACGTCGGTCTCCCGCTTCAGGTAGACGAGCGTGTCGAGCACCGGTTGCAGGTGGCTCGCGCAGACGTCTCGGTAGAACCGTTCGGTGAACGCCTTGAGATCGACGTTCGCGGCGTCGACGTGCTCGAAGAACTCGGCCCGCGGCTCCTCGCAGATCTCGCCGGCCGTCACGGCGACCGTCTTCACGCCGACCTCGTGGCAGGCGATCGCGACGTCGATCGCGTACTCCATGAAGATGACGGGGTCGTTGTAGGTGAAGGCGACGCTGCGGCAGCCGAGCCGTTTTGCGGCGCGGGCGATGGTCGCGGGGTCGGCCTGATCGGCGAGCGTGTCGGTCTCGCGGGACTTGGAGATGTCCCAGTTCTGGCAGAACCGGCAGCCCAGGTTGCAACCGGCCGTGCCGAAGGAGAGGACGGGCGTGCCGGGCAGGAAGTGGTTGAGCGGCTTCTTCTCGATCGGGTCGATGCAGAAGCCGCTCGAACGGCCGTAGGTCGTGAGGACGATCTCGTCGTCCTGGCGGGCGCGGACGAAGCAGAAGCCGCGTTGCCCCTCGTGCAGTTGGCAGAAGCGGGGACAGAGATCGCACTGCACGCGGCCGTCGTCGAGTGCGTGCCAGTACTTCGTGGGGACGGTGGAAGGGGCGGCAGCGGTCACCGGTTGGACGGTCCGAGTGGGTGGTCGTACGATGCGGACGTCGATTGTTCGAGGCGTCCGCGTGGGCGTCAACGCGATTCCGATCGGGAGACGGCCGTGACGACCGTGCGTGCTCCCGCTGTGGCGGGCCGATTCTATCCGGGCGAGGCCTCCGAACTCCGTGAGGCGATTGCCGGGTACCTCGAAGTGGCCCGGTCGACGGTTGCCTACGAGGTCACCTGTCCGCGGGCGCTCATCGTGCCTCATGCCGGGTACGTCTACTCCGGACCGGTGGCGGCGAGCGGGTACGCCTTCTTGGAGTCGTTCTCCGACCAGTTCGATCGGGTTGTCCTGCTGGGGCCGTGCCACCACGTCCCGGTGGACGGGCTCGCCTACTGCGAGGCGGACCTGTTCGAGACGCCGCTCGGCATGGTCCCGGTGGACGTCGACGCGCTCGCCGGGTTGTCACGGACGGCGTTCGTCGGCCCGCTCGACGCGGCCCACGCACGGGAGCACAGCCTCGAAGTCCACCTGCCGTTCCTGCAGACGGTGCTCGACGAGTTCCGCGTGGTGCCGCTCGTCGTGGGAAACGCGTCGGCCGAGCAGGTGGCCACGGTGCTCAGGACCCTCGCCGACGAGCGGACGTTGATCGTGGTCAGTTCCGACCTGAGTCACTACGAGGAGTACGACAGGGCCCGTGGGATCGACGTCGCGACGGCCGAGGCGATCGTGCACGGGAGGATCGACGAGCTTCGCGGCGATCGTGCGTGCGGGTTCGTGCCGATCGGCGGCCTGCTCGAACTCTCGCGGGAGCGAGGGTGGGCGGTGCAGTGTGTGGACCTGCGGAACTCCGGCGACACGGCCGGGCCGCGGGACCGGGTCGTCGGGTACGGGAGTTTCGTGGTGACGGAGTCCGACGACGTGGAGCCGGCGGTCTACGGTCCCGAGGACCGACGGACGCTGCTCGACGTCGCTCGCTGGGCGATTCGGACGGGACTCGAGTCCGGCACGTTGGTAACCCCCGAACCGAGCCTCTACCCGCGAGTGCTGCAGCAGACGCGGGCCTCGTTCGTCACGCTCCGGATCGCGGGCAAACTGAGAGGTTGCATGGGGACGCTCGAAGCGAGCCGTCCGCTCGTGGAGGACGTCGCGGGGGACGCGTACTCGGCCGCGTTTCGCGACCCGCGATTCGGGCCGCTGACGGCCGACGAGTACGACGCGCTGCAGTACCACGTCTCCGTGTTGAGCGAGCCGACGCCGTTCCCGGTCGAGTCGGAAGCGGAACTGCTCGAACGGGTGCGACCGGGCGTCGACGGGTTGATCGTCGTCGAAGGGGGCCGCCGCGGCACGCTGCTGCCGAGCGTGTGGGAGACGCTGCCCGACGTGCGAGAGTTCGTCGGCACCCTGAAGCAGAAGGCGGGGCTGCCGGCCGAGTACTGGTCCGACTCGCTGCGGTTCCTGCGGTACAAGACGGAGGACTGGGGCGACGGCGACTGAGGTTCGCTGCTTGAAGTTGGGAACGCTCGCCCGTAGAGTCCTCCCGTCGTGGGTGCCCGGGGGCTCGTTGCCTGGCCGGGAGAATAGGGAAGACGGTGCAAGTCCGTCGCGGTCCCGCCGCCGTAACCGGAGACGAACGCTGCTTCGACCACTGCGGGTTTCGAGCCCGTCGGGAAGGTGCAGCCAGTAGGACGACCCGGGAGCCGGAAGACCTGCCCATCGACGTTCGTGTCACGGCGATCCGCGAGGACGGGCGTCGGGACGGTTGGACGGCGACGTGTCCGTTCTCCGCTCCCGCTGCGCTCCCCGAGTGGCTTGCCCTTCGAGCGAGGACTCGATGATGGCGGAAGCAGCAGTCAGCAGTCAGCGGTCAGCAGTCAGTCGAGGTGTACGGTGTTCTTCGCGGGGGGAGCCTCCGTCCGGGTTCACGTTGATCGAGTTGTTGGTGGTGATCGCGATCATCGCGATCCTGATCGCACTCCTGCTGCCGGCGGTGCAGCAGGCGCGGGAGGCGGCGCGGAGGTCGCAGTGTCGCAACCGGTTGAAGCAACTCGCCCTCGCGATGCACAACTACGCCGACACGCACACCGAGATGTTCGTGCCGTACAAGATCGACGACCTCGACGTGCAGTCGCAGACGATCGCCGGGTCGTCGCCCACCAGCGGGAAGATCCGCTACTGGTTCGGGACGGTCGACTACGCCCAGACGAACCCGAACCAGCAGCTCGACTTCGCCGACGGGGCGCTCACGCCCTACATGGAGACGAACTACGCCGCCTTCCAGTGTCCGAACCTCGGCGAGTCGCAGCTCGACGTGGTCCGGTTCGGCGACCGGCTCGCGTCCGGCTACGCCTACAACGGGCAGTACCTCTCGATGGGGACGGAGTACGACTACAGCGCGTTCCCCAGCGTAAGCGTCAAGCCGTCGTTCGGCCGTTTCCGGGACCTGCGTTCGACGACGCAGACGATCGCCTTCGCCGACAGTGCAGGGCTGTTCTGCACGGACTTCGCCGACTGCGGGGCGAACAACGAGCTGCGGGAGAACTGGGTGCTGACGCCGCCGAGCGGGAACTTCCCGACGGTGCACTTCCGGCACTCGGGGACCGCGAACGTCGCCTTCGTGGACGGGCACGTCGAGTCCCGACCGGAGAGCTACAAGCCCCTCGGCTACGGCGGACCGGCGTACGAGAACCTCGTCGTCGAGAAGAGCCTCGGGTACGTCGGGCAGAACCTCGACGACGCGGACCTGCAGGACGAGTGGTACGACCGCGAGTAGCTCGCTGCGATCTCGCCGTCGTTCTCGGTAGACTTCGTGGATGACGGCGATCGTGGGGACCGACGTGAACGCGGCGGCCGAACGGTTGCGGGCCGGTGGGCTCGTGGCGTTCGGGACGGAGACGGTGTACGGGTTGGGGGCGAACGCCCTCGACCCGGCCGCCGTCGCCCGGGTGTTCGAGGCGAAGGAGCGGCCGTCGTTCGACCCGTTGATCGTGCACGTCGCGAGCTGGGAGACGGTGTCGACGGTCGTCGCCGACGTGCCGCCGACCGCCGCGACGTTGACGGACCGGTTCTGGCCGGGGCCGTTGACGTTGGTGCTGCCGAAGCGGGAGGTCGTCCCGGACCTGGTGACGGCCGGTCTGCCGTCGGTCGCCGTCCGGATGCCGGGTCACGCGGCGGCGCGGTCGCTCATCGAGGCGGCGGGGGTGCCGGTCGCGGCCCCGAGTGCGAACCGGTTCGGACGGTTGAGCCCGACGACGGCGGAGGCGGTCGTCGAGCAGTTGGGGGACCGGATCGACTACGTGCTCGACGTCGGGCCGTGCGCGGTGGGCGTCGAGTCGACGGTGTTGCGCGTCGACGGCGACGAGGTGCTGTTGCTGCGGCCCGGCGGGACGGCGGTCGAGGAGATCGAGGCGGTCGTGGGGCCGGTGCGTATGCTGGAGGAATCGGAGCATCCGGTTGCCCGCGCGCAGCCCGCACCGGGGATGCTCCCGCGACACTACGCCCCCCGCACGCCGATCGTGATGGCGGCCGACGACGCCGAGCCGCCGGCCGGACGTTGCGGGCTGCTGACGTTCCTGCCGCCTGCCGACGCGAGTGGCTGGGCGGCCGTCGAGGTGTTGTCGCCGAGTGGTGACCTGCGCGAGGCGGCGACGCGGTTCTTCGCGTCGATCCGGTCTCTGGACGGGCTCGGGCTGGACACGATTGTCGCGAGACCGTTCCCGGAAGAAGGGCTGGGGCGGGCCCTCAACGACCGGTTGAAGCGGGCCGCCACGTGACGAGCGCGTCGTCGGCGGGCCGCTACTCGGTCGGCAGGGCGCGGACGACGTGGTTGTTGCTGTCGCCGACGTAGACCGTCCCGTCCTCGTCGACGAAGACGCCGTGCGGGCGGTCGAGCCGGCAGCCGAGCGGGTCGCCTTCGGGGCCGTTGCCCTTCTTGCCGTTGCCGACGACGGTCTCGACGATGCCGGTCTCGAGTCGGACGACGCGGATCGTGTGGCTCTCGGTGTCGGCGAGGTAGACGTCGCCGTTCCGGGGATCGACGGCGGCCCCCTTCGGCCCGGAGAGCAGTGCGGTCTTCGCCGGCCCGCCGTCGCCGGCGTAGCCCTTCTTGCCCGTTCCGGCGACGTGGTGAATCGTCTCGTCGGCGAGGTCGATGCGGTAGAGGGCGTTGCCCTCGCGAAGAGCGAGCCAGAGGTCCCCCCGTTTCGCGTCGTAGGCGAGTGCCCGCGGACCGTTCACCGGCGTGCCGGCGAGCTTCGCCCCGTCCGGGGTGGTGGCCTTCTTGCCGGTCCCCACGAACGTCGAGATCCGCCCGGCGTCGAGATCGACACGGCGGACGCGGTGGTTGCCGATGTCGCAGACGTAGAGGTCCCGGCCGACGATCTCGATCGAGTGGGGGACCTTCATGGTCGCCTCGGTCGCGGGCCCGCCGTCGCCGGAGAAGCCGGGTTGGCCCGTGCCGGCGACGGTCGAGATGACGCCGGTCTTCGCATCGACGCGGCGGACGACGTGGTTCCGCATCTCGACGAAGTAGACGTGGCCCTCGGCGTCGAAGCGGACCTCGTACGGTTCGTTCAACTTGGCCTTGGTGGCGGGACCGCCGTCGCCGTCGTAGCCCTTCTCACCGGTGCCGGCGAACGTGGTCGCCCGGCCCGTCTCGCGGTCGATGCGGCGGACGACGTGGGTGGTCGTCTCGCAGACGTACAGAGCGCCGTCCGGCCCGACCGCGACTCCGAACGGGCCGCCGACACCGGCCTCGACGGCGGGCCCGCCGTCGCCGGTGTGCTCGTTCCGGCCGTTTCCTGCCACGGTGGTGACGGCCGGCCCGGCGAACTGCGTCGGCGTGAACGCGAGGCCGAGCAGCAGGGTGGTGGCAGTCGTCGGCAGTCGGGTGTTGGGGGACACGCGGGACTCCGTCGGGTGGTGGGCGGTTCGAGGATGCCGGTTGTCGGTTCCCGATCGTACGCGTAGACTCGACGCTTGTCCTGCCCGACCGATCCTCGGAGTCGTTCATGTCGTCTCGACTGACCGCCGTCGTCGTTCTCGCTCTTCTCGCCACGTCCGCTCGGGCCGACGACCTTGCGGACGCGAAGGCCGCGTACGCGGAGTCCGTCGCCGTGGCCCGCGAGGAACTGCTCGACTCCTTCACCGACGCGGTCAAGGCGGCTGCCGAGGCGGGGGAACTCGTCAGCGTGACCGAACTGGTCGAGCAGAAGGAGGCTTTCGAGAAAGCCGGCGAGTTGCCGACGAACCGCTTCATCAAGGAGGCCGTCGAGGCGTACGAGTCAGCCGAGAAGGAGGCCCGCGGGGAGGTGGTGAAGGCGTACGAGACGGCGCTGTCCGACCTGACGAAGTCCGCCAAGTTCGAGGAGGCGCGGAAGGTCGGGAACGCGTTGCAGGCGATCAAGAACGGTGGTGTGGTCGGAGCGACCGGGACGGAGACCGAGACCACGACGCCGCCCCCGAAGCCGAGGCCGAGCGATCCCGTGCTCGCAGAACTGCAGGAGGCGAAGGAGGAGTACCAGGCGGACTACGACGAAGTCGCGAAGCAGCTGCTGGCCGACATCGACGAGCGGATTCTGGAGCTGAGCAAGGCCGGCCAGCTCGACGCGATCGAGGCGGTGCAGAAGCTCCGCGAGGAGTTCGAGTCGACCGGGAACATCGAGAACCCGGCGGACGACGACGTGAAGTTCGCCAAGGCGAAGTTCGACCGGGCGCTGACGAGGCACGTCCGGGCGATGACGGCCTCGTACCGCAAGGCGATCGGGCGGTACCGACGGGCGAAGAACACCGAGGGGGTGGAGAAGCTGGAGGCCGAGCTCGCCGCCTGGACGGCAGACGCCGGGCGGCCGACCGGAACCTCGCGGGTGATCGACCTGATCCGGCTCGTCGACGTGAAGTTCGACGCGAAGCCGACGAACAAGTGGTCGGTGAAGGACGGGAGCCTGTACTGCACGGACGGCGGGCTCGTCCCGAAGGTCGTCTTCCCGTACGAACCGCCGCGGGAGTACGACTTCTCGATGGAGTTCATGCAGCCGAACCTGCGGAACGACCTCGGGATGATCATGCCGAACCGCGCAGGCAGCACCTTCTACTGGGGGATCGGCGGTCGGGACAGCCTGTTTCTGCTGCGAGCGGCCTCGGACCCGCAGCCGTTCAAGCGAAACCTGAAGGGGGCGTTTCGGCCGGGCGTGAAGTACCGAACTCGCGTGCAGGTTCGTGAGAAGGAGGTGCGAACCTACGTCAACGGCCGGTTGATCTACGCCTACAAGGGCGACCTCGGCAACCTCGGCGTCGACAACTGGCACCGCACCGAGGCGACCAACCAGCTGGCCGTCTTCGCCGACGACCCGACCATGTTCAGCAAGATCACGGTCAAGGAGGTCTCGGGGCCCGGGAGGGTGATTCGCGAGGCCACGAACTGACGCCGGGCGAGCGGCGTCAGTAGCCGCTCTGGTTCCGCAGCTGCTCGCGTTGGGCGGCCGAGAGTTCGCCTTCGCCGGTCGGTCGAAGCTGCCGAGCTCCCGGGACCCAGCTCGGGAGTGGCTCGAACTGCTCGTTCGGTGAGGCGGTCCGCGGCCGACGGTACTGGGCGTCGCGAACGGCAGTCGGACGCGTCGGATGGCGGGGTGCCGCGGCGGCGGTCTGACGGATGGCGAGGCTCGGCGTTCGGCCGCCGCTTGCGATCTGGGTGTCACCCCGTTGCGCTCGGAGCTCGCCGAGTAGCGTCTGGGCCTCCTCGAGCTCCGGATTCGCCTGAATGGCCGCGATGAGCTCCCGTTCGGAGGCCTCGAACCGGCCTTCCTCCATCAGGATGTGGCCCAGGTTGTAGTGGGCCGCGGCTCGCCCGACGGTCGAGACGAAGTGCGACCGAGCCGCTTCGACGTCGCCCGCGTGGGCGAGGGAGACGCCGAGGTTGTAGCGGATGCTGGTGGCGTCGGGGGCGAGGTTCGCCGCTCGACGGAGGACGGGGATCGCCTCGTTCCACCGCTGGCGGCTGGCGTAGAACTGCCCGAGGGCTTCCTGGGCGGTCGCGTCGTCACGGTGGAGCTGGGCGACCTGCTGGAAGCGTTGCTCTGCCTCCTGGTGCCGGTCGGCGAGCTGGTCGAGCCGGGCGAGTC
This sequence comes from Planctomycetaceae bacterium, assembly GCA_028284885.1. Lineage (GTDB taxonomy): Bacteria > Planctomycetota > Planctomycetia > Planctomycetales > Planctomycetaceae > JANQQW01. Next base: position 75,121 of record JANQQW010000194.1, read on the forward strand.
CGAGCATCGCGTCACGGGAGTCCGGCTGCTCGCGGAGAACGAACCCGTACGACTGCCGGGCCTGGGCGACCATTCCCTGCCGTTCCTGCATACGAGCATAGGCGAGGAACACCGCAGACGGGTTCTCGAGCTTGCTCGCCGCCTTCTGGAACTCCTCGGACTTCTTCTCCGAGACCTTGGCGACGGGCGTCTCGGGCGCCTTCTGCGGGCTGGCCGCGGTGCGCAGCGAGTTGCAGCCGACGGCCGAGCAGGCCCCGAGGAGCGCTGCGAGGGCGATGCTTCTGTGGAGCCGGGGCACGTTGCACCTCCTGTGCACACGCGTGGCGTGTCGGTCGTGGACGTCGGCGAGAGGACGACCGAACTACAGACGGCAGAAGAACCGTTTGGCAGCGTCGGCCAGGAGCTCCGGCGTGAGCACCGGGTCCTTTCTTCCGAATCGACAGACCGACTGGGCAATGTCCAGCAAATCTCGGGGATCGCTCGACCTTGCCGTTTTTCCGGCTTCGTAGAACTGGGTGAAGAGGAAGTCCACGGCGGCGGGCGAGAACTCGAATCCCCGCTGCTCGCAGCAGAGCCTGAAGATCGCGGTGTACATCTCGCGGTCCGGCGGGCCGATGTGGATCTTGTGGCGGATGCGGCGGAGGAACGCCTCGTCCACGAGCTCTCGCGGGTCGAGGTTCGTCGAGAACAGGATCATCTGCTCGAACGGGACGGGGAACTTCTTGCCCGTGGCGAGCGTGAGGTAGTCGAGCTTCTCCTCCAGCGGCACGATCCACCGGTTGAGGAGGTCGCGGGGGCTGACGATCTGGCGGCCGAAGTCGTCGATGAAGAAGACGCCGCCGTTCGCCTTCACGTGCAGCGGGGCGGAGTACAGGTTGGCCGACTTGTTGTACCGCAGGTCGAGCATGTCGAGCGTGAGCTCGCCGCCGGCGATGATGACCGGCCGCCGGATCCGTCGCCAACGCAGGTCGGCCTGCCCGTGCGTGCGGGCCCGCTCCGGGTCTAGCATGGCGGCGTCGGCCAGGCCCACGCTCAGCCGCTCGGCCTGGTCGGTCGCGTCGTGCAGCGTGGGGTCGTACACGGTGATCACGTTCCCCTCCGTCTGGACGGCGTAGGGGACGTGGATCTCTCCACCGAAGGTGTTCAGGAACCGGCCGAGCCCCTTGGCGACCATCGTCTTGCCGTTGCCGGGCGGGCCGTAGACGAAGATCGAACGGCCGCTGCAGACCGCGGGGCCGAGTTCGTCGATCAGGTCGTCCCGCACGATCATCCCGGCGAACGCGCGGCGGAGCGCGTCCGGGGAGCACTCGGTGCCGGTCACCGTCTGCCGGAGGCACTGCTGGGCGTAGGCCTCCAGCGTGACGGGGGCGGGGCCGACGTACCGGCAGCCCTCGAACGCGTCGCGGGCCCGCTTGCGTCCGGCGTCGGTCAGGTTGAAGCGGTACGAGGCCGGGCCGATCATGTCGCCCGTCGAGACCTCGATGCAGCGTTCCCCCTTCAGGAACGTCAGCGCCTCCTCGACGATCTGGAACGGAAGCCGGAGCTGCCGGGAGACCTGGATGCCCAGCATGTTCCCCTGCAGGTGCAGGTACTTCAGCACCAGGTCGCAGACCTGCATCAAGGTCAGGCCGGTGTCCTCGAGCGTGACCGGGCAGGGGGGCGGGGCGACGTGACGTTGCGGCGGTGCGGACTCGCCCCGCGGCGCACCGAAGACCCGTCGCGACGCGAAGGCGACCTCCGAGTCGGGCTCGCCGAACTCGCGCTCGGCCTTCGGCCGCGACGCCCCGGCCTCTCCCGTCTCGAAGAGATCGGAGTACAGGTCCGGCCGCGAACCGACTCCCTCTTCCCGGGGCGACGCCTCTTTGGGAGTGGCCCGCTCCTGTGCCCCGTCGCCGGGGTCGGAGTCGGGATCCGGTGTCGCGCGAGTGTCGATCACGTGGTCGTCCGGGGTTCGAACGAGGCGAGTCGGACCGGGGCCGGTCCGGCGAGTCGGTCAGCCACCCGTGCCGACGCCGGTCGGGTTCGGGTTGAACTGAATCCGCGGCTCGGGGATCGAGTCGCGAATCGCCCGCTGGATGGCGTCGGTGTACTCGGCCGGCGTGCCGACGGGCGAGGTGACTCGCGGCACGATCGGCGGGCAGTGCTCCTCGCCCACCATCTCGTGGGCGGCGAGCTGCACGTTCTGCATCCGCACCTCGTTGACCGACGGGTCGAGGACGGTCTGCACGAACGCGACCCGCCGCTGCGGCGGAATCTCACGCAGAATCCACGCGAGGTGGCTGCGACCCGCGTGGGTCAGCTCCTGCGTGTCCTCCTCGAAGTGGTAGTCGTACAGCGTCGTCTCGGTGGTCCAGCCGTTGGCGACCTGGTTCGACACGACGTTCCGCACGTAGGCGCGGCCCTGGCAGTTGTACGGCCACGGCCAGTAGTGGGCCGCGTGGTAGCGGTGCGAGAACTGCTGCTGCGGTCCGACGGGTCGCGGTCGCGGCGGCCAGACCTTGCCCTTGTAGCAACGCTGTCGCGCGCCGACCGGCTCGGTCGCCTTCAAGGCGTACCACTCCTCGGACCAGCGGTCCGGTGGCTGGCAACCGTGGCCGCCGTCCACGCACTCGCCGTCCGGGCATCCGATCTGGCTGCACTCGGCGGAGTTCGAGATGTTCGGCCCGCCGGCACAGCCGACGAAGACCGGGAACAGCCCCGCCAGCACGAAGGCCGGCACGCATCGCATTCGTCGAGACATCGTGGGTCCCCCCCAAGTCTGCGTCGTTGCCCGCTCGGGTTGACTGGTCCCGTGGACGCTCGCCGAGTCCCTCGGCGTGGCCGCGACGCTCCGCGTGGACCGGGGGGCTCTCCGCGCTCGCGGGAAGCCGCCCACTGCGTCTATCGGCGGTCGTCGGAAGCGGTGATGACGACAAACGGGGTCGAACCGACCGACTCGCGACGGGTGCCCGGCAAACTTTGACAATCGCGCCGGTCACCGGCGTCACGCGGCCGATGCGTGGCGCGCGATCACTGCTCGGGCAGCTCGACGAACACGTCGTCCCCCTCGACCGTCACCGGGAACTTCGGGTGCGACAGGCCCGCGTTCAGCTGGTGCACGCCGGTCGTCACGTCGAACTGCCACCCGTGCCACGGGCAGGTGACGATGCACCCCGACAGTGCCCCCTGCCCGAGCGGTCCCCCCGAGTGCGGGCAGACCCCGTCCAACGCGTGGAACTCGCCCTCCACGTTGAACAACGCGATCATCCGCCCCCCGGCCGCCAACTCGATCCCCTCCCCGGGCGGCACGTCGGAGACACTGGCGACACGATGACGATCGGGCACGGCTTGTTCTCTGCTGTTGTTGGAACCACGAAATACACGAGACACGCGAAAGGGCTGTCGCAGAGTCAGGGTGTGTCGTACTGGTCGACCAGGAATCTGGTTGCCTGCTCGAGCGACTCGAATGCCTGCTCAAGGCTGTGGCCGGTTGGGGAGAGGAAGTTCAACTGCACGTGCCACTCGTCGTCGACGGGCCAAGTGAAGGCGACCTGCTGAAAGGTCTCGACCTCGCCACCACCCATCCGGCAGAGTTCGACATGGCTGGCTGTTGTGATCCGGGTGGTGCCCGACATCTCTCGTGGAAGCGCGACGATGCCGCTGGCTCGAAGCGTGGAAACGGCCTCGTCGATCCCCGTCGAATCACTTTCGTGTGTTTCGTGGTTCCCCCCAGCCGTCACCGAATCCATCCCCCACCCAGGACGCGGTCACCGTCGTACAGGACGACCGCTTGTCCTGGGGCGACGCCGTACTGCGGTTCGTGGAAGGCGACGCTGAACCGGTCCTCGTCGTGGACGGTCACTGTGCAGGCCGCGGCCTCGCTGCGGTAGCGGATCTTGGCGGCGGCGTCGAACGTCGTCGCGACGCCCGGCACGAGCCAGTTCGTTCCGGTCGCCTCGAGCGAGTCGCGGGCCAGGTCCTCGCGGTCGCCGATGACGACCCGCTTCGTCTCCGGCTCGATGGCGACGACGAACCGCGGCTCGCCGAACGCGACGCCGAGGCCCTTTCGCTGGCCGACGGTGAACTTCTCGTACCCGGCGTGCGTGGCGACCACGTTGCCGGCCGTGTCGACCATCTCGCCGGCCGTGTCCCCCTTGTCGCGGTAGCGGTCGATGAAGCCGGCGTAGTCGTTGTCCGGGATGAAGCAGATCTCCTGGCTGTCCGCCTTGTCGTGCACGCGAAGACCGGTCTCCTTCGCCAACTCGCGAATGGCCGGCTTCTCGTACTGGCCGACCGGGAACAGGATGCGGTCGAGCAGGTCGCGGTCGATGCCGAAGAGCACGTACGACTGGTCCTTCGACGCGTCCTCGCCGCGGACGAGGGCCGGGCGGTCCTCGCCGACGTCGACGAGTCGGGCGTAGTGGCCGGTCGCGATCCGTTCGGCCCCGACCTGCTGGGCGAAGTCCCACAGCTTGCCGAACTTGAGCCAGTTGTTGCACATCACGCACGGGTTGGGCGTGCGGCCGGCAAGGTACTCGTCCGCGAAGTAGTCCTTGATGCGGCCGAACGACTGCTCGAAGTTCACCGCGTGGAACGGGATGTCCAGCTTGTCCGCCACGCGTTGAGCGTCGGCGGCGTCGGACGCGCTGCAGCACCCCTGCTTGTTCGGCTTCGTGCTGATGACCGGTAGGTTGGTCGCGCAGACCGTCTCCACCGTCGCCCCGGACCGCATGAAGAGGCCGACCACGTCGTACCCCTCGGCCTGAAGCAACCGCGCCGCCGCCGAACTGTCCACCCCGCCCGACATGGCGAGGACCACACGTGTGGGCACGTTGAAACTCGCGATTCGTTGACCAGACCCCAGCATAGGGACACTGGGGCCGCGGTCCAGTTCGGGACCAACGGCCTTCCGGCCGGGACTCGGTTCGCGACCGACGGCCGAGATCGATGGAGTGACTGGCGATCAGTATTCGTTTGTGTTCTCCTGCTTCGCGACTCCCGCATCGACTCGAAACTGCTCCGAAATCCGTGAACGAGGACACCGAAGGTGAGCGACGAAACGCAGCAAGAGTATTCGGAGGGCTCCGCCCAGGTCGTCGGCTTCGACGGCACGCGTGAGGATCTCAAGAGCGTGGCCATGCTGCAGAAGGCCATTCTGCTCTGCATCCTCGTCAACCTGGGCTCGATGGTCGGGAACTACTTCGTTCCCGAAGAGTACAACCTCCCCGTACTCGGTCTCTTTGGCGTCGCAACCCTCGCGAGTACCGTGTTCGTGTTCCTGCTGGCCGCCAAGCTGTACGGTGCCGCGTCGGGCATCATGATGGGGCTCATGACGTTCGTCCCGTGCATGGGGCTGATCGTCCTGCTCATCGTCAACGGCAAGGCGACCTCCGTGCTGCAGGCCAACGGTCTGAAGGTCGGACTGCTCGGAGCCGATCCCTCGAAGGTCTGACGATCGGCCGGCGGACGCCTGCGGGGAGCGTACGGCTTCCGGGGACGTCACACTACTCCTGGACCAACCCGGCGGCCACCATCTCCTGGACGAGCCTACGCGCGATCGGTCCGGCGGCGCGGCCGCCGCTGGCGGCGTTCTCCAAGGCGATGCAGAAGGCGTAGCGGGGGTTGTCGGCCGGGGCGTAGCCGGCGAACCAGGCGTGGTCCTCGGCTCCCGAGACCTCGGCCGTCCCCGTCTTGCCGGCGATTGTGACGTTCGGAAGGCGGACGCGACGGTAACCGGTTCCCTGCGGATCGGCGACGGTTCTCTCCAGGCCGTTGCGGACGATCATCAACGTCGCCGGGCGAAGGTCGGGGATGCGGCGCGGCTTCGGCGGATCGACGACGCTCCCCACGTCGCCGGGGCGTTCGAGCCGCTTCACGACGTGCGGCGTGACGAGCCAGCCGTCGTTCGCGATCGCCGCCATCATGCGGGCGACCTGCATCGGAGTCGCCGTCAGTCGGGACTGGCCGATCGCGAGCCCGAGCGTGTCTCCTTCGTACCACGGCTCGTCGCTCGCGCTCGCGAGGCGAACCTCGCCCGGCGGCCGGGGAACGTGGCCGCCACGTTCGCCGGGCAGTTCGACTCCCGTCGGGCGACCGAAGCCGAACCGTTCGGCCCACTTCACCAGCGGCTCCGGTCCCATGCGACGCGCCGCGGCGAAGAAGTAGACGTTGCACGACTGGGCGAGGGCGTCGGGCAGGTCGAGGTCGCCGTGCCCGCGGCCGAAGTGCCGGTAGACGTAGCAGCGATGCCGCTTCGGCGTGTCGAGGAAGCCGCGGCAGTGGAACGGCTGCGTGGGATCGACGAAACCCTCCTGCACGAGGGCAACGGCGGTGAGTGTCTTGAAGACCGAGCCGGGCGGCAGCGTCATCCGCGTGCATCGCGGGAAGAACGGCCGTCGAGGGTCGTCGAGCAGGGCCTGCCAGCGGTCCGGCGTGGGGTGGGCGACGTCGGCAAGGTCGAACCGCGGGGCCGAGGCGGCCGCGACGACGGCGCCGGTGTGAACGTCGAGTACGACGACGGCACCGCCCGGGGGGACGATCGGCTCGCCGCTCTCGGAGTCGACGCCGTGCTC